>JAZQKN010000037.1:0-82119 GCA_045542175.1 Acutalibacteraceae bacterium | reverse complement strand
GAGAAATTCAAGGCTATGATTGAAGCTAACGGCACTCTTGAGAGCGTTGATGAAT
Source organism: Acutalibacteraceae bacterium (assembly GCA_045542175.1). GTDB lineage: Bacteria > Bacillota > Clostridia > Oscillospirales > Acutalibacteraceae > CAG-177. Next base: position 82,064 of record JAZQKN010000037.1, on the reverse strand, counting down.
GGGGCAAGCGTAAGCTCGCATACCTCATCAATGACGAATCAGAAGGCCTTTACGTTCTCTTCAATTATCAGGCTGCTCCCGAATTTCCCGCAGAGCTTGACCGTGTTGTAAAGATTACAGACGGCGTACTTCGCTCACTCATTGTTAAAAAGAACTAAGGAGGTCGCATTATGGTTAACTGTGCCGTAATTATGGGCAGACTTGTTGCCGACCCCGAGCTTCGCACTACAGGAAACGGAATTTACGTGACCTCGTTCACCGTTGCCGTTGAAAGACGCTTTGTCCGTCAGGGCGAAGAACGTCAGGCAGATTTCATTGACGTTATTGCTTGGAGACAGCAGGCTGAATTTATCAGCAAGTATTTCCGCAGAGGTTCAATGATTGCAATTCAGGGCAACATCCAGACCAGAACTTATGAGGATAAGAACGGTAACAAGCGTAAGGCTGTTGAAATTGTTGTTGATAACGCAAGCTTCTGCGGTTCCAAGAGCGAAAGCGGAACAGCAGGCAGAGCAGACAGCGTTATGAACGCTCAGCCCGCACCCTCATATTCAACTGCAGACGAGGGTGATTTCAAAGAAATTCCCGAGGACGATCTCCCGTTTTAAGAGATCTCCCATTTAAACTGAAAAGGAGGTTTAATCCATGGCTTACGAAAAGAATGACAGAAGACCCAACAAAAAGGGCCGCAGAAAGGTTTGCTCATTCTGCGTTGATAAAGTTGAATGCATCGATTACAAAGATGTTAACAAGCTTAACAAGTTCACTTCTGACAGAGCAAAGATCCTTCCCCGCCGTGTAACAGGTACATGCGCAAAGCACCAGAGAGAGCTCACAACAGCTATCAAGCGTGCACGTCAGATCGCTCTTCTTCCCTACACAAGTGACTGATAAAGCTATTTAAAAAAAGCTAAACCGCAGTGATTTTCACTGCGGTTTTTTGTTTGTTTTTCAGTTTTCTTCTACCGTAACGGTAATAACCGTCATATCGTCATATTTTTCACCGCATTTGCGTTTTGCGGTGTTGAGAATAAGCTCTGAAAAATCCGTTGCCGCCGTGCCTCTGCAGGCGGCTATTTCATTTTGTATCCATAAACTTCCGCAGCCGAAAAGTCCGTCGCTCATCATCACAAGCATATCGCCGCCTTTGAAGTTGATTTCGTATTTGCTGAAGCTTGCTTTGCTTAGAATTCCGAGCGGAGTTGACGGCGTTTCAATGAATTTTACTCTGCCCGAGCAGGTGTAAAACGAAGGCGCGGCGCCTGCTTTGTAAATGGTTGCCTTGCCGCTGAAAACGTCAATTTCGGCAACGTCAAGGGTTGAAAGCGATTCATCGTCGGATTTAACGGCGAGAGCGGAATTCGTTATATTCAGAGCGGTGTCAAAGCTGATTCCCGCTCTTATAAGCCTTGAAAAAAGCTCAACCGTCATTGCGGAATCAATTGCCGCTCTGCCGCCCGTACCCATTCCGTCACTCAGAATAACGTAAACCTTGGATTCTGTGCGGAAGCATTCGGAATAATCGCCGCAAAGCTTTTTGTTGCCGCAGCTTGAAGAGGCGGTGCCGAGCGATACGTTGTAGATTTCTCTGCGTCTGAATACAAGCTCTTTGCCGTCCTTGACTTCCTTTATTTTCGGCGGCAGAAATTCCGCTTCAAGCTCCGATGAAAGAGCCGCCGTAAGATAAGAAAGACTTGTTGCGGGCGGAATATCCTCTACGGTGCAAACAAGCTTCAGTGCTCCCGAAAACGGCTGAATGCAACTGACGTTTTTAACGTTAAAATCCCTGTCGGCAAGAACTCTTGCGGCAGTTTTTTCTTTGAGATAATGAATCTGTGACTGCTTGTCTATCTCATCTGAAAGCTCACGCAGCAGGTCGGAAATCCAGTCAAACTGTCCGCAGGCGAGCTCTCTGCTTCGGGCGGAGCTTGCCTGTAAAGCATTGATTGCGCTTCGGTTTGCGTAGAGTCGGTTGAAGCAGTCGGCAAGTCTCGGCACGCTCGGGCATTTGGTGTTGAAATTGAGCGAAAAATCTTCCGCCTTTATGCTTTCGCCCCTTGAAAGCTTTTGCGTTATATCGGCAAAATCTCCGTTTTCGGGGCAGAAGGTATCCTTCAGCTTGCAGTCGGCACATACTCTTTCCCTGACCCTCATACACACAAGAATGTCGTTTGCGGGAGCGAGGGCATCGATGCCTTTTGAAACGGATTTCACGCAGTCGGAAACGGAGCTTATCGCTTCCGATGCACCGAGAATTTTTGCTTTGGCGCTGTCGGATTCATAATGAAGTCTTCGGCTTTTGGGCAGGGTAACGGTTTCTTTTGCCGCCTTGAGGAATTTCTTAGGAATAGCGGCAAAAATAAGAGAGGCTACCGCCGCTTCGGCAAAAACCGCAACCCCCTCGGGAGTGGCGTCGATAATTGCCGCCGTGCCCGTAACCGCAGTGAAAATCAAAGCGCATACAAACTGACCGTATTTTGAAAAAATCCCGCTTGCAAGACCGCTTATACCATAGCAAAGGCTCAGCGCAACGCTTGTGCCCGAAACCGCAACGCAAGCACCCATCGAGATGCCCGCTATGCTGCCGCCCGCCTGTGCGAAAAGCGAGGAGGCGCAGATTATAACGAATGAGCCGAAGAGCCGTGCGGGTCTGAAACCCATAATGCTTATCTCCGAAAGACCGAGAAGAAGAGTGCAAAGACTCATCATAATACAGATAAGACTGTGATTATCAAGTGTGCTGACCTTGCCGCTTCGTTTTACGCAGTTTACCGTCCCTGAATAAAAAAACACCGAGCCGAAGCAGAAGAGGGCAGAACACAGGTTGAGCAGAAACTTATTGAGAGAAGCGGTGTTTTCGGAAAACATAAGAATCGTTGAAACCGCAAAGCAGATAAGAAACACCGAAACGGCAAGAATAATAGTGCGTTTTTTGCTCACACGCAGTTTTTCAAGAATGCAAACCGTTCCCACAATTCCCGTAACAGGAATCAGACAGCACAGCCTGTCCGTGTCGTCAAGCCGCAGAAAACCTCCCAACGCAACGCCGAGAACGGTCAGAATAAGTTCACTGCCCGTACAGACGGCGGCAAGGCTGACTCCGAGAGGAACTTTTACGGCAAACAAACCCGCGCCCGACAGAATAAAACCGCTTAAGAAATGCATGGAAAGGGTAAAAATTCTGGTGCCTTTTTGCCACAGCCTGTCCGCAAAATCGGCGGAATGTTCGGCAGATAATTTTTCCATAGCTTTAAAATCCTTTCGTTTTGATATTAACGATTAGATTTTACAGGGTTCGATTGGCAAAAATTGTCATCATATAGCGCTGTTTTTTAAAAAATATAATATTTTTTTTGCAAAAATTATAAATTTACTGTTCAAACGCAAGATTTTGTGTTATAATAAATCGAATATATACAGAATATGGGGAGGTATGTCCCATGGATTTCGAAAACGAACAGCGACAGGACCTTATAATCGGCAGGAATGCCGTTGCCGAAGCTCTTAAAAGCGGCAGAGCAATAGACAGTCTGCTTGTTGCAAGGGGCGAAAGAGGCGGCTCAATCGGTAAGATAATTGCAGATTGCCGCGACAGAGGAATCGTCGTTAAAGAAACCGACGTGCGCAAGCTTGATAAAATTTGCGGCGGCTCAAACCATCAGGGCGTTGCCGCGTGGGCTGCAGCACACGAGTATTCCTCAATTGAAGATATACTTAACAACGCAGAAAGCAAGGGTGAACAGCCTTTTGTTATTATCTGCGACGAAATAGAAGACCCTCATAACCTCGGTGCAATCATCAGAACTGCCGATGCCTGCGGCGCTCACGGAATAATTATTCCCAAACGCAGAGGAGTTTCTCTCACTTATGCTGTAGGTAAGGTTTCGGCGGGCGCAGTGGAATACGTGCCCGTTGCCAAGGTTGCCAACCTTGCGTCAACCATCGAAGAACTTAAAGAAAAAGGCTTCTGGGTTTACGGCGCTGATATGAACGGCACAAGATGGGACCAGCAGGATTATTCGGGCAGCGTTGCCCTTGTAATCGGCTCTGAGGGCAAAGGAATAAGCCGCCTTGTAAGAGAAAAATGCGACTTTATCGTTTCTTTGCCGATGAAAGGTAAAATCAATTCACTCAATGCTTCCGTTGCGGCGGGTATTCTTATGTACGAAATAGCCAAACACAGGTAGGTGAAATATTTTGAGCGATTATATTAAATCAAACTCAGGAACTGATGATCTTGATGCCATTCTTGCAGAGATCAAGGGCAGACAGGATGAACTTGACAAGGAACCTGAATCGCCTTCAAAAACCTGGTCAATTGACGATATTGACAAGCTTATTGCTGAGACAAACGGCGAGGAATATATCCCTCCCGAAAAAGATGAAAAGCCTACGCCTGCCGAGGATTTTACAAGAATTCTCAGCAGAGAGTTCGACACTGCCATTTTTACCGTAAGACCTATGGGTGAAACGCCTGCCGTTAAAGAAGATACGGAAAGGGATATTTCGTCTGTTTCCGCCGACGCAGAGGTTGAAGGTCAGGAAGTTTTTTACGATAAAAACGACAGCTTTGACGAATCCCTTTTTGAAATAGAAACGGTGATTGTGCCCGAAGACGAGCCTCAGGAAGAGGATAAAACCGCGAAATATCTTCAGGCTCACGAGGAGGTTTCTGAAGCTAAAGAGGAAACTCACGAAATAAAACCGTTTTACGAGGGTGAAAAGCCCGCTTCTGATTTCTTCAGAAAAGAAGAAAAGACAGAGGAAAACGGCGGTGAATCCGTTGATTACAGAACAAGATTTTTCACAAAGCTCAGACTTGAAAACACAGTTGAGGTTGACGTTGAAGCTGACGGACCCGTTGACAGACCGGGCGTTATCGTAAGCAAAAACGGATTTTCAACCGAAACAGGACTTGAGCTTATGCCGAAAGTAAGAGCGGCAGAAGACGTTGCGAAAGAGCTTGCGGAAGATAAAACAATTGTTATCGGCGGCGCACCCGCACAGACTTCTAATGAAAAATCCGTTCCCGAAAGCGACGACGTTGAGGGACAGATTGTGCTTACGGGCTTTGAGGATATTCCCGCTGAAGTTCTGCCTGAACAGACAAGCGAAACCGACGTTGAGGAAAATCTCTGGATAAAGCGCAAACAGAAAGCAAGGGATTTCAGACTTGTTGACGCTGTTGACCTTGACGAAGAGTTTGAGGGCGATTATGAGATTACTCCCGAGGACCGTGCAAGGGAAGAACGGGCACGCAGAAGAGAAAAGAAAAAGCTGGAGCTTGAAAAAGAGCAACAGGCAATGCGTGAAAAACCTGTTTCTAACGAATACACCTCTCCCGCAGAGCGCAGACAGATTTACGCACGTTTACAGGAAATCAGCAAGCGTGCAACCGTAAATATTATTTCGGTTGCGGCAATTGAACTGATTTTTATTATTTTCAATATTATACCGTACATATCGTCAGAGCTTTCAATTGAGACAGGCTTCTTCACTCCCGGCTCGGTGGGACTTAATGTGTTCAATGCGGTGCTTCTTATCACTGCAACCGCACTTCACGGCACAAAATTTGCAAACGGCATCAAAGCTCTTACAACAATGACCGTTACAAGCGACAGCGTTGTGAGCCTTTCGGTAGTGGCAGCGTTCATCCAGAATACAATAGCCGCCGTTGCAAATGCCGATGCAATGGGATCGGCAGTATTCTCATCGGCTGCGATTTTTGCAATCTTGCTTGCGAAGGTTTCGGAAAAGCTTGATGCAAAGCGCATACTTTCAAACTTCGAAGTTATTGCATTCAAATATGAGCATAATATGTATGCGGTACACAGCCTTGATAATGAGTCGGAAATTTTCGAGCTCGGCAGAGGCCTGATGATGGGCAACGCAGATCTGCTTTATTCTTCACAGGTTTCATTTGCCGAAAGCTTTATCAAGAATTCAAAATCTGAGGTTTCCAACGGAAACTTTATGAAGATTCTTGTGGCGGCATCGGCGGGCGCGGCTCTTGTAACCGCAATTGCGGCGGGTATAGTGAATAAGAGCGTAACGGTTGCTCTTTCGGCTTTTGCAGGAACGTTTTGTGTTTGTGCACCCGTATTCTCATCGTTTATTTCCGCTTTCATAACCCGTGTAACAAACTACAGTCTCAATCCTACGGGTACTGTTATTACAGGCATAGGCACGGCAGAGCAGACTGCCTGTGCAAATGCGGTTGTGCTTGATTCTGCGGATATTTTTGACCGCAGCAGATGTACGATGCACGGTATGAAGGATTTCAAGAATATCAGAATCGACGACGTGCTTCTTTATGCGGCGGCACTTGTAATCAAATCGGGCGGTCCGCTCAGAGACAGCTTTGAACAGGTTGTTGACGGCAGACAGGATATTCTTCCTCCCGTCAAAGAGCTTGTTTATGAGGATAAACTCGGTATTACCGCAAGAATTCACAATCAGAAAGTTCTTCTGGGTAACAGAAGTCTTCTTGTTCACCATAACGTTGAAGTGCCCGATAAATCGGTGGAAGAAAAGTATTCTCACAGCGGCAGAAAGGTTATGTATCTAGCCGTTGCGGGCAAGCTTGCGGCGCTCTTCGTTGTGAGCTATGCGGTTGATAAAAATCTTGAGGGCTATTTCCGTATGCTCGAAAGCAACGGTATTCAGGTGCTTGTAAGAACAAACGACGTTAATATTACCGAAGAGCTTATTTCAAAAAGCTTCGGTCTTCCTCAGGAAACTTTCAAAGTTCTTTCGTCAACTGCCGGCAGACTCTTCAAGAGAAGAAGAGACGCGGTTTGCGATAAGCTTCCCGCCGGAATTATTCACGACGGCACGGCGTTTTCAATGCTCAGAGCGGTTGCGGCTTCCTGCGGCATAAGCTCGAAGCTCCGCCTTGCTTCAATTGTTCAGATTGTTCTGAGCGTGCTTGGTTTTGCTTTGACCACGGCTTTATATTGCACGGGACTCGGCGAAGCGGTTAACGGTCTTACGGCTCTTTTATTCCTTGCTGTAGGCTCGCTTATATCCGCCGGAATAATGCTGATAGGAAAAATTAAATAAATTTTCAAAAAACTCTTGACTTTTCCGGAAAGATATTATAAAATGACTTGCACAATAAAGCAGAGCAGGTGATGCTCTCACCTTCCGGGGAAGTCCTGAGTCGGTCAATAGCTTTCTTTCGAACAGGGGCAGAAGCGTCTGTTTTAAGCGTTGATTTTATGCGAGGTCAGGTTTCCTGCCCTCGCTTTTTTGTTTGCATAGGTTCCAATTATTTTTCAGGAGGTGCTTTAACATCAGCAGCAAAGAACAGCAAATCAATGAGGAAATCCGTGACAAAGAAATAAGAGTTATTTCAAATGAAGGCGAACAGCTCGGCATTATGTCACCTGCGGAAGCTCTTAAACTTGCAGAGAGCAAAAATCTTGATCTCGTTAAGATTGCACCCGCAGCCAAGCCCCCCGTTTGCAAAATTATGGATTACGGAAAATTCCGCTTTGAAAAGGCAAAAAGAGAGAAAGAAGCCAGAAAGAACCAGAAAGTTGTTGAAATTAAGGAAATCAGACTTTCACTTAATATCGACACTCATGACTTTGAAACAAAAATCAATCATGCCCGCAAGTTTATAGGTTCAGGCGACAAAGTTAAGGTTTCCATTCGTTTCAGAGGCCGTGAAATGGCTCATCCCGAGCTCGGTCTTACAATTATGAAGCGTTGTGCGGATGCCCTGGCTGATTGTGCCAATGTTGAAAAGCCTGCAAAACTCGAAGGCAGACAGATGCTGATGTTCATGGCTCCCAAGAGCGCAAAATAATCAAAGTGTTAATTATTAAGGAGGAAATAAACCATGCCCAAGATTAAGACTCACAGCGGCGCTAAGAAGCGTTTCAAGATTTCAAAAGGCGGCAAGCCCATGCGTGCCCATGCTTACAAGTCACACATTCTCAACAAGAAGAGCACAAAGCGTAAGAGAAATCTTCGCAAGGTTGCTGTTGCAGATGTTACAAACTGCAAGCAGATCAAACGCCTTGTTCCTTATAAATAAGCCGAGGAACTTTGTAAACTACTTTTTATTGATTAACGGAGGATATTAAAAATGGCTCGTATTAAAGGCGCACTTATGACTCGTAAGAGAAGAAATAAAGTACTCAAGCTCGCTAAGGGCTACTATGGCTCAAAGAGCACTCTCTTCAAGACTGCTAAGCAGGCTGTTATGAAGAGCGGCAACTATGCTTACATCGGCAGAAAGCAGAAGAAGCGTGATTTCCGTCGTCTTTGGATTTCTCGTATTTCAGCAGCTTGCAAGATGAACGGTATGAACTATTCAACATTCATCAACGGTCTCAAGAAGGCTGATATCAACCTTAACCGTAAGATGCTTGCTGAAATCGCAGTTGCTGATCCCGCTGCATTCACAGCTCTCACAGAGAAGGCTAAGGCAGCTCTCAACTAATTATTTTGAAGTAATATCAGAGGTGTAATTTTTATTACATCTCTGATTATTTCTATTTTCGGACAGTGTTTCCGCACTTAAAAGTGGTAAATTATAAAAGCTATTTTACTCTTCGCAATCGGGTATATTGCGGGGAGTCATTGCGTTTTGCGTAAACGTATTTTGCGGAAATTTGCACATTTTGTGCAGAATTTCGCCGAATTCTATAATATAAAGGTATCAAATTAATTATGATAGAAAAAATAACCGCCCGTACAAACGAAAGAATAAAATATGCCGTTCGCCTTGGAGAAAGCGCTTCGTTCAGAAAAGAAAACGGAGAGTTCTTTCTCGAGGGTGCACGGCTTTGCAGCGATGCCGCAAAAACAGGCATCAAAATAAAGCAGGCATTCTTTACTGCGGCGGCGCTTGATAAATATTCGGCCTACACCGAGAGTATTATTAATAGCGGTTGCATATGCTTTGAAATAAGCACGGACGTTGCAAAAAAGCTTTCGGGTACGGAGAATCCGCAGGGAGTTTTCTGCATTTGCAAGGCAAGGGAGATTTCGGGTGAGCTTAAGGCTGACGGAAAATATCTTGCTCTTGAAAATTTACAGGACCCCTCAAATCTCGGAGCGGTTTGCAGAAGCGCCGAAGCAATCGGTCTTGACGGCATAATCGTCAGCGGCGGTTGCGACGTATATAATCCAAAGGCATTGCGTGCGGCGATGGGTTCATCACTCAGACTTCCCGTAACCGAAAGCTCCGATATGCCTGAATTTATTTCAGCGGCAAGGCAGAAAGGTATGAAGGTTTACGCATCTGTGCCCGCCTATGATGCAATGGATATAAGAAAAGCCGACCTGAACGGCGGCGTTATTATCTGCATCGGTAATGAAGGCTCGGGTCTTTCGCAAAAAACAATCGAAGCCTGCACTGACAGAGTAACAATCCCGATGTGCGGCAGAGCGGAATCCTTCAATGCTTCGGCTGCAGCGGCAATTCTTGCTTGGGAGCTTAAACGATGAACGATAACAAAAAATATTGGATTTGGCTTTCGGAAGTGCTGGGAGCGGGAGCAAGGGTTGACGAAATACTCTCGTCCTTTGCAAACGCACGTGACGTTTACGAAGCGAACAGAACGCAAAGAATTATTGCGGGCGTTTTTTCACGCAGACAGATTGATGCTTTTGAAAGCACTTCGTTAAAAAATGCGGAAAACGCACTCGAACTTTGCAGCCGCAACGGCTGGAAGGTTTATACCCCAGAAGACTCGGAATATCCCGAACTTCTCAGAAGAATTCCCGATATGCCTCTTGTACTTTTTGTTGACGGTGACATATCGTGTCTTAACGAAAAAATAGCCGTAGGAGTTGTAGGTACAAGAAAGCCTTCGTATGAAAGCATAGCTATCACACGGAAAATCAGTGCCGATATGGCGGCGAAAGGTGCGGTAACGGTCAGTGGTGGAGCACTCGGTATTGACAGTGCCGCTCACGAAGGCGCGCTTGAAAGCGGCGGCAAAACGGTTTGTGTTATGGGTTGCGGTCTTGGTTGCGACTATCTTCGTGAAAACGAGCCTCTTCGCAGAGAGGTTGCTCATAACGGTGCGCTGATAACGGAATACACACCTTTCACAAAGGCAACGAGATATTCGTTCCCCGCAAGAAACAGAATTATTTCGGGCGTAAGCCACGGAGTTCTTGTTGTTGAAGCGGGCGAAAAGAGCGGATCGTTAATAACTGCACGCAGGGCTGTTGAGCAGGGCAGAGAGGTTTTTGCCGTGCCGGGCAGTATACTGACCAGTGCTTATATGGGAGTTAACAGGCTTATCCGCGACGGTGCGAAAGTTGCTACCTGTGCAGACGATATTCTTTCATCGTTTGCTCTTATGTATCCCGAAAGACTCAATCTTTCAAAAGAAGCGGTGCTTGCCGAAACGGAAACAGAAATCCTTTTGGAAAAAGCCGTTAAACAGAAGGTCAGGGAATCCGAAGCAAGAGTCAAAAAAGCGGCTCCCGATTCGCTTGACCCCGATTCAAAGGCAATTTATGATTTATTTGAATCCGAGCCGATTCACGCCGACGATTTGTGCGTGATGAGCGGACTTTCGGTTTCAAGAGTTCTTTCGGCGCTTATGATGCTGGAATTCGAGGGGCTTATCGAAGCGACCGAAGGCAAAAATTACAGAATAAAATAAACTGATTTACAGGAGAATATATAATGTCAAAGCTTATTATCGTTGAGTCGCCTGCAAAGGCGAATACAATCAAAAAGTATCTTGGCAAAGATTTTGATGTTATTGCATCAAAGGGCCACATCAGAGACTTGCCTGCGGCAAAGCTCAGCGTTGACGTAAAGAATAACTTTATGCCCAAGTATGCTCTCATCAAGGGAAAGGAAAAGCTTGTTAAAGAGCTCAAGGAAAAGGTTGAATCCAGCGAAGCAGTTTATCTCGCAGCCGACCCTGACCGTGAGGGAGAAGCAATTTCGTGGCATCTTGCAACCGTGCTCGGTCTTGACCTTAAACAGAAAAACAGAGTTACCTTCAACGAAATTACCAAAACAGGTATTTCCAACGGTATGGCAAACCCCAAGCAGGTCAATATGGACCTTGTTAACGCTCAGCAGGCAAGAAGAATTCTTGACCGTCTTGTAGGCTACAGACTCAGCCCCTTCGTTTCACAGAAAATCAGAAGAGGTCTTTCTGCGGGCAGAGTGCAGAGCGTTGCGGTAAGACTTATCGTTGACCGTGAAGACGAAATCAATGCCTTTATTCCCGAAGAATACTGGATGATTGAAGCAAAGCTTGCAACTGCACAGAGAAGAGTTCTTACTGCAACTCTTTATTCCGATGAAAACGGCAAAATCAAAATCACAAACAAAGAGCAGGCAGATTCTTACCTTGCAAGACTTGACGGCGCGGAATACACCGTTAAATCCGTTAAGAAAGGAACAAGAAAAAAGAATCCCGCTCCTCCTTTCATCACGTCAACTCTTCAGCAGGAAGCTTCAAGAAAACTCGGCTTCCAGGCAGAGAGAACAATGCGTGCGGCACAGGAGCTTTACGAAGGTGTTAACGTAAGCGGTATGGGTATGATAGGTCTTATCACCTATATGAGAACAGACTCACTCCGTATCTCCGAAGAAGCAAGAGCCGCCGCAACAGATTTTATCGCAAATAACTTCGGCAAAGAATATGTTCCCGAAAAACCCGTATATTATAAATCGAGGTCAAATGCTCAGGACGGTCACGAAGCTATCAGACCTTCCGTGCCTTCGCTCACTCCCGAGCAGGTAAAGAGCAGCCTCACCTCAGACCAGTATAAGCTTTATACTCTTATCTGGAAAAGATTTATGGCAAGCCTTATGGCAAGCTGTGTTCAGAATACCGTTAAGGCTGAAATTCTCGCTTCAAAGGGCGAAGAGGGCAAATACTGTATCTTCAGTGCTGCAGGCTATTCGGTTAAGTTTGACGGCTTCACAAAGCTTTATGAGCTTGCTGAAGAGGATAGCGAAAAGGGTGTGCTTCCCGAAATCAAAGCTGACGAAAAGCTCAAGATGCGTGAAGTTAACGCAAATCAGCATTTCACCCAGCCTCCCGCAAGATTCACAGAAGCTTCGCTTATCAAAGAGCTTGAAGAAAACGGTGTAGGCAGACCCAGCACTTATGCAACAATTCTTTCAACGGTTATCAAGAGAGGATATATTCAGCGCAAGAGCAAACAGCTTGTACCTACAGAGCTCGGCGTTGCAATAACAAATCTTCTTAAAGAAAGATTCCCCAAAATTGTTAACACAAAGTTTACCGCACAGATGGAAAGCAATCTTGACGACGTCGGTTGCGGTCAGGTTGATTATATCAAGATGCTTGACGAATTCTACACCGATTTTGAAAAGACACTCGATAAAGCCAAGGCTGATATGAAAAACGTTAAAATTCAGCTTGAGGAAGACACAACCGACATTCCCTGCGACAAGTGCGGAAGAATGATGGTTATCAAGACAGGCAGATTCGGAAGATTCCTTGCTTGTCCCGGTTACCCCGAGTGCAAAAATGCAAAGCCGCTTATCGTTAACACGGGGGCAAAATGTCCCGAATGCGGCGGCGAAATTATCGAAAGAAAGTCCAAGAAAGGCCACGTTTTCTACGGTTGCGGCAACTGGCCCAAGTGTAACTTTATGAGCTGGGATGCTCCCGCTGAAGAAAACTGCCCCAACTGCGGCAAGATTCTCTTCAAAAAGAAGACAGGCAAGCTTGTCTGTATGGCAAAGGGCTGCGGATACGAAAAATCAGCAGGAAAGAAAAAGAACGATGAATAAAGTTAAAGTAATTGGTGCAGGCTTTGCGGGTGTTGAGGCCGCATGGCAGCTTGCAAACAGGGGAATAGAGGTTGAGCTTTACGAGATGAAGCCGATTAAATATTCTCCCGCCCATTCGGGCAGCGGTTTTGCAGAGCTTGTTTGCTCAAACTCTTTCAAAGCAATGCGTCTGGGCTGTGCGGCGGGTATGCTGAAAGCAGAAATGGAAATGCTCGGCTCACTCTGTATAGAATGCGCAAAAGCAACGGCTGTGCCCGCGGGCGGAGCGCTTGCGGTTGACAGAGATAAGTTTTCGGCTCTTGTTACCGAAAAGATTACGTCACGCAAAGAGATAACGGTTATCAGGGAAGAAGTTACCGAAATTCCCGAAGGCAACGTTATCATTGCGGCGGGTCCTCTTGCATCGGAAGCACTTTCAGAAAAAATCAAGGAGCTCTGCGGCGGAAGTCTCAGTTTCTTTGATGCGGCGGCACCCATTGTCACCGTCGAAAGCATAGACCTTGAAAGAGCGTTTATGCAGTCGCGCTACGACAGAGGAGACCCCGATGACTATATCAACTGCCCGATGAATAAAGAGGAATACGAAGCTTTTTACGAAGCCCTTGTAAATGCCGAAAGTGCACCGACCCACGAATTCGATAAACGCAAGGGTGTTTACGAAGGCTGTATGCCCATTGAGGTTATGGCGTCCAGAGGCCACGATACAATCCGTTTCGGACCGATGAAGCCTTCGGGCCTTCTCGACCCGAGAACAGGTCACAGACCGTGGGCAAATCTTCAGCTCCGTAAAGAAAACACGGCGGGTACAATGTATAACCTCGTCGGATTTCAGACCAATCTCAAATTCGGTGAGCAGAAAAGGGTTTTCTCAATGATTCCCGCTCTGCGTAACGCCGAGTTTGTAAGATACGGTGTAATGCACAGAAACACCTTTATCGATTCCCCCCGACACCTCAACAGCCGTTTCGGTTTCAAGGCACGCAAAGGTCTTTATTTTGCGGGTCAGATAACGGGTGTTGAAGGCTATATGGAATCGGCTTCGTCGGGAATACTTGCAGGCATAAACGCCGCAAACGAAATTCTCGGAAAAGAGCCGTTTGTGCCGTCGGAGCTTACTATGACGGGCTCACTTGCACGCTATATCAGCGATGAGAGCGTAAGCAACTTCCAGCCTATGGGTGCAAGCTTCGGCTTGTTGCCCGCACTTGATGAAAAAATAAGAGATAAGAAATTAAGATACGAAGCCCTTGCAGAAAGAGGGTTAAACGATTTGGGACGTCAAATTACAAAATACGAATAATATTTTTATTATGGAGGTATTTTTGTGATACTTGAGAGATTAATCGCTCTTATCTGCGAGGAACTCGGTTTGGAAAAAGAAATCGGCAGAGAAACCGTTATTGGTGACCTCATTGACGATGAAATTGAAGTTCAGGAGCTTATAATTGCCATCGAAAACGAATTCGGGGCAGAGCTTGACTGCGGCTGCGACGTAACCGTCGGCGAGCTGGCGGATTTGCTTGAAAGCTGAACTGAAAGGGAAACACTATGGAAGAAAGACTGAAAAATTTACAGCAGAAGCTCGGATATGAATTCAAGGATATTTCCTTGCTGGAAACAGCGTTGACCCATTCCTCTTATGCTAACGAAAGCAGTGAAAAAATCCCCTGCAACGAAAGGCTTGAGTTTCTGGGAGATTCCGTTCTCGGCTTTGTTTCCGCAAAATATTTTTATGAAAACTACAGCTATGCCGAGGGTGAGCTTACGAGGCAGAGAGCGGCAAAGGTTTGCGAAAAAGCACTCTGCGTTTTTGCAAAAGAGCTTGATATAGGTCTCGCGCTCCGTCTCGGTAAAGGCGAAGAAAGAACGGGAGGCAGAGAAAGAGCCTCCATTCTTGCCGATGCCTTTGAGGCTGTGCTTGCGGCAATTTATCTTGACGGCGGCCTTGAAGAAGCAAGGAAGCTTGTGCTCAGATTTATTTCAAGGCACGATGAAAACGAAAGAACGAAGGACTATAAAACAACGCTTCAGGAGATTATTCAGCGTAATCCCGAGGAGCACGTTGAATACGTTGTTACGGATTCATCGGGTCCCGACCACGCAAAGATTTTTACCGTTGAAGTTCATCTTAACAGCAACGTAATCGGCAAAGGCACAGGAAAGAGCAAAAAACTTGCCGAGCAGTTTGCCGCAAAGGAAGCTCTTGAGCTTATGGGAATCAAATGAAACATATTAACGTAGCTCTTTTTGTTGTTCACAAGGGTTGCCCTCATACGTGTTCTTTCTGCAATCAGAGAAGCATTTCGGGAAGCCGGAAGGACGTAACCCCCGAGGACGTGCATTCGGCGGCTGAAACGGCGATTGAATCGCTGACAGAAGGCGAAGCGGCGGGCGGAGAAATTGCGTTTTTCGGCGGAAGCTTCACTATGGTTGAAAGAGAGTATATGCTCTCTCTCCTCAGAGCGGCTTATGAGTACGTTGAAAAGGGTGTTTTCAAAGGCATCAGAATTTCAACAAGACCCGACGGAATCAACGATGAAATATGCCGTATCCTTAAGCAATACGGCGTAACGGCGGTTGAACCCGGAGCACAGAGCCTTGACGACAGGGTGCTTATGCTCAATGAAAGAGGACACACCGCAAAACAGGTTGAGGATGCCTGTAAACTGCTTAAAAAATACGGCTTTGAAACGGGGCTTCAGATGATGACGGGGCTTTACGGCTCGGAGGATTCGGACAGCCTTGAAACAGCCGAAAAAATAATCGCACTCAGTCCCGATACGGTAAGAATTTATCCCACCGTTGTCATAAAAGGCACAAGGCTCTGCGAGCTTGCGGAAAAAGGCGGGTTCAGACCTGTGGGAATTGAAGAAACCGTTGAGCTGTGTGCAAAGCTTATTCCTATGTTTGAAAATGCAGGCATAAAGGTTATCCGCGTCGGTCTGCATTCGGGCGGAGGAGTAGAAGAGGGCTTCGCGGGCGGAGCTTATCACCCCGCACTCAGAGAGCTTTGCGAGGGCAGAATATATTTCAATTCGGCTCTTGAAAAGCTGAAAGAATACGGCGAAGGCACCTACGTGCTTGCCGTTAACAAAAGAGAAATTTCCAAAATGACCGGTCAGAAAAAACAAAATCTGTTGAAGCTGAAATCTCTTGGCTACGAATGTTCCGTTGAGGGCAGGGAAGAGCTTGGAAAATATGAGATTGAGGCAGTAAAGGTTAGGTAATCAAATGATTTTAAAAACTCTTGAAATGCAAGGCTTCAAATCCTTTCCGGATAAGACGGTGCTCGAATTCGGCAGAGGCATAACAGCGGTAGTCGGCCCCAACGGCTCGGGTAAGAGTAATATCTCCGATGCAGTTCGCTGGGTACTCGGTGAGCAGTCAACAAAAACGCTCCGAGGCTCACGAATGGAGGACGTTATCTTCGGCGGCACAAGCCAGAGAAAGGCTCTGGGTTATGCCGAGGTTACTCTGCGCCTTGATAACTCCGATAAGGGTCTTAACAACGACAGCGATGAGGTTGCGGTAACCCGCCGTTACTATCGCTCGGGCGAAAGTGAATATAAAATCAACGGTGAGGTTTGCCGTCTGAGAGATATTCACGAGCTCTTTATGGATACGGGTCTCGGCCGTGACGGTTATTCGATGGTAGGTCAGGGCAGAATTGCAGACCTTGTTTCGGCTCGCTCATCGCAGAGAAGAGATATGCTTGAAGAGGCGGCGGGAATTTCACATTTCCGTTACAGAAGAGCCGATGCAAACCGCAGACTCGACCAGGCTGAAGAAAATCTTGTTCGTTTAAGAGATATTCTTACCGAGCTTGAATCGAGAATCGGACCGCTCAAAACTCAGAGCGAAAAGGCACTTAAATTCCTTGCTCTTGCCGATGAAAAGAAAACTCTTGAAATCGGTTTGTGGCTTCACACAATTGAAAAATCCAGAAACGGTCTTAAGGAGCAGGAGCATAAGCTCTCAATCGCCGTTTCACAGTATGACCGCACGGAAAATGAGCTTGTTGAGCTTATTGAACAGATTGAGGCGGCAATAAAAGAGGGACAAGATATTACGCAGGAAATTGAAGCTCTGCGTCAGAGTATATCCGAAAGCGAAGAGGAAGCCGCAGTTATCGACGGTCAGATTGCCGTTGAAAAGAACACAATTGAACATAACAATCAGACGATAGAAAGAATCAGCGGAGATATGGGAGACAGCGAGCAGTCAACCGCCGAAATCGACGCACAGATTGAGCAGGCAAACAAGAGCATTGCCGAGAACGAAGAGAAAATCAAGGCAAAAAAAGAAGAGCTTTCCGCTGAAATCGAAAGACTTAATTCACTTCTTGGCAAGAATGCCGCAAACAGTGAAAAGGCAAGAGAAATCAACGAAAAGCTTACCGAAACGGCTCTTAAGGCGGCTGATATAAGAGTTGAAAAATCAACCGCATCGTCAACTGCCGCCGAGCTCAGAACAAGAATAGAATCAATCGATGAGGTTATCGAAACCCGAGGCGGAGTAATCGAAAGCCTTAAAGCGGAAGAAACCGACGCCGCTCTTGAGCTTGAAAAAGTCAAGGCGGAAGCGGCAGAGCACGAAAATGCCATGGAGGGTTACAGACTCATCATCGGCACAAGAGGCGAAAAGGTTGAGAGACTGCGCAAAGAGGTTGATTCGATAAATCTCGATATTTACCAGAAGAATGCACGCATCAAGATGCTTGATGACCTTGAAAAGAATCTTGACGGTTATGCGGGCAGTGTTCAGAAAGTTATCAGAGAATCAAAGAGGGGATTCCTCAAGGGAATTCACGGCACTCTTTCACAGCTTATCACCGCTCCTGCAGAGTATGCCGTAGCAATTGAAACCGCTCTGGGTGCGGCTATTCAGAATATCGTAACAGACGATGAAAACACCGCAAAAAGAGCAATCAACTACCTCAAGGATAACAGAGCGGGCAGAGCAACCTTCCTGCCGCTCACTTCGGTTAAGGCAAAGCCCTTCACCGAAAAGGGCCTTGAAAAATGCGAGGGCTTTGTTGATATGGCGGATAAACTGCTTGAATTTGACGGCAGATATTCGGGTATCATCGGCTCGCTTCTCGGCAGAACAGCGGTTGTTGATAATATCGATAACGGCATCGATATGGCTAAAAAATTCTCCTACCGCTTCAAGATAGTTACTCTTGACGGTCAGGTGCTTAACGCAGGCGGGTCAATGACGGGCGGCTCGAGAGGCTCGGGAACAGGTTTCCTTAGCAGAGCGAACGAAATTGACGGTCTGAAAGAAAAAATCGCAGTTCTCGAAAAACAGCTTGACGAAAAGCAGAGCAGCTTCAAAAATCTCTCCGAAGAGCTTGCTCTTGTTCAGGCGGAGCTTGACGCTTCAGAGGCAGAACTCATCAAGGCACAGGAAAATATTATCCGTGCAGAGGGTGAACTCAAACTTATCAGCGACAGATATGCCGCCGCCAAGGGACATATTGACGAGCTTGAAGCTGAAAAAGAAAGAGCACAGCAGAGAATCGCACAGGCACTTGAAACCGAAAAACAGGCTGATGTTCAGCTTGAAAAACTTTCGGCTGAAAGCGATGCTCTTGCCGCTTCGCTGACCGAAATCAACGAAGAAAAAGAAGAGATTGATAAACTCCGTGAGCAGTCAGGCGAAATCCAGAACGGACTTAACCTTGAAATCGTTGCAATGCACAAGGAAATTGAGGCAAGCAACGAAACGGTTGAAGACTGTCTTCGCCGTAAAGAGGCTTTCTCTCTCAGAGCAGACAGACTCAATGCGGAAATAGAAGAAATCAAAAAGCTCAATGCCGAAACAGAAGAAAAAATCACACAGCTTGAAGAAAAAGCAGCTTCTCTCAGAAACGGCGCGGCAAGCACAAGAGAAAGAATAACCGCTCTTATCGAAAAGAGAACTCAGACTGAAGCTTCAAGCACTGCGTTGCGCACAAAAGAGCGTGAGGTTACTGCAGAGAGAGAAAAACTCAGCGGTGAGCTTGCAAGACTTGAAGAACGCAAGGAATCAATGCAGAGAGAGCTTGAAACCGCACAGAACAAGCTCTATGACGAATACCAGCTTACTCTGCGTGAAGCCGCAGAAATGGAAATCGTGCTCGACGATATTCCCAAGGCACAGCGTACTCTTCAGGAAATCAAGAATAAAATCAGAGCCCTCGGCAGCGTAAACGTAGGTGCTGTTGAAGAATACAAGGAAGTTTCCGAACGCTACGAATATATGAGCGTTCAGATCGGCGATATTGAAAAGTCCAAGGAAGAGCTTGTTAAGCTTATCGAAGAGCTTACGGGCAAAATGGCTGAAAGATTCAGAGAACAGTTCAGAAGAATCAACAACAATTTCGGCGAAACTTTCAAAGACCTGTTCGATGGCGGTAAAGCCGAGCTTGTGCTTGATGACCCGCAGGATGTTCTTGAATGTAACATCAACATCAGGGTACAGCCCCCCGGAAAGAACGTTCAGAATATCGACCTTCTTTCGGGCGGTGAAAAGGGTCTTGCCGCAATTGCGCTTCTCTTCGCAATTCTCAAGGTAACTCCCGCACCCTTCTGTATCTTTGACGAAGTTGAAGCGGCTCTTGATGACGTTAACGTTTCGAGATACGCAAGCTACGTCAGAAATATGACGGGCAGCACACAGTTCATTCTTATCACCCACAGACGAGGCACAATGGATGAAGCTGATATGCTCTACGGCGTAACAATGCAGGAAGAGGGCGTATCAAAGCTTCTCGAGCTCAAAACAGCCGAAATGGCTAAAAAACTCGGTCTTGAATAATATAAAACTATATGTTATAATTAATTTTGTATAAGAGTATATACAAAAAACACGGCTAAAATTAAATTTACATATCAGGAGGAATTGAAAATGTCTAACCACGGTATCATCACTTACCCCGACGCTCATGCTGTCCAGAAGCAGCTTGACGATCTCATTAAAAAGCCTATTCATTCAATCAGCCCCGAAGCTCTCAAGGCTTATGAAGAGGATTATTTTGCAAAGAAATGCTCAAAGTCAAAGGCAATGATCGAAGAAGCAAAGCAGATCATTCCCGGCGGCGTTCAGCATAACCTTGCTTTCAACTATCCTTTCCCCCTTGTTTTCACAAAGGCTGACGGCGCATATCTTTACGACATCGACGGTAACAGATATTACGACTTCCTTCAGGCAGGCGGCCCCACAGTTCTCGGCAGCAATCCTCCTGCAGTTCGTGAAGCTGTTATCGACCTTCTCAACACCTGCGGTCCTTCAACAGGTCTTTTCCACGAATATGAATACAAGCTCGGCAAGAAGATTTCAGAGCTTATTCCCAGCGTTGATATGTTCCGTATGCTCGGCTCAGGTACAGAAGCTTGTATGACAGCTATCCGTGTTGCACGTCTTGCAACAGGTAAGAAAAAGATTCTTAAGATGGGCGGCGCTTACCACGGTTGGTCAGATCAGCTCGGTTACGGCATCCGTGTTCCCGGCTCAAAGTTCACTCAGGCAACAGGTGTTCCCCTGTTCTGCTTCAAGGATACAGAAGAATTCTTCCCCGGCGACCTCAATGACCTTGAAAGAAAGCTCAAGGCTAACAGACTTAAGGGCGGCACAGCAGCAGTTATGCTCGAACCCGTTGGTCCCGAAAGCGGTACAAGACCTGTTGACAAGAACTTCTGCAAGGGCGTTGAAACCCTTTGCCGTAAGTACGGCGCACTCCTTATCTTCGACGAAGTTGTTACAGCTTTCCGCGTAAGTATGCACGGTGCACAGGGCTACTTTGACGTTTCACCCGACCTCACTGTATTCGGTAAGGTTATGGCAGGCGGTTACCCCGGTGCAGGCGGTCACGGCGGTAAGAAGGAATATATGAAGCATCTCGGTGCAGGTCTTGACGATACAGGCAAGAAGATTAAGAAGGCATTCTGCGGCGGTACAATGAGCGCTAACCCCCTCAGCTGCGTTGCAGGTTACACAATGCTTGAAGAAATGGAAAAGGCTGACGCTTGCTATAAGGCAGCTCTTATGGGTGACAGACTCACAGCAGGTCTTCAGGAAATCATCAAGAAGAGAAACCTTCCCTTCGTAGCATTCAACCAGGGCTCAATCTGCCACCTCGAAACAGTTGGTACTCTTAACTTCTCAATCAACTGGAAGAAACCCTGGACAATTCCTTCAGTTCTTGACGCAACATCAGCACGTAAGAAGGAAATGACACACATGGGCGCTGCTTATATGGCAGAAGGTCTTGTAACTCTTGCAGGCAGCCGTCTTTACACAAGCGCTGCTTACACAGAAGAAATGATCGACGATGCAGTTGCAAGATTCGACAAGGTATTCGAAAACATCGTTTGCCTCGAAAAATAATTAAGTTTATAAGGCGGAAGTTATCTTCCGCCTTTTGACTCCGAAAGGAACATAACTATGGATGTTTTAACTGCTAAAAAGCTTGTTATTGAAGCAGGCGAAAAGCTTGTTGCAACAGGTCTTATCGCAAGAACATGGGGTAACGTAAGCTGCCGCGTTGACGACAAAACATTTGTTATCACACCCAGCGGCAAGCCTTATATCGGCCTTACTCCCGATGATATCGTTGAGGTTGCTATTGAAACCCTCGAATGGGGCGGCAGTGTTAAGCCTTCATCGGAAAAGGGTATCCACGCTGAAGTTTATAAGGCATATCCCGAAGCAGGCTTTGTAATTCATACCCATCAGAAGGTTGCTTCTGCTATCAGCACACTTTCAACAGGTATTGAAAAGATTACGGGCGAAGCTGAAAAGATTATCGGCAGCAAGGTGCTTCTCGGCTCATACGGTCTTCCCGGCACAAAGAAGCTTAAGAAGGGTGTTACAAAGGCTCTCAAGCTTTCTCCCTCAAAGGCTGTTATTATGGCTCATCACGGTGCTCTTTGCTTCGGTAAGGACAGCGCAGAAGCTTTTGACGTTGCAAATACTCTTGAAAGCGTAAGCACAGAATATATCCTTAATAATGCTAAGGATAAGCTTGGTATAAAGTCGGACAATCTTGGCGATTTTTGCACAGAAATGGCGAATAAGCTTACAAAAACCGAAAAAACAGTTGAAATTGATAATTCGTTGCTGTATAATAGTTTTTGCGACAGAGAGAGCGGCAAAATTGTTCTCACAAACAAGGCTGACGGCTCCGAAATTTCAATGGATCTCAACTCCGGCAACTGCAGTTCAGATAAGGTAAGCGAAAGTGCTTCGGCACACCGCAGCATCTATCTTGCACGTCCGGATTTTAACAATATCATTCACAACACATCAAGCGAAGTTGTGGCTGCATCAAGACTTCAGAAGCCTATGAAGCCCCTGCTTGATGACTTTGCTCAGATTTGCGGCACAAAGATTAAAATCGCTTCTTACGATAAATGTGCAAAGGCTGTTAAGGGCAGAAATGCTGTTCTTATTAAAGAGCAGGGTGCTCTTTGCTGCGGCTCAAACGAAGGCGATGCTCAGGCCGTTGATATGATTATGAGCAAGAGTGCTCTTGCTTTACTCAGCTCAAAGATTTTCGGTAAAGCAAAGGCAATCAACCCGATTGAAGCAAAGCTTATGAGAGTTGTATATCTCCTTAAGTACTCCAAGAAGGCTGAACAATAATTAATTTACACACTACTATCTTTTGTCCCCCCGTTTTATACGAGAAAAATCCGAGGCTTTTGGCCTCGGCTTTTTCTTTATACAGCAAAAAAGAGTGTTACACGGCGGTAACACTCTTTTTGTTATTTATAATATACGTCATCGGGTTTGTTTTCATTCCAGAGACAGTAGAATTCAGATGCGTCGTTGAAAAACATAGGAATATATTTTTCAAAATTCTGCGAGAGATTGAGGTTGTAAATATCTTTGATATCAACCCAGAAAACCTTACCTTCTTCAGTTTCTTCCAGAAGATTTCCACTGAATTCGGTTGTTTTATAAAGAAAAACTATGTAGCGGTTTTTTCTTTCGCTGTGTGACCAGTGAATAACACCGCAAGGTTTAAGATTTTTTATTTCAAGACCCGTTTCTTCACGCACTTCGCGTATTGCTGAATCAACAAAGCTTTCTCCGGGCTCAACGTGACCGCCCGGGAAAGAAATTCCCGTCCAGCTTTTAACTCTTTCCTGAACAAGCACTTTGCCTGTTTTTTTATCTTCAACCATAACCATATTTGTAATTTCAGCTTCGGGAAAACGTGATTCCGACATAACAACACCCTTTTCAATAAGATACGCATTTATTTTATCAACTTACGTTTTTTTAATCAAGATTATATTTAATAAATGTTTATGTTTAGTTATTTTTAAAAACAAAGGTTGACATAATTGCCTCAAAGTGTTAAAATAAACATAATTCTATAGGCTTTCTATAGACAATTTTTTGAAAGGACGGGACAAAATAATGGATATGAACGCAATCTTCACAACAGTTAAAGATCTCCTTGCTGATGTTAACTGGGAAGAAGTTATCGCAACTGTTAAGTCAGTAGCTGAAAAGATCATCCCCATCATCACAGAGAAGGTTATCCCCGTTATTACTGACCTCATCGGTAAGGTAGCATAATCGGGTTTACTCTGAAGTGAACAAACCAAAACCCCATCGGTTAACCGATGGGGTTTTTTCATATCTTAAATAAATTCCAGGGATGCTCCGAAAAATCGGGAGAAGCGGTGAAAACAAGAGGATCGTGGCTTTTCGGATGCTTGAATTCAAGCTTATATGCAAAAAGAGCAAGCTTTCCGCTGCCGCCACCGTATTTTCCGTCTCCGAAAAGAGGGAGCTTTCGGCTGGCAAACTGCACCCTTATCTGATGCGTTCTGCCCGTGTGAAGCAGAATATCGAGCAGAGAAAAGTTTTCACTTTCGGCAACACAGCGGTATTCAAGAGAAGCCTCTTTAACTCCCTTGCGTGAGCGCTTGACGGTATATGTTTTGTTCTTTTGCCTATCGTGAAAGAGCAGGTCTTTCAATACACCGCTTTTCTCGGCAGGTGAACCGTTTATAACCGCATAGTAATGCTTCTTCATTTCGTTGCTGCTGATTTGCTTTGAAAGCTCAGCGGCGCTTTTGGAGTTTTTTGCAAAAACCATAACTCCTGCGGTTTCTTTATCCAGCCTGTGAACAGGGTAGGCAGTGGCATCGGAGCTGCTATGCGAAAAATATTCGTTCAGCCTTGCAATCATATCATTATTGCCGCCTTGACTCTGAATTCCTGCAGGTTTAAAGCAAACTATTATTTCTCCGTCTTCATAAAGAATTGTCATTCATCTAATTCCTTTTTACGTTTTTCGCTTCTTCTGAGCGAATATTTGATGTTATCAATAACAAGCCAAAGCTGGCCTACAAGCTCAATCGGTTCGGTTTTCATACCCGATTTGAACCATTCGGAAACCGTGCCTACAAGACCGTGTTCGTAGAAAGAAGCTATAAATTCAATATCCTCCATAGGCACGTCTCTGTCTTTTGCGAGATACTGAACAACGTCAACAACCATATGATTACAGGCTCTGAACATATAGTTTTCAAAGTAATCGTAGCTTCGGGAGTTACAGATGTTGTTAACTATTCGTTTGTGTCTGTAAGCAGTGTAAGCAACCTTGAGAAAGCCTTCCATCCAACTGCCCGTTTCCTTGTGAGTTTCAATGATTTCATACATTTCCTTTTTGAAGATTTCTTCAATCAGGTCATAAACGTCGCTGTAATAGTAGTAGAACGTATTTCTGTTTATGTTACATTCAACAACAATATCCTTGATTGTTATTTTATCAAACGGCTTTTCATTAAGGAGCTTGAGAAAAGCAATAGAAATAAGTTCCTTTGTGTTTTTTTGCATTTTAATCCCCCTCGCAAAAAAAGTTTTTTCTTTTGTCCCATCCATAAATGCTGTAAAGCATTATACATTATAGCACAGAATGGATTATTTTTCAAGATTACCCAATTAGGCAAAACGTTACAAAAGTTGAGACTTTGTAACAAGGTGAAAGCTTTTTGATACAAAATTCAAGCAAACAGAATTGTGGATTGTGAACAAAAGCTCTCCGTTGCTTGTTTGTGGATAGTGACTATTACGAAAGAAATTCGATTATGGTATAATTATAATACAGTATTTTAAAGGAAAAGGGGGCAGATTGAATTGGTAAACATTGACGGAGTTTCGTCTGAGCTAAAAAAGAAAAGTTTGCTGTATAAAGATTTGCCCGATTGTATTCATCTTAACGAGCGAGGCAAATGCAGGTTTTTAAAAACCGAAAATTGTCTTGGGTCAAAATGTTCTTTTGCTACAACTAGACAGAATATAGCCGAAAAAGAAATGCTTTGTGCGGAAAGGCTTTGTTCTCTTCCGGCAGAAAAGCAGATTAAAATATCGAAAAAATATTATGACGGAAAGATGCCGTGGAAAAAAGGGGACGAAAGAAGTGTATAAAGTTGGAGATATAGTTATTTATGCGGGAAGCAATGTTTGCGTAATTGCAGATATACGTAAAGAAAGCTTCGGTAAAGAGAAAAAAGACTATTATATTCTGAAACCTGTTTTTGAAAAAAACTCAACCGTTTACCATCCTGTTGATAGCGACGAAACAAAACTTCGCAAGGCAATTACGCAGGCAGAGGCTCTTGAAATCATTTCTGATGATTTTTCTTCAAATGCCGTTTGGATTGAAAACGATACAGAAAGAAACGACCGTTTTGAAGCTCTTCTTAAGGAAAAATCACCCCGTAAGATGGTGTGGATAATACGGGTTATATCGCAGAAGAAGAAGGAGCTTTCTTCTGCGGGCAAGAAAATTCGTGCCGCCGATGAAAAGGTTTTGGAAGAAGCCAAAAGAAACATTATTGAAGAGTTGTTGTATGTTTTAGGTAAAAGCGAAGAGGAAATAATTGAAAAGATTATAAAATAGGCAAAACCCTCAGCGATAAAGCTGAGGGTTTGTTTTATGAAAACTTTTTGATTTTAACAATAATTCTGCCCTTTTTGGAAACGGAGGAGCAATCTTCAACAATAAGTCTGCCTTTGCGACGAAGGACGATTTTATCGCCCGCAAAAATCTTTTTGTCACATTTGAGGCATTCCGAATCGTTAACGTAAACAAGACCGCTTTCAATTGCCTGTGCGGCGGTGCCTCTTGAGACGTTGAATGCATTTTTAACAACGCTGTCAACACGCATTGAACTTACGGTAAAGCTTTCGGGGATGCCGCTTGCTTTTTCTGAATTGCCGATAAGCGAAAGGTCGATCACCTCTGCCTGAAGAGTGCCTCTGCCCGCCTTGTTAAGATTTTCGGTGATAAACTGTGCAATGGAAGAAAGTACGGCGATTTTGCAACCGTTTTCGTTTACGATAATGTCACCCGTCACGTCTCTTTTTATGCCGAGACCCATTAACGCACCAAGATAATCACGGTGTGAAATAGCGGGCGAAAACTTATCTTTTTTTATTTCGATGATTTTTATCGGACAGTCATCGGGATTTTCGGTGAAATATGAGTGAAGGCTTTCGGTGTTGTCAGCCTCTATAAAATAGGGGAGCATAACCGCAACAGTTCTTTCGGCATCTTCAAATCCACCGTAAAAAACGGTTTTTACGTCACTGAATGAACTGTGCAGAGCCATTGCAACGGAGCGCTCACGCATATCAAGAAACGAGGTGTGCGTTATCATAGAGTTTTCGCTGCAAAGACGGGATTTGTCTTCGAGCCTTGCGGCAAGTATTTTATCTTCTGCGTTCATCTTTATGCCTTTTCTTTGCTTGTTTTACCGTAAACGGTATGTTTGCCGAAACCGATTTTGGTGAACGGCTTTTTCTTTTCTTTGCCGCTGTTTTCAACGTATACAATGCCGTATTTAAAAGCGTTTCTGAGAATTGCGGCAAGTTCTTTGTTCTGTTCAAAATTCTTTGTGGCAATCGGTTTTTTCCATTTTTCCGTCATCGCGTCAAAATCGTCGGTATCAAAGTCAATGGCTTCTGCTTCGCCCGAATAGAGATAGGCAGAACGTGTGCCGCTGCCCTTATAGTCGCCTATGAGCCACGAAATTCCGTTATCGCAAAGAGCGGTAAGAGAATATTCGATGTTTTCATCGGCTCTGATTTTGCTGATTACAAAGGGAATTCCCGTATGCTTTTTGCTCTGCACCGATTTTATCAGAGCATCAGTTTCAAAGCTTGTGTGCGAGTGGAGATAAAGACCGTATGCGATGTTTTCGGGAACGGTTTTGAAATCAGGAAGATAATCAGCAGAAAAAGCGGACTGCATAATTACAACGTGATTATCGTCAACGCCTCTGACGGCTTTGAGAGTTCTCATATAAAGCTTATTGAGAGCATCAACCTTTTCCTGCCAGCCCGCAACTCTGTTAAGAGGTCGGTTAAGTAAATCGTAAGCGGCAATTGCAGGCTCGTCCTTGAAGTGAGCGGCAATCTGCGACCAGATTCTGACAACGGCGTTTCTTGCCTCAAAGCCTTCTTTTGAAGAATCAAAGAGAATGCAGTTATCGTCTTTGCCGCCCGCTGAATCGTTATTCTGGAAACCGGGTGCGGAGTGAAGGTCGATGATAACGTAAACCCCCGCTTTGCGGCATTTTTCAACAACCGTATCCATCCAGTCAAAGTCAACGTCGCCCTTGCAGTTTTCTTTTCTGAAGATATTTTTATAGCGTATAGGCAGTCTGATGCAGTTTGCACCGAGTTTTTTAACGCCTTTTATGTCACTGCCCGAAATGAAGTTTTCGTTATAGGATGCGATAAGCTTTCGTGCGCCGTATCTTCCGAAGCGCTCTTCAAGTACCGCAAATATATCGTAGTTTGAGGCATCGTTTTCAAGACCGTCTTTCTTAAAGAAAAACAGCTCGTCGTTCATATTGAAGCCTCTGAGATAAACTGTGTTGCCGTTTGCAGCAACGAAGCAACCGTTTTCGGTGTGGAGAAAATCGTTTTCGTCCAGGGGCTTCGGCATAAGGTTTTTAACCGTACCGTAAACTATCGGAAAGCTTGCCGCGGCAACGCCCGCCGCACAGCCCGCAGTTACGATTTTTGCTTCGTTAGTCATGAGAATTCCTCCTCAGTTTAAGTCTGTCAAATAAGAATAGAACTACCCAAATAAATATAATGCCTGAAACAACGCCGAGTGAATCGATGAATACGTCGAAAACTCTGCACGCTCTGCCGTCAACAAAAAGCTGATGTATTTCATCGCTTACGGCATAGAGCAAGCCGATTGCGAAAGAGTATAACGGCTTTTGCTTTTCAAAAGTGAAATAAAATGCACTTGAAAGCAGTGCACCGAGGGCGGTGAATTCAAGATAATGAGCAATTTTTCGTATGGCAGCTGCATACTTGTAAAAATGCATCATAAAAGCAAAATTATCACTCAGGGTTTGCGAATTATCGCCGCTTTGAGAAGAAAAGAAGAAAATTGCAGCCATACATACGGCAACTGCAAGCCACGATATAACCGCCGCGGCGACATTGGTTTTTGATTTAGTCATGTCTTAGAGCACCTATAAAGCAAACCGTATTTTCCGCCTCGGGCATATAAATACCCTCAACGTCCTTTGCTACAACGAATCGGCTTGAACGTGCAAAAAGCGGATAACAGGTTGCGTTTTCAAGAAGAAGATTTTCGGCATAATAGCAGTTTTCAAGAGCTTCTTCGTTTGTTTCGGCTGAAAGAATATTATCAACAAGGTTGACGTATTCGGGGGAGGTGAATCGGAAAATTCCGCCGTTTGTAAAAGATGAAAGGAAGTCGGCGGCGTTGGTATATGATGATTCGATATCCGTCAGAGCAATCTGATAATTGCCCGATGCGACGGCTGATTTTATGCTTTGAGCATCCATTGTTTCAACGGTGATGCCAATGCCGATACCGAGCACCTGTTGCCATATCTGAAGCTGCTGCCTTACCGCGGAGTCCATCCATTCGGGGCAGAGTACGGTCAGGGTAACACTGCTTTTATTAAGCTGTGAAAGACCGCTTTGCCAATGTGCTTTGGCTTTTTCGTAATTGTGGGGATGCTCAAAGGTCTGCGAGCCTACCGCATCTCTGTAAACAAAACCGCCCGCATAACAGCTCTGTGGCACAAAACCGCTTTGAGGCTGAGCGTTATCGTTGCCCGCAAAAAGGCTTCTGTCCATTGATGTGCACAGAGCAAGGCGGATGTCAAGGTTGCTCAGTACAGGGTCAGAGCAGTTGAAAAAGAAGCCAAAAACCGCATTGTTGATTGTTTTTAAAACCGAGCTGTCCTCGGGAGTGGGAATATCGGGCGGCAAAAGAGCCGCAGAGGCACTGCCCGAAGCAACCTTGTCGGCAACGGATGAATTGTTTGAATCATACGTGAAAACAACGGTTGCGGGGTAAACGTCCTGCTCACCCGCATAGTATTTGTTGTTTTTGATTGTAAGTGAAGTTTCACTGCTCCAGGAGCTGACGTAAAACGGTCCGTTGCAGAGAATATGTCTGTTGCTCAGACCGTATCTGCCGTTCATTTTTTTAAAGAAAACTTCGTTACAGGGCATAAAAACGCTTTCCGTGAGTCTTTCAATAAAATCGTCACAGGGCTCTTCAAGCGTTACTTTCAAAGTGAAATCGTCAACGGCTGTAACTCCGAGCAGAGATTCACCGTATTCACCCGCATTGACCTTGGTTGCGTTTTTGATAACGAAAAGTCTGTAAGCATTTGCCGATTGAGTTTCGGGCATAACAGCTCTTCTGAAAGCAAAAACAAAGTCGTGGGCGGTTACCTTTGCGTTTGAACAGTAATCGTAGAATTCTTTGCCGAATTCACTTTTTATCGCAGAGGGACAAAACCATTCGGTATCGTTTTTGAGATTGAAGGTATAGGTGAGCTTGTCGGAAGAGATTTTCCAATTTTCGGCGATGCCGGGAATTACCTTGCCTTTCGAATCAAGACGTACAAGTCCCTCGAAAATATTGTTTATTATCAGCTGTGATTCAACGTCCTTGGCAAACTGAGGGTCAAGGGTTGAGGGCGATGCACTGATGGGGTAGGAAATTGATTTGCCGCTGCCTTTGACGGAGCAAGAGCTGCAACAAAGCAGAATAACGGCAACAAGTATTAAAGAAACAAACCGTTTCATTGGTTTTCCTCCATCCATTTTGCAAGCTGGTCGGCAAGGGGATTGCTTGCCGTTTTTGTTTTTGCCTGGTTTTGCATATACTTTGCAACGTCACGCTTGCCCGCACCTGCGCTTTCCTTTCTCTTTTCAAAATCAGAAAGCTTTTCTCTGTAGCCGCAGACACAGTAGAAAGATTTTTTATCTCCCTCGCCACGCATCTCAAGCTTTTTGTGGCATTCGGGGCAACGTGCGTTTGTGATAACCGAAATACTCTTACGGTAGCCGCATTCTCTGTCCTGACAAACAAGCATTTTACCCTTTTTGCCGTTGACCTCGAGCAGATATTTTCCGCATTCGGGACAGGCTTCGCGGGTCATATTATCGTGCTTATATTCGCTGTTGCTTGCCTTTACGGAAGAAACGAGAGCGGTTGCGTATGAACGCATTTCATCAATAAACTGTTTATCGTTTGCGGCACCTTTGGCAATAAGAGCAAGCTTTTGCTCCCACTTTGCGGTAAGCTCTGCCGATTTGAGGTCGGCGGGCACAATACCGATAAGCTGTTTGCCTTTTGAGGTCGGGAAAATTTCGCGGCCGCGTCTTTCAACGTAGAAAGCCGAGAAGAGTTTTTCGATTATATCGGCTCTGGTTGCGGGTGTGCCGAGACCTCCCGCGGTTTTAAGAGCATCCTTGAGAGAGCCGTCGTCAACCTGACCTGTGGGGTTTTCCATTGCCGAGAGCAGAGTTGCTTCGGTGTAGCGTGCGGGAGGCGTTGTTTTGCCCGCATGAATTCTGACTTCTGAAGGCGTAACGGCAGAGCCCTGAATCAGCTCGGGAAGCTGCTGAGAGCGGATATCGTCATTATCGTCATCTTCGTCGTCGGCAAGCGAAGCATCGTAAAGCGATTTCCAGCCCGCAGATTTGACGGTCTGTCCCTTGGTATAAAAATTATGCTTGCCTACAGTTATTTTAATCTGCACCTCGTCGTATTCAAACGGAGCGCTCAGCACCGCAAGAAAACGTCTGACAACAAGGTCATAGATATGTCTTTCTTCGCGGGAAAGTTTGTTAAGGTCAACGTACTGCTCGGTGGGAATGATTGCGTGATGGTCGGTTACCTTTGCGTCGTTGACAATATATTTTGTGGGTATTGGTTTTGAACGCAGAACGGCATTTGCGAAATCCTTATACGGACCTACCGCGATTGCACGCAGACGCTCGGGGAGAGTTGCGGCAACGTCTTTTGTGATATATCTTGAATCCGTTCTCGGATAGGTGAGAAGCTTGTGCGTTTCGTAAAGACTCTGCATAAGCGAGAGAGTCTGCTTTGCGGAATAGCCGTATTTTTTGTTGGCATCACGCTGAAGCTCCGTTAAATCGTAAGCGGCGGGAGGAGCCTTGAAGCGGTAAACTTTTTTTACCTTTGAAAGCGTTCCTCTTTTGCCTTTTACCTCGTCGGCAACAGCCTGTGCGGAGGCGGCATCAAAGAATCTTGCCTGATTTTTGCCGTCTTTATAAAGAGCGGTGAATGAGCCGAAATTCGCCTTTACGGTGAAATAATCCTTGGGTCTGAATTTAAGAATTTCTTCTTCACGCTTAACAATCATTGCGAGGGTAGGGGTCTGCACTCTGCCTGCGGAAAGCTGTGCGTTATGCTTGCAGGTAAGCGCTCTGGTTACGTTAAGACCTATCAGCCAGTCGGCTTCAGCTCTGCACTGGGCACTTTTGCAAAGATTATCGTATTGTGAAGCGGGCTTGAGCGTAGCAAAGCCTTCTTTGATTGCTTTGTCTGTCTGCGATGAAATCCAGAGACGGAGCAAAGGCTTTTTGCAGTTTGCTTTGCGGATAATCCAGCGTGCAACAAGCTCGCCCTCTCTGCCCGCATCGGTTGCAATAACAACCTTGTCAACCTCGTTGCTTGAGAGAAGTGCGCTGACCGCCTTGAATTGCTTTGCGGTCTGACCGATAACAACAAGCTTCATCTGTTTGGGAAGCATAGGCAAATCTTCCGAGCACCAGGATTTATATTTGTTATCATAAGCTTCGGGGTCGGCAAGGGTAACAAGGTGACCCAATGCCCAGGTGACAATATATTTATCGCCGATTATACAGCCGTTACCGTTTCTTTTGCATCCGAGCACACGGGCAATATCTTTGGCAACAGACGGCTTTTCGGCAAGCACAAGAGTTTTTGCCAAAACGTTCACTCCATATTAATATATATTTTAATCCATATTATATGATAACAAATTGATGTTAAATAAATATTCTAAATCAGAAAAAAGAGAAATTTAATATATTATCTAAATGTTGCGTTTCTGATGTTTTGTCAGAACTAAAAAATACCATATAATGAGAATTTTTGTTAGAAATTGTCAAAAATATATTGACACCGACAAGTTTCGGTGATATATTTATATCAAGATATTTGAGATGTTTTGGAGGAGTACGGTATGTTTTCAGGTTTTGTACGTGAGGTTGACAGCGTAGGCAGAATCGTTGTTCCCATGCAGATAAGAAAAGAGCTCGGTATTGTTGAAAGAGGAAGCAGGGTTGAAATGTTTTCCGACGGAAAGCAGGTAATTCTCAGAAAAGCGGTTGCTGACTGCATTTTCTGCAAGTCCGAAGAAGAGCTTACCGAATTTGAAGGTAAGTTTATCTGCAAGGCCTGTCTTGATAAAATCAAAGCCGAATAAAAATCTTTCCCCGTTGCCGGTGCAATGGGGATTTTTTTATGCCTTACCGAATATATTTGATTATATATTTATCGGAAAAGGTTGGATTTTATGGAATGGCATTCAGCGGATGTGAATTCAGTTATAAAAGCGCTTGGCAGTGACGCAGAAAAAGGCTTGAGCGAGCAGTCGGCCGTGAGAATTCTGGAAAAATCGGGAGCCAATGAACTTGCGCAAAAGAAAAAAGCCTCGTTTGTCAAAAGGTTTTTTATGCAGTTTTCGGATTTTTGCGTAATTATACTTTTCATAGCCTGTATTATTTCGTTTATAACGGGATTTATTGAGGGCAAAGGCGATTACGTTGAGCCGATTGTGATTCTGTCCATAGTTATTCTCAATGCCGTAATCGGTGTTATCCAGGAGCAGAAGGCGGAAAAGGCTCTTGAGGCTCTGAAAAAGCTTTCGGCACCCGATGCAAAGGTGATAAGAAACGGAAAACCTAAAAAAATTCCCGCTGCAAAGCTTGTGCCGGGTGATATTATTCATCTTGAGAGCGGCGATATGGTGCCTGCCGATGCGAGGCTTATCAGTACAAACTCGCTTCGCGTTCAGGAAAGTGCTTTGACGGGCGAGTCTGTGCCGAGCGTTAAAGATGCACAGGCGGTGCTCGACAAAGACTGTCCGCAGGCAGACAGAAAAAATATGGTCTACTCATCAACAACAGTTATGGCGGGCAACGCGGTGGCGGTTGTTACCGAAACGGGAATGAACACGAGAGTCGGTAAAATCGCTCATCTGCTTGCAACCGAGGAGTCGCCTCAGACTCCGCTTCAGCAACGTCTTGAAAAGGTCGGTAAGGCTCTCGGAATAGGTGCGTTAGGAATATGCGCCGTGGTTTTTCTGCTCGGAATTATTCAGAAGAGCGGAATTCTGCCGTCTTTTATGCTTTCGGTCAGCCTTGCCGTTGCGGCAATACCCGAAGGCTTGCCCGCAGTTGTGACGGTTGTTCTTTCTATGGGTGTGCAGCGGCTTGCAAAAAGCAATGCAATTATAAGAAGCTTGCCCGCGGTTGAAACTCTCGGAGCGGCAACGGTTATCTGCTCGGATAAAACGGGTACTCTTACGCAGAATAAAATGACCGTTACCGAAATTTGCTCTGCAACGGGTAAAACGGATGCGGATACGGAATCGGGCAGAAATATTCTGCTTCTTGCTTCACTTTGCAGTAACGCTATGATGATTAAAAAGTTGGGCAAACGTGAGTTTTCGGGAGACCCCACGGAAACCGCAATCCTTGCCGCCGCTGACGGAGCGGGTGTGAATTTTTCAAAAGAGCTTTATCCGAGACACAGTGAGCTGCCGTTTTCGGGTGAAAGAAAAAGAATGTCGGCGGTGCATACCGTCGCAGGCAGAGATTTGCTTATTATAAAAGGCGCTCCCGACGTTGTGCTGCCGAGATGCGAAAAGATTTCTGACGGCGGAAACGAGGCTTTTCTTTCCGACGTCAAGAGAAGAAATATTATCTCGCTCAATGAGGATATGGCAAACAGAGCGCTGAGAGTTATCGCCGTTGCATACAGGGCCGCATCGGGTAAAAATGATTTGAGGGAAGAAGGCTTTGTTTTTGCGGGGCTTATCGGTATGACCGACCCTCCGAGACCTGAAGCGGCGAAGGCTGTTTCTATATGCAAAAAAGCGGGAATAACCCCCGTTATGATTACGGGCGACCACTCGGCAACCGCCCTTGCGATAGCGAAACAAATAGGGATTGCCGACGGTAATTCTACTGCGATTACGGGCAAGGAGCTCGATTCAATCAGCGACGATGAGCTGAAAAAACGCGTACGCTCCTGCAATGTTTTTGCAAGAGTCACTCCCGAGCATAAAGTGAGAATTGTTAAAGCCTACAGAGCAAACGGCGAAACCGTTGCTATGACGGGCGACGGTGTTAACGATGCTCCCGCACTCAAGGCGGCAGATATCGGATGCGCTATGGGCAAAAGCGGCACAGACGTTGCAAAGAATGCGGCGGATATGATTCTGACGGACGATAATTTTGCAACAATCGTAAAGGCGGTTGAGCAGGGAAGAGGAATCTTTGATAACATAAAAAAAGCCGTGCATTTTTTGCTCGGCACGAACATAGGCGAAATACTTGCGGTTTTCATCGCTTCGGTCTGCGGATTTTCTGCTCCGCTTTTACCCATTCAGCTTTTATGGGTGAATCTTGTAACGGATTCTTTACCAGCAATTGCCCTTGGCACGGAGAAAACAGAAAAAAACATTATGGAGCGAAAACCCGTACCGCCGTCAAAAGGCTTTTTTGCCGACGGTCTTTGGCTGGATATTATTCTTGAAGGCGGGCTTATTGGCGCTCTGACCCTGATTGCACACGCGGCGGGGAATTTTGTTTTCGGCGGAGTCGGAGGCACAATGGCTTTTTGTACGCTGAGCTTCTGTGAAATTTTTCACGCCGTCAATACCCGCTCATCGCAGTCACTTTTCAAAGCGGGCATCTTTTCCAACAAAACGATGAATATTGCGGTTGCTGTCTGTTGTCTGCTTCAGACAACGGTTGTTACAATATCTCCGCTTGCCGATCTTTTCGGTGCAGTGCCGCTTGATTCAGTGCAATGGCTTGTTGTTGCAGGTCTGTCTGCCGTGCCTCTTATAGTCGGTGAAATCGGGAAAATTACTGTGAAGAAGAAATAAAAAAGCTCCCATCATTACGATGGGAGCTTTAAGCTTATTTGTTAAGATCAATCTTGCCGTAGAGTGAAGCGCCTGCCGAGTCTGAGCGGGGAGGTCTTGTTGCTGCGGGAGTTTCGCTCTTGTTATATGAGGGCTTGGGGCCTCTTCTGTTGTTGTAGCCGCCCTTGTTATACCCGCCGCGGTTGCCGCCTCTGTTATAGCCGCCGTTTGTGGGCTTAACGCCTTCTTCAAGAGTGATAACAACCTTACGGTCGCCGTCACTGCCTACTGAATGTGAAGTAACGCCTTCAATTTCCTGAACTGTTGTGTGGATAATGCGGCGTTCATAGGGATTCATGGGTTCGAGAACAACGTTTCTGCCGTACTTTCTTACCTTTGCAGCATTCTTGCGTGCAAGTGAACGAAGAGTGTTTTCTCTCTTTTCACGGTAGTTGCCTACGTTGATTGATACTCTCTTGTAATCTTCAGAGCCTCTGTTGATAACAAGTCTTGTGAGGTACTGGATAGCGTCGAGGGTTTCACCTCTTCTGCCGATTACCGAGCCGTAATCATCACCGCAGCTGATTGAAATTCGAACATCTTCGTCGTCAGCTTCAACGCTGATTTCAGCTTCGTCGATGCCGAGACTCTTGAGGATATTCGTGATATAATCCTTTGCCTTAACAAAGGGATCGTCTTCGATTTCATAAGATGCCTTAACCTTTGCCTGTGAACCTCCGAAAAGGCCAAGGAATTTTGCCTGGGGCATTGCAAGAACTTCATATTTAACATCTGCATCTTCGGGAGCTGCAAGCTCCTTAAGAGCAGCTTCTTTTGCTTCGTCAATTGATGAGCCTGTGCCGATAGCTTCTTTAATCAAAAAATTCACCACCAAAAACTAATAAATCATTTTTTGTTAGCCGCAACCTGCTTGGTATTTTCTTCTTTTGAGCGGCGTTCAATTGTTTCTTCAACCATTATTTTTGCAAGTGTCTTTTTGGGGCTGTAGAAGTGGCCGATGATAAGGGTTGAAATAAATCCGAATACGCTGGATGCAATCCAGTAAATGCCGACACCGATGGGGTACTGAACAACGAAAACAAGCGACATAATGGGCATACCGAGAGTCATACAGCCCGTCATCATAGCGTTGCTGGGAGCCTCGGGATTCTGACGCTTCTGTTTAATCATTGAGTAAATACCGGTGAGGAGTGATGAAGCAAATGAGAGAATGGGAACAAGCCAGATAACGTTGGGGAAGGGAGTGCCCTGAGGAATTGAGCCGAGAGAAATACCGAAGAGCTCAAAGTTGATGCCTTTGATAGCGTCAAGAGTTTCGGGTGTAACGCCCTTAAGTACAAGTTTGCCGCCGTTATAAGCATTGATAATTTCTTCAATGTGTGCAACAACGTAAAGCTCGCCCTGAAGACTTGATTTCGGTGAGAGCTTAAGATCCTTGAGTGCAGCAACGAGAACTTCAATCTGACTTTCGTCAACGCGAAGGAAGTTGCTGAGGGGATAATAGATAGCTCCGATAAGACCGAAAAGGATAACGAACTGCCAGATCATTGATGAGCAGCCCATATTCATGGGGTTATAATTCTCTCTCTGGTAAAGAGCGTTTGTTTCTTCCTGAATTCTTTTCTGGTCACCTGCGTATTTCTGCTGAATCTTGCGGATTTTTGACTGCATACGCTGGGTTTTGGCCATACTCTTCTGCTGTTTGATTGTCGAAGGAATCATAAGGAACCTTGTAAAAAGGGTAAGTAAAATAATTGCAAAAGCATAGTTTTGCACTAATTCATATATTAAGCCCAGTGCGAATCCGAACGGAACACCGAGTACTTTGTAAAGACCTTCCATTATTTATCCTCCGAATGTGAGTGTTTTTTTTGCGGAACAGGGTCATACCCGCCGCGCGAAAATTGATTGCATCTTAAAATTCTGAAAAGGGCAAGCAAACTGCCCTTGAAGGCTCCGTGAACCTCTAATGCTTCTATAGCGTATTGAGAACAGGTAGGGTAAAACCTGCACATTGCCGGGAGATGAGGCGAAATATGCCTGCGATAAAAACGAATTACGGAAATAAGTATTTTTTTCATCAAGAATCAGCTCCCGTCTGTTTTCTTAATGACCCCGAGCTCGGTTAAATGAGCCTGCATAACGGGGATTATTTCGCTGCTTTTGAGCTTTTTGGTTTTAAACCTTGCAACAAACACAATATCAAAGTTTCCGCTGCATTTTGGGGCAAGTGAGTAGAATGCCGCCCTAATAATACGGCGGCATCTGTTTCTCTCAACTGCACTGCCGAGCTTTTTTGACGTGGTAATGCCGATTCGGCAGCCAAGACCTCTGTTTTTTAATACATAGGTCACCATGGCAGGAGAAGCTTTAACCTTTCCCCTGCAGTATGCCCGGTTAAACTCTGTATTCTGTTTTAGGGTTACAGGATAGGGCATTTGCAAAGCATCCTCTCAGATTAATATGTGAGCTGCTTTCTGCCTTTTGCTCTGCGGCGAGCAAGAACCTTGCGACCGTTTCTGTCAGCCATTCTCTTGCGGAAACCGTGTTCCATCTTGCGATGACGCTTTTTGGGCTGGTAAGTTCTTTTCATTTTTCTGACCTCCGTTTCACTTTTATTCTGCTGCTATAGCTTAAGCCGGCTTGGAAGTAAAGGTGGAGTAAAGCCGGAAACAATCAAAATATATAATATAAATTGATTATTAGGCATAACAAACCAAGGGATATACCCCTCAGAATACACATTATATAACAGCAAACCCCGAATTGTCAACTTTTTTTTCAATTATATTAAAATTACTTTCTTTACGCTTGCAAATATTCCGCTGTTGTGATATACTCTACAATGTATCATTATCAGTAAAATGCCGAATTTTCGGACAAAAATAAAGAATTCTAAAGAGGAAGGTAGTTGTAAATGGAATCCGTAAAGGATATGTGGCAATTGGTTTGTGAACAAATCAAGAAAAATGTAAGCGAAGTTATTTATGAAATCTGGATTAAACCCCTTGAAATAATCAGCTTTGACGGCACAAAGGTTGAGCTTGCCGCAAGTAGTCTGATGAAAACAACAATCGAAAAGCAGTTTTTCGGTGAAATCAAGGATGCTTTCAGAGAAGTGCTCGGCTTTGACGTTGAAATAGCACTTGTTAATCCCGCAGACGTAAAACCCGCACAGTCAAGTGAGTCCAAGGCTGCTACAGCACAGATGAGCATTGAACAGAATACTTTTGAAAATTTCGTTGTAGGTCCTTCAAACAGATTTGCGCACGCAGCGGCACAGGCGGTT
Source organism: Acutalibacteraceae bacterium (assembly GCA_045542175.1). Taxonomy (GTDB): domain Bacteria; phylum Bacillota; class Clostridia; order Oscillospirales; family Acutalibacteraceae; genus CAG-177. Next base: position 43,549 of record JAZQKN010000037.1, on the reverse strand, counting down.
GCGGCAGCACCGGGTAAAGCCTATAACCCTCTGTTTATCTACGGTAACTCGGGTCTGGGTAAGACCCATCTTCTCAGAGCAATCGGAAACGAAATCAAGCGTAACAATCCGAATGCCGATATTATCATCACGGGCGGCGAGGATTTTGTTAACCTCATCGTTGGCGGAATCAACGCAAACAAGATGAACGGCATTCACGAAAAATACAGAAACTGCGATGTTCTGCTTGTTGACGACATTCAGTTTATTGCAGGCAAGAATTCTACACAGGAAGAATTTTTCCATACCTTCAACACTCTTACACAGGCAGGCAAGCAGATAGTTCTTGCTTCCGACCGTTCGCCCAAGGATATTGACGTTCTTGACGACCGTCTGAGAAACCGCTTTGAGTGGGGTCTTATTGCTGATATTCAGCCGCCTGACGTTGAAACTAGAATGGCAATCATTCAGAGAAAGGCAAACACTCTCGGTCTTGAGCTTCCTGCCGATGTCGTTCAGTTTGTTGCAGAAAAAATCAGAGCCAACATCCGTCAGCTTGAGGGCGCGGTAAAGAAAATTAACGCTCTCGTAAATATCGAAGGTGCGGCAATCAATATCGCTATGGCACAGAACGCAATCAAGGATATTATGAACGACAGCCGACCCGTAGCTGTGGTTGTTAACAGGATTATCAGCGAAACGTCAAGGACTTTCGGCGTTCCGCAGGGCGATATTATCTCAAAGAAAAAGGACGCCAAAACCGCAAAGGCAAGACAGGTTGCGATTTACATAGTAAGAACAACAACCGATCTTACCCAGAAGGAAATCAGCGAATACTTCGGCAACCGTGACAGAACAACAATTCTCTATTCAGCCGACCTTATCGCACAGGAAATCGAAAAAGATCCTGCTCTCAAGAAAACGGTTGATAATATCATCAAAAACACAAGCGAACAGTAATACATTTTATATATGAGGTAGACCATGGGATTTTTTAAACGACTCAACTTAGGTCTCAAGAAGACCAGAGACAGTATGTCGGGTGCCATCAATGCGGCACTTTACGGTAAAAACGAAATTGACGATGAATTTTACGATGACCTTGAAGAAATTCTTGTTATGGCAGACGTAGGCGTTAACACCGCTGAAGAAATTGTAACAAGACTCAAGGATATCGTTTTCAAGAAAAATCTTCACAGAGCAAAGGACGTTCAGAAGGAAATCAGAAATATTGTTGCCGAGCTTCTCAGCGGCGGTGAAGAAATCGATATGATAACCGTACCCTCGGTAATTCTTGTTATCGGAGTTAACGGTGTGGGCAAAACAACTTCAATCGGCAAAATGGCCGCTATGTTCAAGGAAGAGGGCAAAAAGGTAATCCTCGGCGCGGCAGATACTTTCAGAGCAGCTGCAATTGACCAGCTTGAAATCTGGGCTGACCGTGCGGGCGTTGACATTGTCAAGCACAAAGAGGGTGCAGACCCCGCCGCCGTTGTTTTCGATACAATCAGTGCGGGCAAGGCAAGAAATGCCGATATTATCATCTGCGATACCGCAGGCAGACTCCATAACAAGAAAAATCTTATGGAAGAGCTTGCAAAAATCTACAGAGTTATTGACCGTCAGCTTCCTTATGCCGACCGCGAAATACTGCTTGTTCTTGACGCAACAACAGGTCAGAATGCAGTAAATCAGGCAAAGGAATTCAAAGAGGTTGCTGAAATTACGGGCATCATTCTCACAAAGCTTGACGGCACAGCCAAGGGCGGCGTTGTTCTTGCAATCAAGAATGATCTTAAAGTGCCCGTTAAGTTTATCGGGGTAGGCGAAGGTATCGATGATTTAAGACCCTTCAATGCCGCTGATTTTGCGGAAGCTCTGTTTGAAGAAGACAAAGACGAGGAATAATAGCTTATGGATTATATTATTGCAACCCACAATATGAAAAAACGCGATGAGCTTCAGAGAATTCTTGAGCCCCTCGGCATAAGAGTTTTGCTTGCCGAAGAAGCGGGTGTAGAGCTTACCGACGTTGAAGAAACAGGCACAACCTTTGAGGAAAATGCAATTCTCAAAGCTGAAAGCGGATGCAAGGAAAGCGGTATGCCCTGCATTGCCGACGATTCGGGTCTTGCCGTTGATTTTCTTGACGGTGCACCGGGCGTTTATTCGGCAAGATATGCGGGTGAGCACGGCGATGACGATGCAAACAACGCAAAGCTTTTCAAGGCACTTGAAGGTGTTGAATATGAAAAAAGAGGCGCGGCTTACGTAAGCGTTGCCTGTTGTGTTTATCCCGACGGCACAAAGCTTATCGCAAGAGGCGAGTGCAGAGGTACAATAGGCTATGAGCTTATCGGTAACGGCGGTTTCGGATACGACCCTATGTTCTATCCCGAAGAGTATAACGGTGAAAAGACAATGGCTCAGCTTACCGCTGAAGAAAAAGATGCCATCAGCCACAGAGGCAAATCGGTCCGCAAACTTGCTGACCAGATCGGAGAGATTGGAAAATGACAGGAAAAGAAAGAGCGCAGTTCAGAGCTCAGGCAAATACGCTTGACCCCCTGTTTCAGATAGGCAAGGGCGGAATGTCCGATGCTTTGATTGCACAGATAGAGGATGCTTTCAGAACAAGAGAACTCATCAAACTCAAGGTGCTTCTTGAAAGCGCACCCGAAACACCCCGCGAGTTTGCCGATAAAATTGCAGCGGCAACAGGCAGTGAGGTAATTCAGGTAATCGGCGGAAGTCTTGTATTCTACAGAGAAAACCCCGACCTCGGAAAAGAAAAAGCCAAGAAAAAGCCTGCTAAAAAGGGCAAGCCCCTTTCAAAGGTAAAAGCAAAAAGAGCTGCCGCAGCCAAGAGAGAAGCTGAGGAAAAGAAGCAGAGAAGAGATTTCTACGCAAAGAAAAGAACCTACGGCTCAAAAAACAAGTAAGTTTTTGATGAAAATACACAAAAATAAAGTTTTTTGTTTCGAAATGCAACAGTTTTTGCGTATTGACACACTAATATTATGTATGATATAATCGCTATTCGGTTGATAAGTGTCTTTTCAGCCGGGCGAAGAGGAAATTTTATGGATAAAGACAGCGGCATTAAAATAATTGCTCAGAACAAAAAAGCCTATCACGATTATTTTGTTCTTGAGAAGCTGGAAGCGGGTATTGAACTTTTCGGCACCGAGGTCAAATCAATCCGTCAGGGCAAAATCAACCTCAAGGATTCATGGTGTTTTGTCAAAGACGGCGAAATGTTTGTCGACGGAATGCACATCAGTCCTTATGAGCAAGGAAATATTTTCAACCGTGATCCGCTTCGCACAAAGCGTTTGCTTCTTCACAAAAAAGAAATCAGACGTTTATATGCTCAGGTCAAGCAGGATGGTCTTGCGATAGTTCCTCTGAGCGTTTATTTCAAAAAAGGCAGAGCCAAGGTTGAAATAGGGCTTTGTAAAGGTAAAAAGCTTTACGATAAGAGAGAGGTTGCTGCCAAAAAGGACGCACAGCGAAATATTGACAGGGCAATGTCAGTTCGCAATGCGTAATCAACTGAGCCAAAATGCAAAACTTTTCGCGATTAAGAATTACGCATTCTGATTGCGAATTGAAATATATGGGGATGAAAGGATTTCGACGGGGAATCCGAGCCCGGATAAGCGAGTAGCGGGGCGGGACCGCTATAAAATCCGCAATTTTCAAATTTAAACGACAACAATAAAGTTGCTCTTGCTGCTTAACTAAGCAGCCGTCTCTGTGCGGAGTACTGCGGCCGCATAAGAGGCGTCGATCAGCAGTGGACGTGAACGGGTAACGGCGGATAGCCCGGCATGAACAATCTGTCTACTGAATGCACAAGCCTGACCGCCGGCGTGTGCAGGAGGGAACGTTAAAAGACGGGATACACTCGTAGAAAGTCCCTGCAGAGATTTTTCGGACGCGGTTTCGATTACCGCCATCTCCACCAATTTTTGAAGAGAAAATAAAAAATATGTATATGGGAGGTTTATGATGAAGAAAAATTCAAACACAATCGTTATTGCGGCGTGTGCAGTTGCAGTGTGTGTTGTTGCTGTTGTATGTGCTCTTGTAATCAAGACCAGTTTCAGCAAAAACAATGACGAAACGAAAGAAACAAGCAGAAAAGACGTTTACCAGACTATTGCCGAAAACACCACTTACGGTTATAACTATAATGAGTACACAACCGGGGTTAACGGTGTGACAATGCCCAACGAAATTCCTTCACAGGGCACAACACAGGGTGCCGAAAACTCCACACAGGCTCCCACAACTGGCTCAGCCAATAAGGAAGAGGTTACCGTGCCCGTGCTTGATGAGGACAATATGTCGTCGGGACAGGCAAGCACAGGTTCAATTTCAACTCCCAGCTCGGGTCTTCCCAAAGATATGAGCCTTGCAGGTCTTTACAGACAGGGATATAACGTAATCGGTCTTAAGCAGTACATATTCAACGATGATCAGGACCCCAACTGTATGCAGGCTAACTTCGGCTATAACTATCTTTACGATATAGGCGCAAACCTTATCGATTTCAGCATTGAAACCACAAAGCTTGATTTTGACTATGGCGATAAGTCATACAGAATTCAGCTCTGGAAAGGTCAGTATATTTCAGGTGACGTCGGTACAGTCGGCGGTGAGGTCGGTGTTTACACCAGACCCAGAGGCTCAAGTGCAGCGTTCGATCACTATGACTGTGCAGCTCACGAAGACTGGCTTTATATGGAAATGACCTGCTTCTGGGATGAAAATGGAGACGGCAACTATCTTCCCCAGTTCACCAGAAACTATGACCTTCACTGGTGGCAGACAGGCTTCGTTGACGGTCAGCTTGCTAACAGAAGAGACTCAACACCTCTTCGTATCTTAAGCCACATTACCTTCAAGGATGAAGAAATGGCAAAGGCTTTTGAACAGGCTCTTATTTCTAAAGGCTTCAGAGGAGTTTCTACCTTCAAGCCCACAGAAATTGATACATATAAGAGAAGCGGTAAAGACGTAATTTTCCTCTGGCAGGATGTCAGATAACAAAAAGACGGTGTCTTAAAGAAAGGAGCCCTCACAGATGAATAAGTCGACTCAGAAAATTCTTATTCTTGCAATCAGTGCTATCGTGGTTATCATTGCAGCAACAGCGGCTATAATACTTGTACCCAAGTTCCTTGCAAAAGATAACGGCGATGAAACAGCAAAGAAGGATTTTGCAGCACCCACAAGCGCAACAACAGCTTACAATTACAACAACATCCCCACAATCCCCAGCGTACCTGCAACTTTCCCTGAAGAGTCAACTCTTCCTGCAGAAAACGACAAGGTAACAAACGCAAACAACAACACAAAGCCCACAACCAACACAAATAACAACAACAATAAGCCCAACGGCGGTCCCACAAAACCCGCAGGTGCAGATGAAGATCCTCTGAGCTCAATCAACGTTAAGCAGCTCATCACATCTCAGCAGTTTGCAGGCTACAGATGGAGCCCCGAAGGTCAGTATTATTATACAGACGATAAGGATTGCTGGCAGGTAAATGCAGGTTATAACGAAGTTTATGACCAGATGACTCCCATGACAGCAATGTTCATCGACTGCCTCAGAGTCCGTTTCAACTATGATGATAAGGACTGGATGGTACAGTTCTGGAAGGGTCAGTACGGCTGGCTTCTTCTCGGCGCTGAAATCGGTCTTTACACTGCTCCCGAAGGCGAAGTTTCAGGTGTACACGGTGATATCAACCACTACAACTGTGCAGCAAAAGAAGATTGGCTTTATATGCAGCTTGATTGCTACTATGCAGAAGAAGGTAAGGGCACGTATGAGCAGCTCTTCTCAAGACCTTATGCAAAGTATTGGTGGCCCACAGGCTTCGTAAAGGGTCAGCTTACAAAGTATACTGCTCCCAGAAGCGAACTTAAGGTTAAGGCAAGAATCACATTCAAGGATGCTGAAATGACCGATGCTTTTGTTGAGGCGCTCAGAGACGTTGGCTTCAGAAGAGCCGCAAGCAACGTTACCAGCCAGATGGTTGACGATACATATTACAGAGACGGTAACGACGTTTGGATTCTCTGGTCAAACCTTTATCAGAGAGCATTCTGATAAAGCCCGCAAAGTTGAATACTTTACCTTATAAGAATATAAAATTCACCTTTTATTAAAAAACACTTTAAAAAAGGTTGACATTATCCCTCTTATATGGTAGTATAAATTAACAATTGTTGCTCTTGCAATAAAAAATGAAAGGAATGGTTCATAATGAAAAAAGTAATTGCTCTTGCACTTGCTCTTGTAATGGCTTTCTCAATGTCAGCTGTTGCTTTTGCTGATGAAACAACAACAGAAGCTGCTGCTGGTAACACAATTATCAACAATTATGTATCAGAAGTTGTTACAGTTGTAGAAGACAAGCAGGTTGTTTGTGGTGCTTGCGGTTCAACTTTCGATTCAGATGACGCTCTTCTTGCTCATGAAGAAAACTGCGATCCCGCAGCTATGGACGTTACAGCTGTTATCGAAGACGTAGTTAACGCTATCGTTGAAATCGTTAAGGCTAACACAGGCATGTCAGGTGATATCTCAACAGTTATCACAAAGCTCATCGACTTCGTTGCTGACCTTCTTGACGGCATTCTCGCTAGCGAAAGCGGCGTTAACGGCATCGTTGCTGACCTCGAAGCTCTCGTAGCTGGTTTCGATTTCGAAATCCCCGTTCTCGGCGACCTTATCAACAGCCTCAAGAGCCTCATCAAGGATCTCTATGCTGGTGAAATCGCTACTCTTCCCACAGAACCCGCTGAAACACCTGACACAGGTTCAGCTCCCGTAGGCATTGCTGTTTTTGCTGCTGTTTCAGTAGCTGCTGCAGCTGCTTATGTTTGCACAAAGAAAAAGAACTAATTTGAGTTTTAGATAAACTAAAACTTGCTTTGATTAAATTAGCGCAAGAATTTAATTGAATAAAGTTCGGCGGAGTATCTTCGGATACTCCGCTTTTTCTTGACTTTTATTTTATGCAATTGCAACTTGACAAATAAATGCTCTAAATTGTACAATAAGAAAAATATAATTGTTATAAGGTAATATAATATTATTTTGAGGAGAGTATATAAAAGGAGTGTTGTAAGTGAAAAGAAAATTAATTGCAGTTATTTCAATTTCTTTATGTATGATGTTGCTCTTTGCAGCGTGCCGTGTTGACAGTAAAAAGAAGGACGACGTAACTGCTGAGTCCGGTGGAGAAAACGTAACAGAAGTTGAAACTGTGGGTTCAGACGAAGTGGATGATACACCAACTCAACTTCAGAAACCCTCAACAGATAAACTGGTTGCTATCACCTATGATGACGGCCCCTATGCTCCCACAACAGGAAGAATACTCGATATTCTTGAAGAAAACGGTGCAAAGGCAACCTTCTTCATTGTAGGCAACCGTATTGCGGATTATCCCGACACGGTTCAGAGAATAATTGATATGGGTTGCGAAATCGGAAGCCATACCTATGACCACAAATATCTTAATAAGATCAGTGCGTCCGAAAGAGAAAATCAGATAAGCAGTTTTAACCGTGAAATGAAAGCTGATTTCGGATATAATACAATTCTTCTCAGAGCGCCCGGCGGTCATTACAGCGGAGTAGAAGAAAAGGTGGGAATGCCTCTTATTCAGTGGTCAATCGATACTCTTGACTGGAAGCACAAGGATGCATCACATCCCAACCGCTCTGAAGCGGACCGTGAAGCAAAAATCAATGATATAGTTGAAGACGTTATGGCAGATGTTGACAGCGGAGATATCATTCTTATGCATGATATCTATGAGTTTACCGCGGACGTTTCGGCAAAACTTATTCCCAGACTTGTTGCCGAAGGATATAAGCTTGTTACCGTTAGCGAGATGTTTAATGCTTATGCGCTGAATCTTGAAAAGGGCGGAGTATACTCATTTGCAGATCCCTTTGCTTCTTCACAGGCAGACACTCTGGTTTCAGTTGGTAATTATACCGTTACAACCAGAAACGGAGGAGGACTCAACCTTCGCGAGAGCGCTTCAACCACAAGCGCAATCCTTATTGAAATACCTCACGGAACAACCGTTACCGTTACAGAAGCAACTGACGGCTGGGCAAAGTGCAGCTATAACGGTTATACAGGCTGGGTAAGTTCAAAGTATCTTAAATCTGCGACAACGGGATAAAACGGATTAACAAAAAATTCATATAATATTAAATATTATTGAATGATTTATCGGTAAAATATAGTAGAATAAATTTATCGGAATTGGCTATTTATTTTTTGGTGAGGGACAAAATTGAGCAAAAAGAAAAAAACTAAAAAGATAACTACCGGTGTAATATGCGGTTTGTTAAGCGTTCTGCTTGTTTTTGCAGGCGTTATAGTGTATTTTGCAAGAGATAAACTCGGCAGACTTAACTATAACAGCGGTATAGGCGGCGATCCGAATGCGACCTTCAATTATGATGATGAAGATTTGAATTTCCAGCCTATCGGTGATGTAGCAAACGCAGAATCAATAAAAGAGCTTATTAAAACCTGGGCAACCAACGGCGGTGATAAATTATACAGCAAAAACGTTATCAACGTTTTACTTGTAGGTGAGGATAACGAAGACGGTTCACACCGCTCAGACTCCTGTATTCTTGTTTCGGTAAATACCGTTACCAAGAAGATTATTCTTACGTCTTTTCTCCGTGATTCTTATTCGTATATGAATATAGAAGGTCAGGACCGCTACGATAAAACCAATCACTCCTATTCCTGGGGCGGAGCGGCAAAGCTGATGGAAGTTCTTTCCGACAACTATAAAATTAAAATCGACCACTACGTTTCAATCGGATATGAGTCTTTTATAAGCGCCATAAATGATCTGGGCGGCATAAGAGTTGACGTTACTCAGGCGGAAGCTAATTTTATGAACCGCACAACCAAAATGAAAGGCTTTGAAAGCGGTGAGGACGTTTTACTTGACGGTGAACACGCTCTTGTTTTCGCAAGAATCAGAAAACTTGACGGTGAGCCCGAAAGAACTGAAAGACAAAGAAGGCTTATTGAAGCGTTTATAAACAGCGTTAAAGATTCATCGGTAAGCGATGTTAATGTAGCTGTTGATAATTTCTTACCTTACGTTACAACAAACTATCCGAAAAAAGAAATTGTTTCTCTCGGAACAAGAGCGATTACTGAAGGTTGGCTTAACTATGAAATAGTAAGTAACGTTGCTCCGTCGGAAGAAAACAGAGCAGGCTTCAGCGGTTTCCAAACATATACAGGTCAGCTTGATGTTTGGATAGTTGACTATATAAAGGCCGCAAGAGAACTTCAACTTACCATCTATGGCAAAACCAATATCACAATCAATGAAGAAACGCACGTATCGGCGATCGATCTTGCTTATGGTTCGATAAATACAGGCACGGACGAAACGAGTACTGATGAAAACGGTTTTCTCGACGGCTGGCTTGATTACAGTTTTTATAATCCCGTGCCGGATATTACCGTTCCGGGCATCACTGTTCCGGGAATAATAGACAATATACTCGGTAGCAGACCGTCGATTCCGTTCTACGGAAATTACGGCGGATTCGGTCAGGAAGAAACCACCGGTGAGGAATCAACGCAGCCGAGCCAAGAGAATACAAACGAAGAGTCGACCACTGGAAACAGATACGACTACAGATAAAACAAACCCCGAAACCTAAAAGGCTTCGGGGTTATTTTTTATCAAAACCAAAACCCCCTCCGAAGAGGGGGCTGTCAGTCAGCATATTTTTAATAGGATTATGCTTCTTCCTGCTTCTTTGCAAAGCATTCGCTGCAGTAAACAGGTCTGTCCTCACGGGGCTTAAAGGGAACTTTTGCAACTCCACCGCAGGAATTACAAGTAGCTTCAAACCACTCACGCTCGCCACGTGTAGCATTTTTACGTGCGTCACGGCAAGCCTTGCAACGCTGGGGCTCGTTTACAAAGCCTTTTTCAGCATAGAATTCCTGTTCGCCGGCTGTGAAAACGAATTCGTTGCCGCATTCCTTACAGATGAGAGTTTTGTCTTCGTACATGTTGGTTAACCTCGCTTGAAATGAAATATTTTTTCGCCCTTGGACGGAATTGCACCGCCACCTTTGTGTTAAACAACGCTCACTTTAAGCTACGGGGGCATTTATCTCCGCTGTCATAAGACAGATGGAATCAGATTTTTGAGCGGATTTTCTTTCTGATTCTCTGCAAAGCATTATCAACCGCTTTTTCTGAACAGCCAAGTATATCAGCAATTTGCGAATAGCTGCATTCGAGAAGGCGAAGCTTGATAACCTGTTTTTCAAAATCTGAAAGACCGCTTTCTATAAGGGTTTTGAGAGCCTGTGTGCCGTCGATAGCCGCAACTATGTTGGCAGGGTCGGTATCGTTTTCCTGCATATCAAAGTCTTTATCGTTGATTGAAACGGCGTTTGAAAGAGCTGCGTTTTTGGTGTTAGTGTTTGCACGCACGGCGGATAAAATTCTGTTATTGATACAGATTTCGGCATACGCTTTGAACGGAACACCTTTTTCGGGAGAAAAGCTTTTTACCGCGTCAAGAAAACCGAGCATACCTTCCTGAGTTAAATCCTCACCTGAAAGGCGAGGAGAACCGAACTCGGTTGCCTTTGCCTTTGCAAGCGGCATAACGGCTGAAATGAGTGCAGCCATTGACTTATCGTCACCGTTTGCGGCTTTTACTGCAAGCTCTTCAATTGACGGATTTTTGCTTGTTTTTTCGGGCATTATTATACCTCTCAATCCTCTTGCATATAATAATAAGCCAATTTTTGAAATTTGTCAACAATTATTTATTGTATATTAGAAAATAATTTTGTGAATAGTGTACAATAAAGTCGCAAAAACTATATATTGCGGTTAATTTGTAATTTTCAGTTGAGAAAATAAACAGGAACAAACAGTAAAGATTTGTATGTTTTTGGGAGGAACAAAAATAATGACTTTGACAAAGTCGTGGCAAATTGTTCTTTTGCTTGCCGTAGATATTATATGGCTTTATTTTTTGACAAAATAAAATCCCTCCCGAAAGTCGGAAGGGATTAAAAACTGATTATTATTCGTCTGATTTGCGTTCTGCAATTTCGGCAACCATCTGCTTCTGTTTCTTTTCTGTGATGGTGTAGAAGAACATAGGAATTGCGCAAGCAAACATACTGATAACGCCTGAAAGAACAAGCATATTCCAGAGAGTCTGTGAGCCTTCTGCTGAGATGAAGCCTGTTTCGGAGTTGATGCCAGCTGCTGAGAATGAGATAACTCCGATGAAGGCGCCGACTGCCATACCGATTTTGTTGATGAGGGTCTGCATTGCGAAGCAGATGCCTTCGCCTCTTTCGCCGGTTTTCCATTCAAGGTAGTCAACTGTATCGCCGATCATAGCGTATGTAATGATGTTGTTAACGCCCTGAGGAATACCGAGGAGAACAAGACCGATTGCGCATACGATAAGCTCCCAGGGAGCATCGTAGCCTACAAAATACATAATGGTCATAACAACACCGCCGAAGAGGTGAACAACGATATATGACCATTTCTTTGTGAATTTCTTTGACATCCAGGGAACAAGGATTGAAGCAACAAGTCCGCCGGGAACAACAAGAAGAGTTATAAGGCTGTATAAGCCTTCGTTCTGAAGAACGTACTTTGCAAAGTAAAGACCGCCTGTGTAAGAATAAACCATTCTTGCACCGCCGAAAATGCCTGAAAGCACGATGAGAAGAAGCTCTTTGTTTCTGAAAAGGAGCTTGAGGTTATGACCGAATGAAGGGGGATTATCGTCAGCGGTGAAGCGTTCCTTTGTGTTCTTGAAGCCGTAGAAGAACATGGGAATAGCGGCTACAACAAGAACAACGGCGGCAACAAAGTAAGCCATTTTAAGGGTGTCTGCGTTCTGGGTTTCCATACCGACGATAATTGTGCCGACGTAGTTCTTTGCGGTTTCTGCGTCAACGCCGTACTTTGCCATAATATCGGCAATGTGAGCGGCACTGTCGGTGTACTTATACTGCTTTGTGATAGCATCTGTGATGATGGGAAGGAAAACGGTAACGATACCTGCGCCTACTGTACAGAACATACGGGCAACGGTAAGAATGTTACCTCTTACAACCGTATCGTTTGTAAGGCAGGTTGAAAGTCCCCAATAAGGAACGTCAGCGATTGTGTAAACAACGCTCCAGATAACGTAGATAATCGCAATGATGATGAATGATGACGTTGCTTTTGCCTGGAAAACAGGAAGGAAGCAGGCAATGGTCATAATTGCGATGGGAATTGCCATCCACTTGAGGTAGGGGCGGCATTTACCCCATTTTGTTCTGGTCTTGTCAACGATTGAGCCCATGATGGGGTCATTGAATGCGTCGAAAATACGTGTGCCGAGCATAAGATATGCAACAGCCATTGAGCCTGTGATGGTGCCGACGGTTACGCCTTCCGCACCGAAAAGAAGAGCGTCAGTAAGGAAAATCGTAAGGTATGAGCCGATGATGGTGCAGATGAAGTTCTGACCGAAGCCGGCAATACTGTATGCGATTGCTTCCTTGGGCTGAACGCCTTTGCCCGGAGTTGTTCCGAACAGTTTGTGAAGAAATGCTGAGTTCATTTTGTCTTTCCTTTCTTTATGTATTTATATTAAAGACTTATAAAAATCAAGCGTTTTGAATCTCTTGCCTGTCTGTAAAAGCAAAAATCTTTCGCAGACCTGAGAAAAACGCTTTTCATCCTGAGGAGGAAGAGAAAATGAATATATTTTCTCTATGGGGCTTGAGCAGACGTGACGCATTGCGGTAAGCACCGTAGAATTGATTTTTTCGCCGTTTCTGCCGCAATTCTGACAGGTCAGGCAACCGTCGGCAAGGCTGAAATACATTTCGCTTTTCGGGTCACAGCCGCAATTTGAACATACGGTAAGATCAGGCATAAATCCCGAAAAAACCATAAATTTAAGCTCTGTAACCGCTTTCAGAAAATCATTCGAGCGTCTGCCTGTTTCAAGCAGATGAAGCGAGTTGAGTATAACCCGCAAATAATCTCTCGCGGGCTCCATTTCAGGAGCAAGCTCTGCCGCAAGAGCACAGAAATACTGCGCAAGAGAAAGCTTTTCGATATCTTCACGCAGGCCGAAAAAAACTTCCTTTGCAATCGCGTCGTCAATTATGTAGCTTTCCCTGCTGCTGTAGATTGAAAAATCTCCGTAACACAGGGATTGAGTTGCGCCGTGAATTTTGCTGTTTATTTTTTTTGCTCTGTTAGCAAATGCTCTTAAAACTCCGAATTCAGCGGTAAGAAGCGTCACCAGACGGTCGCTTTCGCCTGTATCCGTTACCTTGAGCACCAGAGCATCGGTGTTCATTCTCATTTAAAACTGCCTCCGAAGGGCTTTGAGAGGTGCAATTGCAGAAGCTGATATAATCTTCAACCGCACCCGATTTGGAAAATTTACGCCAAGCGGATTCTCTGTCCATAAAATCATCTCCCATTTATAAGTTAACCTGAAAAAGATTGAATTATAAACGGAAGAAAAAGGTTTTCTCAAGTAACCTTAATCGAGACCGAAATTGTGGATAAGGCCTTCGCGGTTTCTCCAGCCTTCTTTAACTTTTACCCAGCACTGAAGATTGATTTTGCACTGGAAAAAGTTTTCCATATCAACCCTTGCTCTTGATGAAATTTTTTTAAGCATATCGCCTTTTTTGCCGATTATGATACCCTTGTGAGTATCTTTTTCGCAGTAGATGGTAGCTTCGATATCCATAATGTCGCCTGCGGGTCTTTCGCGCATTTTTTCAATGCTTACCGCAACGCCGTGAGGGATTTCCTTATCCAGCAAGAGAAGCATTTTTTCTCTGATGATTTCACCTGCAAGCACTCTTTCGGGCTGGTCGGTGAGGGTATCGTCGGGGAAGAAATGAACGGATTCATAAGTGAGCTTTTTGAGCTCATCAATAAGAATATCAACGTTTTCTTCTTTGAGTGCACTTACGGGCACAACCGCTTCGAAATCATAAACCGATGAAAAAGCAACAATCTTTTCCATAATTTTTTCTTTCTGCTTAACGGTATCGATTTTATTGATTGCAAGCACAACGGGGGCCTTTTCTGCCTTAAGTTTCTTAAGAAGCTCAAGCTCCGCTTCTCTGATTTCACCTTCAGGCTCGGTAACGAAGAGGCAGGCGTCAACGCCGCTTATTCCGTCGCCCACAGCCTTTATCATTTTTTCGCCGAGCTTGGTTTTGGGACGGTGATAACCGGGCGTGTCTGTGAAAACAAGCTGAGTTTCATCCATTGTTAAAACGCCCATAATTTTTGTGCGTGTTGTCTGTGGCTTCTGGGTAACGATTGCAACCTTCTGACCGAGCATACGGTTAAGAAGAGAGGATTTGCCCACGTTGGGGCAACCGACTATTGCAACAAAAGCTGTTTTGGTCATTTTTTACTCCTTTTTGTAAATAAACCTGCAATTTTCTTGGGACCTGCAAACACAAAAACAAAGCCTGCGGCAATGCTTGCGATAAGCAGGGCAAATTCGGTAAAGTTGGATTTATAATATTCAGACATTGCTGAAAAAGCTTCGGGCTGATAAAGAATTATCAATCCGATGATAACTGCTGCAATTGCCGAAACAAGAACGGCTCCCGCACAGGTATCTTTTGCGATTCTTGCGAGGTTATGTTTCTTCTCGCCGCAGACAAGGTCAACCGCTTTTTCAACAGCCGTATTGACAAGCTCAAGCGAAATAACCGCCGCACTTGTCAGAGAAAGAATTGCAAACTGCGTTTTGCTGACGGTGAAAAAATCACGCAAAGTCAGAAATCCGAACATAAAGATAAGAAAGCACAGATGAATTCTGAAATTCCTTTCGTTTGCAATGCAGTAACCTATGCCTTTGAAAGCATAAACAAAGCTTTTAAATAATTTTTTCATATGTTCTCATCATCCATATAATAGCTCGAATTTCTTTTCAGACCGAGCTTTGTTAATACGGTTTCTTCTTTTTCACGCATTCTGACGCTTTCGATTCCGCCGTTAACGTGGTCATAGCCAAGCAGATGAAGCATCGAGTGGACGGTGAGGAATCCTATTTCACGCTGAAGAGTGTGACCGTATCTGTCCGCCTGGTCAACAGCGTGGGGGATTGAAATAACTATGTCGCCCAGGAGCTTTGCGCCTGTATCGTTGTTGATATCGTAAACACCGTTTTCACCGAGCGGGAAAGAAAGAACGTCGGTTGAACGGTCGATGTTGCGGAACTGCTTGTTGAGGGCGTGGATTGCATCGTCGTCAACAAAGGTTACGCTTACTTCTGCGGGTCCGTCGAATTCTTCGTGAACGAGAACGGCTGTACAGCAGCGGCGAACAAGCATTCTTACGCCCGAGGGAATGCGTATTTCGTTTTGTTCATTTGTAATAGCGACCTTAGCCTTGCCAATCATTTTCGATTTCGCTCCTCTTCCTGTTTTTCATAAGCTTTTATGATATCCTGAACAAGTCTGTGGCGTACAACGTCTTTTTCGTTGAAGCGGACTGTTCCGATATCTTCAATGTTTTTAAGAATTCTGACAGCCTCTTTAAGTCCCGAGCGTTTGCCGTCGGGAAGGTCAATCTGCGTAACGTCACCCGTTACAACCATTTTTGAATTGAAGCCGAGACGGGTCAGGAACATTTTCATCTGTTCGGGTGTTGTATTCTGCGCTTCGTCAAGAATGATGAAGCTGTCATCGAGTGTGCGTCCTCTCATATAAGCAAGCGGAGCAACTTCGATATCGCCTCTTTCCTGATGCTTCTGAAAGTTTTCTGCACCGAGCATATCGAAAAGAGCATCGTAAAGCGGTCTTAAATACGGGTCAACCTTCTGCTGAAGGTCACCGGGAAGAAAGCCAAGCTTTTCGCCCGCTTCAACGGCAGGACGGGTAAGCACGATTCTGTTGATTTCCTTGGCTCTGAAAGCCGTAACAGCCATTGCAACCGCGAGATAGGTTTTACCTGTGCCCGCAGGGCCGATTCCGAAAGTTACGGTGTTTTTTCTTATTGTTTCGATATATTTTTTCTGACCGAGGGTCTTGGGCTTGACGGGTTTGCCCTTTGAGGTTATGCAGATGCAGTCGTTTGACATATTAACGAGCTTATCCTCGTTGCCTTCGTTAACAAGAGAAAGAACGTATCTCACGTTCTGGTCGCTGAGTGATTCACCTCTGTTGATAAGCGAAAGCAGACCGTTGATTGCTCTTACGCCTTTCTGAACGTTTTCGGCTTCGCCCGTAACTTTAAGCTCCGAGCCGCGGCTGATTACACTGACGGAAAACTCTTTTTCAATCAGCTTTATATTTTCATCAAACGAACCAAAAAGGCTTACAGCCTGTTCCATTCTGTCAACGTTGATTATCTGCTCAAACATACATTTCCTCCCAAGTGCAATTGAAGGGCATTATTAAATATTATTATAACACGCATAAACCGAAAAGTCACTATAAATATAAATAAAATTTAATATATATTATATTCCATTGACAATTTTATAAAATAAGAATATTATTATATCTGTATAAGTTTACCCAAAATCAACGGAGGCAAAAATGCTCGAAAAAGTATTATATATATCGCATTATGCTTTGCCCGCAATAGCCGTTCTTACGGTTCTTTTATGCTTTTCGGCGCTTATGAAACGCAGACCGGTTTCGCTCGGACAGGCAAAGTTTATCAATGCGGCAAGCCGTGAAAAATATCCGCTGGTAAGAAGAGAAACTTCAATCGGCAGAAACAGAAACTGTGATATTGTTCTGAGTGACCCGACGGTTTCAAGGCTTCACGCAGTTGTTGTGTGTACAAAAGAGGGTTGGTATATTACCGATTTACGCTCGCACGCAGGTATTCGCGTCAACGGCAAAAAAACAGAAAAGAAAGCGTTTATAAAAACAGGCGATGCGGTGTCTCTCGGTGCCGTTACCCTGATTTTTGAAAACAAGCAGGGCTGATAAATGAGTGAAAAAGCGAAAATAATAACACTTGAAAACGGTCTGAGAATCGTTTTTGAAAAGACTGACAGGGTCAGAACGTGCTCAATGGGAATATGGGTGGCAAGCGGCTCGGCATACGAAACACGCGAAACCGCAGGTACGTCGCATTTTATTGAACATATGCTTTTCAGAGGTACGCAGAGCAGAAGCGCTCTTGATATTGCGGTTGAGATGGATGAAATCGGCGGAGTTATCAACGCCTATACCGCCAAAGAGCTGACCTGTTATTATGCACATACCCTGACGGAGCATATGCCCAAAGCACTTGACATAATCTGCGATATGGTCAGAAATCCGAGCCTTTCGCAGGACGATATAAACCTTGAAAAGGGCGTTATCAAAGAAGAAATTGCAATGTATGAGGACAGCCCCGAGGATTTATGCGCTGACAGTTATTATGAAGGCGTATGGCAGGGCAGTATGCTCGGCAGCAACATTCTCGGTACGGTAAAGACCGTTGATTTGGTTACCCGTGAAAGCCTTCAGGCTCATTTGAAAAAATTTTACGTGCCTGAAAGGACCGTTATCAGTCTCAGCGGCAACTTTGATGAGGAAAAGGCAATTGAAATCTGCAAAAGCTATTTTGCGGATATGGAGAATACGGGCTTTGCCATTGAAGCGGCAAAGGCTGAATATAATCCGTGCCGAAGGCTGATAAAGAAAGATTTTATGCAAAATCAGATAATTCTCGGCTTCCCCGGAATTTCTCTTACCGACCCGCGCCGCCACGCAGTGATGCTTATGTCGTCAATCCTCGGCTCGGCATCGTCGTCAAGGCTTTTCCAGAGACTCCGTGAAGAGCTCGGTCTTGTTTATTCGGTGGACTGTGTCGGAGTTTCGCATATGGATGCAGGCATATTTATGATTTGTATGGGTCTGAGTGAAAAATCAGAGCTTAAAGCAATAAAAGAAACAGTAAAAATCGTAAAGGAGTTTTCCGAAACGGTTACGGAGCGTGAGCTTGCAAGAGCAAAGGAGCAGACGGTTGCAAACTTTGTTATGAGCCTTGAAAGCATTTCATCAATTGCTTCACGCAACGCAAGAGGAGTGCTCCTTTTTGAAAAGATAGTTTCCGAAGAGGAAACAATAAAGAAATACAGGTCGGTTACTCTTGATGACCTCAAAGCCGCGGCAAAGGAAATCCTTGACGTTTCAAAGATATCGGTTTGTGCCGTAGGCAAGGTTAAAAGCGAGAAAAAATACACAGATGAAATCAGGTAAAGCAAAATGGTTAACAGAAAAGAAATCAACAGAATAGTTGTTAAGGTGGGCACGTCAACCCTCACTTACGATACGGGAAAAATCAATATCCGCCGCCTTTCAAAGCTTGCACAGGTGCTCAGCGACCTTAAAAATGCGGGCAGAGAGGTTGCGCTTGTTACTTCGGGCGCAATCGGAGTCGGCGTAGGTAAGCTCGGTCTTAAAGAAAGACCCCACGATATTCCCGGCAGACAGGCCGCTGCAACCGTAGGTCAGTGCGAGCTGATGTTCCTTTACGATAAGTTTTTCGGCGAATACGGAAACATCACGGGTCAACTTCTCGTTACAAGAGACGACTTTGAAAACGATGAACGCCACACAAATCTTCATAACAGCTTTATGAAGCTTTTCGAGTACGGCGCAATCCCGATTGTCAATGAAAACGACAGCATTGCGGTTGAAGAAATCGTTTTCGGCGATAACGACAGTCTTTCGGCTCACATAGCCAAAATTGTTGATGCTGATCTGCTTATAATTCTTACCGATATTGACGGACTTTTCAGTTCAAATCCCAGAGAAGACGAAAATGCGGTGCTTATCCACAGCGTTGACGAAATCAACGATGAAATTCTTGCTCTTGCGGGCGGAAGCGGCACTTCGAGAGGTACGGGTGGTATGGTAACAAAGCTTCACGCGGCGCAGATTGCAACCGAAGCGGGAATTGATACCGTTGTTATGAACGGCTCCGACCCCGAGGATATTTATAAACTGCTTGACGGCAGACAGATAGGCACACTTTTCAAAGCAAAGAGGTAATTTCAATGAATACTTTAACAGATATAGGTGCACGCTCAAAGGCGGCACAGAAAATTCTTGCAAAGGCAGGCGGAGCTGTAATTGACAAAGCGTTGCTTGCAATTGCAGACGCTCTTGAAAATGAGAGCGGATATATTCTTGAAGAAAACGCAAAGGACATAAAGGCGGGCGAAGAAAACGGTCTTTCACAGGCTCTTATTGACAGACTCAGCCTGAGCGAGGCAAGAATTTGCTCAATGGCACAGGGTCTGAGACAGGTTGCCGCAAGCGAAAACCCCGTCGGCAAGGTGCTTTGGGGTGAAACAAGACCCAACGGTCTTAAGATTGAAAAGGTTGCAGTGCCGATAGGTGTTATTGCCGTTATTTTTGAGGCAAGACCCAACGTTACGGCCGATGCGGCTGCAATCTGCCTCAAGGCGGGCAACTCGGTAATTCTTAAAGGCGGCAAAGAAGCTATAAATTCCAACAAAGCCATTGCAAGCGTAATGCGTAAGGCTGCCGCAGAAAACGGTTTACCCGAGGACTGCATTATTCTTGTTGAAAACATTTCAAGAGAAGCCGCCACGGAGCTTATGAAGCTCAACGGCTACGTTGATTTGCTTATTCCCAGAGGCGGTGCGGGTCTTATCCGCTCCGTTGTTGAAAACGCAACCGTGCCTGTGATTGAAACAGGTGTCGGCAACTGCCACGTTTACGTTGACTGCGATGCGGATATCAATATGGCGGCTGAAATCGTTGCAAACGCAAAAGCATCCAGAGTTTCCGTATGCAATGCCTGTGAAAGCTTGCTTATCCACAAGGATATTGCCGAAACGGCTCTGCTTATCATCGGTGAAAAGCTTAAGGAAAACGGCGTTACAATCAGAGGTGACGAAGCTGTTTGCGAAATTCTGCCCTATGCCGAAAAGGCAACCGAAGAGGATTGGGGCAGAGAATATCTTGATTACATAATCAGCGTAAAAACTGTGGAGGATATTGACGAAGCAATCGCACATATCGCACAGTACGGCACGGGTCACAGCGAAGCAATCGTAACGGATAATTATTTTGCTGCTGAAAAGTTCAAGGCGGAGGTTGATGCCGCCGCGGTTTACGTTAACGCTTCAACCAGATTTACGGACGGCGGAGAATTCGGTTTCGGTGCCGAAATCGGCATCTCAACCCAGAAGCTTCACGCAAGAGGACCTCTCGGTGTTGCGCACATGGTAAGCGAAAAATACGTAATCAGCGGTAACGGACAGATAAGATAATCACGGAGGAAACGAAAGTGAAGAATGAAAAGAAAAACAGCAAAAACAGGCTTGCTTTTCCCGTTGGAATAATTGCAATTATTCTTGCGGTTATCGGTCTTGTTTCGGTAGTCAGATTTGCTGTTGACTCAATCAAAAAGCTTGGTGACGATACCGAAGTAAAAAAGCAGTATGAAGAAATGCTTGAGCCTGTTGTTATGTTTGACCCCGACCCGTTTGACGACCTTAATCAGGCGGACGTTTCTCAGCTTCTCAACAGTGCGGTGTGGTCATTGCTTATGAGCGAAGAGGGCACTGAAAAATATCCGTATTCTGAGGGCGAGGTTTTCGGAATTATCGTTCCGCAGGAGGATATTGCAAAGCATTTTGTTAAGCTTTTCGGAACGGAAATTGATATCGCCTCAATGCACGGAACAGTTGATATGAGCGCATACGATATCACCTACGATGCGGCGCTCAAGAGCTATATTTTGCCTGTTACGGGCGTTGAATCCGCATACACACCGAAGGTTTATGAAATTGAAAAACAGGGCAGCTCCGTAATTCTTTCGGTCGGTTATATCGGCAATAAGGCGTGGGCTGAAATTGCCGACAGCGAATATAATACTCCCGAGCCCGATAAATATATGAAGATTACTCTGCGAGAAAGAAGCGGAGGAATGTATGTTTCTTCAATTCAGGCAGTTGACGGACAGGAGGTTATCGGTAGCGCAC
Organism: Acutalibacteraceae bacterium; assembly: GCA_045542175.1. Classification (GTDB taxonomy): domain Bacteria; phylum Bacillota; class Clostridia; order Oscillospirales; family Acutalibacteraceae; genus CAG-177. The sequence goes on along the minus strand of JAZQKN010000037.1, from coordinate 22,492 downwards.
CTGCAACAAGACCTCCCGAAACAGAGGCTTCAACATCTCCTGTTTCGGTGCCTGTTACCGAGGTTATAACAAGCGAGGTTGCCGTAACTGATGAAAACGGTGAAGAAGTAACCGACGAAGACGGCGAAACCGTTACCGAAATCGTAACGGTTTATCAGGAAGTGACAACCGCCCCCGAAGAAACTGTGACCGATGAGGACGGAAACATTGTCACAACCGAAGAATCAACAGAAGAAACCACAGAGGAATAAATTATGATTTCTTACGATAAACATGCAAAGTCAATCGAATTTGACAAAGTTCTCGAAAAGCTTGCGGAATATACAAGCTGTGAGGACGCAAAATACGACGCTTTGCATCTTAAACCCGAAACGAATCTTGACCTTGCAAGGGCATTGCTCAGCCAGACGGCAGATGCTCATATGCTGCTTGCGCGTTTCGGCGGACCTTCATTCGGAGGGCTGAAAAACGTTAATAATGCGCTTAGCAGAGCCAATGCGGGCAGCGTTCTTAATACAAAAGAATTGCTTGATATAGGCGGAGTGCTCAGGGTAATACGCACGCTTTCGCAGTGGAGGGCATCAAATTCGGGTGTTCAGACGGTCCTTGACCCTCTCTTCAGCGCCCTTGTACCCAACAAATATCTTGAAAACGCTATTTTCAACGCAATCATAACCGAAGATGAAATTTCGGATAATGCTTCTCCTACTCTTGCCGAAATCAGACGCAAGATAAGAATTCAGGAATCCAAGGTCAGGGAACAGCTTGAAAAATTCACACGTTCTCAGGCACATTCAAAGTATCTTCAGGAGAACATTATCACCCAGAGAAACGGCAGATACGTTGTTCCTGTTAAAAACGAATACCGCAGTGAGGTTGCGGGTCTTGTTCACGATACCTCATCGAGCGGTGCAACCGTTTTCATCGAGCCGATGGCGGTTGTTGAAGCGAATAACGAAATCAGAGTGCTCCAGTCAAAAGAGCGTGAGGAAATTGAAAGAATTCTTTACGAGCTTTCGGCTTCTGCGGGTGAATTTGCGGAAAGCATCAAACGCAGCTATGAATGCTGCCTTGAGCTTAATCTGATTTTTGCAAAGGCACAGTATGCTTACAGCATCAAAGCCTGTCCGCCCGTACTCAACGATAAGGGTATTGTTAATCTCAGACAGGCAAGGCATCCCCTTATTGACCCCAAAAAGGTTGTGCCGGTTGATATTATGCTCGGCAAGGACTTTGATACGCTTGTTATCACAGGTCCCAACACGGGCGGTAAAACCGTTTCAATCAAAACCGTCGGCTTGCTTTCAATGATGGCAATGTGCGGTCTTATGATTCCCGCGGGCGACAGAAGTGAAGTTTCCGTATTCAGCGAAATTCTTTCAGATATCGGCGATGAGCAGTCGATTGAGCAGTCACTTTCAACCTTTTCCGCTCATATGACGAATATAATCAGTATCATTGAAGCGGCGGGCGAGGGCAGCCTTGTGCTGATAGACGAGCTTGGCGCGGGCACAGACCCCGTTGAGGGTGCGGCTCTTGCGATGGCTGTGCTTGAAGCTTTGCACGCAAAGGGCGCAAAAATTGCCGCAACAACCCACTATGCGGAGCTTAAGGCTTATGCTCTTGAAACTCCGAGGGTTGAAAACGGCTGCTGCGAATTCGACGTTGCAACGCTCCGACCCACCTACCGTCTGCTTATCGGTGTGCCCGGTAAATCAAACGCACTTGCAATCAGCGAGAAGCTCGGACTTGATAAGAGCGTGATTGCCAGAGCACAGGAGCTTGTTTCGGTAGAAAACAAGGAATTTGAAAACGTTGTTGACCGTCTTGAGGAAACAAGAGTCAAGATGGAAAGCGAGCTTGAAAAAGCAAAAGCTATAGCTGACAAAGCCGAAAAAGAAAAGGCTGAAATCGAAAAACAGCGTGAAGAAATTGCAAAACTCCGCGAGCAGGAAATGGAAAAAGCGCGCTCACAGGCGTTAAGAGTTGTTGAACAGGCAAAGCGTGAAGCGTATTCGCTTTTACAGGAGCTTGATAAACTCAAAAAAGAGCAGCAGAAAACAAAGGATGCCGCTGAGCTTGCAAGAAGAGCAAAGGTTCTTGTGCGTAAGGGTGTTGATGCCATTGATTCTGCCGCAGACCCCGTAATCGGACTTGATGACGATGACGACAATTACGTTTTGCCAAGACCTCTCAAGGCGGGCGATACGGTTATTATCCGCGATATAGGAAAGAGCGCAAAGGTAATTACACCTGCCGATAAAAACGGTAACGTTGAGGTACAGGCTGGCTCAATCAAAACGAGAGTCAAGCTCGCGAATCTTCGCCTTTGCGAAAATGCTCCGAAGAAAAAGCAGGTTACCTCAACACCGAAGCTTCAGGGCGAGAGCCGTCTGAATATGTCCGCCTCAACAAGACTTGACCTTCGCGGAATGACCGTTGACGAGTGCCTGATTGAGCTTGACCGATTTATCGATATGGGACTTCGTACGGGGCTTAATGAGTTTACCGTTGTCCACGGAAAGGGCACGGGAGCGCTCAGAAGTGCCGTGACAAGGTATCTTAAGGCTTCTCCTTTCGTAAAATCGAGCCGTCTGGGCGTTTACGGCGAGGGTGAGGACGGAGTTACCATCGTAACGCTCAAATAATCGGTCTTGTAAAGGTTGGCCACTTTACAAAGTGGCGAATTTTTTTAATAATTTGCAAAAAAAGTTTTCCACCTCCAAAAATGTGGAAAAGTGGATACATCTTGTGTCAAACACCCCATTTCAGCACTATTTGTGGGTGAAAATGTAGTTTTACCGCACAAAAGGTGATAAAAAAGTGGAAAACAGGGTAAAAAACCTTAAAAATAATACTTGACATCAGAGCATATTTCTAGTATAATAACGACCTGTAAAGCAAACATACTTTACAGGTCGGCTGTTTTTAAGCTGTTTCAGCAGTTTTTAAAAACATCGGCTGATTTTTTTGTGAGAAAGGAGGGTCAAAGGTGGCAAAGAATTATGAAATGGCTGTTTTAATCGATTTTTACGGTGAAATGCTCACCGCCAAGCAGCGTGATTTTTTGGAATACTATTATAATGATGACCTCTCCCTCTCTGAAATAGCTGAAAACGAAGGTATTACCCGTCAGGGTGTGCGCGACGCAATCAAGCGTGCTGAAACTCAGCTTCAGGATATGGAAAACCGTCTGGGTATGGCAAAGCGCTATGAAGAGCTTCGTCAGGGTCTTAACGAAATAATTTCGGTTTCCAACCAGATTGCGGAGTATAATCTCCGTCACAGCCTTTCAAAAGAAATTAACGATTACAGCGTACGCATCAAAGCGGCGGCAATGACGTTGCTTGAAAGCTGATGCACTTATATATAATATGTATTAATAAGGGGTGAGAAAATTGGCATTTGAAGGTCTTTCAGACAGACTCGAATCTGCGTTTAAAAACTTAAAAAGCAAAGGCAGCCTGACTGAATCGGACGTGCGCAGTGCAATGCGTGAGGTTCGAATGGCGTTGCTTGAGGCCGACGTTAACTATAAGGTTGCCAAGGATTTCACCAACACGGTAACAGAAAAAGCCATCGGTGAAAAGGTTATGGAAAGCCTTACTCCCTCACAGATGGTTATCAAAATAGTCCGCGAAGAGCTTGTAAGCCTGATGGGCGGAACAAACGCCCGCCTTGCTTATGCAAACCATCCGCCAACAGTTATTCTTATGTGCGGTCTTCAGGGCTCAGGTAAAACAACCCACTGTGCAAAGCTTGCACTTATGCTTAAAAAACAGAATCACAGACCTATGCTCGCAGCCTGTGATATTTACAGACCCGCTGCTATCAAACAGCTTCAGGTTGTCGGTGAACAGGTTGGCGTTCCCGTTTTTGAAATGGGACAGATTGAGGCGGTTAAAATCGCAAGAGAAGCAATCAACTTCGCCAAAGAGCACGGTCACGATTACGTTATTCTCGATACCGCAGGCCGACTCCACGTTGACGAAGAGCTTATGAACGAGCTCAAGGCAGTTAAGGCAGAGGTTAAGCCTCACGAAATTCTGCTTGTTGTTGACGCAATGACAGGTCAGGACGCAGTTAACGTTGCAACTTCGTTTGATGAAGCTCTCGGTATTGACGGTCTTATCCTCACAAAGCTTGACGGTGATACCCGAGGCGGTGCCGCTCTTTCGGCAAGAGCCGTAACAGGCAAACCCATCAAGTTTGTAGGTACAGGCGAAAAGCTCGAAAATCTTGATGCTTTCCATCCCGACAGAATGGCTTCAAGAATTCTCGGAATGGGCGACGTACTTTCGCTTATCGAAAAAGCCGAAATGGCAATCGATGAGAAAAAGGCTGAGGAGCTTGAAAAGAAGCTTCTTCAGAATAAATTTGACCTCAACGACCTTATGGATCAGTTTGATCAGATCCGCAAAATGGGTTCAATCCAGGATATGCTGGCGATGATACCGGGCATCGGTAAAAAAGCCAAGGATATTGAGGTTGATGAGCGCAAGTTCGACCGTATGCGTGCAATCATCCTTTCCATGACGGAAAAGGAACGCACCAATCCCGATATTATCAACCCCTCACGCAAAAAGCGAATTGCTCTCGGTTGCGGTCAGAGCATTGAGGACGTTAACAGACTGCTCAGTCAGTTCAGACAGATGCAGAAAATGTTCAAGCAGATGGGCGGCAAAAAAGGCGGCAAACGCCGCAGAAAGCAGCGCTTCCAGATGCCTGCGGGCTTTGACCCGTCACAGTTCGGAATGTAATCCAGCACAGCTGATACATTATATACAATTTTATATTTTATATATTTTGGAGGAATTTTATCATGGCAGTAAAAATCAGACTTCGCCGTATGGGCGCAAAGAAGGCACCTTTCTACAGAATCGTTGTTGCAGATTCAAGATATCCCCGTGACGGCAGATTCATCGAAGAAATCGGCACATACAACCCCACAGTAACTCCCTCAGAAATCAAGGTTGATGCTGAAAAGGCAAAGCAGTGGATTGCAAACGGTGCACAGCCCACAGATACAGTTAAGGCTCTTCTTAAGAAGGAAAACGTTCTTTAATAACGGTTTTTGCGAGGTAGCTTTATAATGAAAGATTTACTTGTCAGCATTGCACAGGGTCTTGTTGATGAGCCCGATGCAGTAACCGTAACCGTTGATGAGCCCGCTGAAGACGGAAGCATTGTTTACCACCTTCACGTAAGCGAAAACGATATGGGCAGAGTTATCGGCAAGCAGGGCAGAATTGCAAAAGCAATCCGCACAGTAATGCGTGCCGCAGCAACTCGTCAGAATTCAAGGGTAGTTGTAGAAATTGATTAAAGAATTTCTTGAAATCGGTGAAATCGTAGGCACCCACGGGGTAAGAGGCGAAATGCGTGTTAACCCCTGGTGCGATTCACCCGATTATATGACCAAATTCAAAACTTTATACCTTGACAGCAATGAAGGCTGTGCGGTGCAGGTTAAATCTGCAAGACCGCACGGCAACATTGTTTTACTCTCAATTAAAGACGTAGATACCGTAGAAAAAGCCCAGAAAATGAGGGGCAAGGTTTTGTTTATGAAGCGCAGTGATGCAAAGCTGCCCAAAAACAAATTCTTTGTTGCCGAGCTTATCGGCTGCGAAGTTTTCGACGCTGACGATGAGCAGAAATGTTACGGTATTCTCTCTGACGTCAGCCGCACGGGTGCAAACGACGTGTGGCATATTGAGTCCGAGGGCAAGGAATATCTTATTCCCGCCATACCCGACGTTGTTGTTGAAACCGACGTTGAAGCAAACAGGGTAACAATCAGACCGCTGAAAGGTATTTTTGACGATGAGGATTGATATTTTAACGCTGTTTCCCGAAATGTGCCTGAGCGTGCTTGGAGAAAGCATTATCGGCAGAGCAAGGGAAAACGGCTTTGTTGAAATTAACTGCAGAAATATCAGGGATTATACTCTTGATAAACATAACCGCGTTGACGATGCGCCTTACGGCGGCGGCACGGGTATGATTATGCAGACACAGCCTATTTATGATTGCTTCAAGTCGCTTTGCGATGAAATCGGTGAAAGACCTCATCTTATCTATCTTTCGCCCCAGGGTCAGACCCTGACTCAGGAAAAGGTCAAGGAGCTTTCAAAGCTCGATAACGTTGCCTTGCTTTGCGGTCACTATGAGGGCATTGACCAGAGAGTTATTGACGAAATAGTTGACGAAGAGATTTCCGTAGGCGACTACGTCTTGACAGGCGGCGAATTGCCCGCGCTTATCGTTGCAGACAGCATTTCGAGAATGCTTCCCGGCGTGCTTGCAAACGAGGATGCGTTTACTCTTGAGAGCCATTATTCGGGACTTCTGGAGCATCCGCAGTATACAAGACCGTTTGAGTGGCACGGAGAAAAAGTGCCTGAGGTACTTATTTCGGGTCATCACGCAAACATTGAAAAATGGCAGCGTGAGCAGAGCCTTAAGCGTACGCTTGAAAGACGCCCCGATATGCTTGAAAAAGCCGAGCTTACAAAAAAAGATATTGAGTTTCTCAATAAACTTAATGAAGAAAAATAAAGAGCCGAATTCTTATGAATTCAGCTCTTTTTTGTTATTTCAGTATAAGATATTTACAGGCGGGCAGCGTTACTTTGCCGCTGAGGGTTTCACTGCTGAGAACATCTGTGAATTCCTTGCCGAGAGTTACTTCTCTTTCTTCATCACAGAAATTCATAACGAAGGTGAGATTGCCTCTTTTTCTTACGGAAACACCGTCTGCAGGCTCGATTTCGGAATCGGGAGTTATCTTGCATTCCTCAATCAGCTTGCCGCAGAAATCTTCGGCAAAATCGGCATCGTTACGGAATGCAACGTAATATGCTTTGCCCTTGCCGTAGTTGTTTTCGGTTACGGCGGGCATACCCGCATAGAAATCTTTCTGATATTCGCCGAGCACTTTTGCTCCCTTTGCGTGAATGATATCGCACACGTGCTCAACCTCATAAACCTTGCCGCCGTAGGATGCGGCATTTTTTATGCCTTCGGGCAGGGAGTCGGTTTCTTCGGCCCAGATGCCGAAAACCCTGTCGAGACCGTCGCCGGGGAAACCGCCGAGGAAACAAAGGTCATTTTTATCAACCATTCCCGAAAGGTATGTTGTAACAAAAGTGCCGCCGTTTTCAACGTAATCGGCAATTCGTTTACCTGTGCCGTCTTTGAGCATATAAAGGAAGGGTGCAATAATAACGTCATATTTTGAGAAGTCGGCATCCATCGGGATAACGTCAACGCTGATGCCTTTCTTTCTGAAAGGAGCATACCATTTAACACATTCACCGAGATAATTGCGGTTAACGTTGTTGAAGCCGCAGAAATGCTTGACTGCCCAGCCGTTTTCCCAGTCATAAATAACGGCAACGCGGCTTTCACTCTTGCCGCCGACAACGTCGCCGAGTTTTTCAAGCACTGTGCCGAGATGGGCAACCTCGCCGAAAACTCTTGTGTTTTCGTGACCGCAATGGTCAACAACCGCACCGTGGAATTTTTCGTGACCGCCCTTGCTCTTTCTCCACTGGAAATACTGTACGCTGTCCGCACCGTGAGCCACCGACTGAATTGACGAAAGCTCCTGCATACCGGGTTTTGGAAGCTTGTTTACGGGATGCCAGTTGACGAGTGAGGGAGTGCTTTCCATCATAAAAAACGGCTGACCGTCTTTCATCGAGCGGAAAGCATCGTGCACAAACGCAACCTCTTCGGCTTCGGAAAGGTTAAAGCCTCTGTCCCAGGCGGGGTAATTATCCCAGCTGACAAGGTCAAGATGCTTTGCGAATTCCTGATAGTCGATGCCGTCATACATACGCATAAAGTTGGTTGTGATGGGAATGTCGGGAGTGATTTCGCGCAGAGGAGCGATTTCGTTTTCAAAGAACGAAATGTGGCTGTCGGAAACAAATCTGTTCCAGCAAAGCTTCATTGCGGAAACGTGGTTTTCGCCTCTGCTTTTCGGTGAGTTAATCTGGCTCCAATCGGTCATTCTGTGACTCCAGAAACCGTTCCACCATTTTTCGTTGAGCTCTTCAAGGTCGTTATGGTAATAATCCTTAAGCCAGTTTCTGAAAGCTTCCTGACAAAGCTCACAGTGACATTCACCGCAGTATTCGTTAGAGATATGCCACATTTTAAGAGCGGGATGGTCTTTGTATCTTTCGGCAAGCATACGGTTGATGTTGCGCACCTTTTCCCTGTAAACGGGGGAGGTCAGGCAATGGTTGTGACGCACGCCGAATTCGTTTCGTATACCCGTTTCTTCAACGCGAAGAACTTCGGGATATTTCTGTGCAAGCCAGGGAGGTCTTGCACCCGAGGGAGTTGAAAGAATTGCCGAAATTCCGTTTTCGGCAAGCTTATCAAGGATTTTATCGAGAAAATCAAAGTTATAAACGCCTTCTTCGGGTTCAATAACCGACCACGCAAAAATGCCGACGGTTGCGCTGTTGATATGTGCCAGCTTCATAAGACGCATATCTTCGTCCCAGATTTCGGGCGTTTTCATCCACTGGTCGGGGTTATAGTCCCCGCCGTGGATAATATGGTCAAAGAATTTTTTGCTCATTGTATATACCTGCTAAATCAGTTTTTCTTAAGTCTGATAACGTTCCAGCTAAGGGGTTTGAGCTCAGCGGTAAGCTGAGTGCCGTCAAGCTTGGGAACAGGATTGTTGTGTGGCTTGACCTTTACAGCGTCAAAGAAGTTTTCGTCCTTCTTGTCATAGCCGTCCATTGAAATGAATTCGCAGGGAGTGTAGCCTTCAAAATCCATAAGATTAACGTCGAGCACCATGCTTTCGTCAAGGCTCTTGTTAACGCAGAAAATTGCCATTTCTTCGTTTTCTTCGTCGTACGTTGCAATGGATTCAAGATAGGGAACGTCAGTGAATGCCTTGCAGTCATACTTGGGACAGCTGATAAGAGGAAGAAGAGCACTGCCTCTGCCGTAGTTTGAAAGGTGCATAAAGGGGAAGAAGGTGGTCTGCTCAAAAACTCCGCCGCCCGTCTGTGTGAAGATGGGAGCGATAACGTTAACAAGCTGTGCGAGGCAGGCAATTTTGATTCTGTCGCAGTGGCGAAGAAGCGTGATGAGAAGAGAGCCTACCAGAAGAGCATCTTCAAAGTTATAAATATCCTCAAGCTGAGGAGGAGCAACGCTCCATTTTTCATAGGGTCTGTTGTTTGAATGATACCAAACGTTCCATTCGTCGAATGAAAGATTGATTGTTTTCTTTGAGCGTTTTCTGGCTTTTACGTAGTCGCAGATGCAGATAACCGAATGAATGAAATCGTCAAATTCAAGAGATCTTGCAAGGAAGCTCTGAATATCGTCATCGTGGTTGCCGTAATACTGGTGAAGTGAAACGTAGTCAACGCTGTCGTAAGCGATTTCAAGAGTTTCTGTTTCCCATTTACCGAAAGTGCTCATATTTCTGCTTGATGAGCCGCAGAGCACGGTTTCAATGCCGGGACTTGTCCATTTCATAAGCTTTGAAGCTTCAAGGGCAGTTCTGCCGTATTCAAAAGCGGTTTTTGCACCCATCTGCCAGGGTCCGTCCATTTCGTTGCCGAGGCACCAGAGCTTGATGTTATGGGGCTCTTCAACACCGTGAGAGCGTCTTAAATCCGACCAGTAGGAGCCTGATTTATGGTTGCAGTATTCAACGAGATTTCTTGCTTCGTCGGGGCCTCTTGTGCCGAGGTTAACCGCCATCATACATTCGGCGTTTGCCTTTTTACACCAGGCGAGGAATTCGTTTGTGCCGAAATAGTTGGGCTCGGTTGTGCCCCAGGCAAGTTCAAGGCGTTTGGGTCTGCTTTCAACGGGACCTACGCCGTCTTCCCAGTTATAGCCCGAAACAAAGTTGCCGCCGGGATAACGCACAATGGGAACGTTGAGCTTTTTGACAAGGTCGATAACGTCCTGACGCAGACCGTTTTCATCGGCTGTGGGGTGACCGGGCTCGTAGATTCCGCCGTAAACCGCTCTGCCGAGATGCTCGATGAATGAGCCGTAAATACGCTTGTCAATATCGCCTATTCTGAATTCTTTTGCAAGAGTAATTTTCGCTTTCATAGTGTCACCTGCTTAAAATCTTTTTTTACATCTTATCACATTTTAATTTATTCGCAAGTTGTTTCTTTGATTTTTATTCATTTCGCCAAAAGAGGGCTTGATTGTTAGTGCATTATGTACTGTTGAGCTTTTACTTGAAATATGTTATAATATACTTTATAAAAATTCAAGGAGAGGTGAAAATGAGCCGTTTTTCATTTGACAAAGTCAAAACCTTTGCCACAGAAATCAAGACCCATTGGAATACCCCTGCTGAAGGAAAATACGTGCCTTACAAAGAGTATAAGGACGTTGTTTTTGCAGTAGGCAGCAACTACGCAGGATCAAAGGTGCTGGAGTATATTGCGTTTGCTTCATCATGCTTCCTTATTATGCACCATTACAAATTGCCCTACCTTACCTTCTCGGTAATCGGAATTCTGAATATGCCCCTCGGCTATATTTCAGCACTTATGTGGTGGTTTGTGTGCGATAATCTCGGATTTTTGCCGAAGAAAACCGAAAAGAAATTCTATCTGACCTACGTACTGATGATGCTTTTCGGAATATCGACGATACTTTTCGATTATTCGCAGCTATTCAGTCAGACGAGCGGATTTATTACGTATCTCAACGGGTTGGAGGGTATGAATGCCACCGCCTGTTTCAAGACCTTCGGTACGCATTTCCTGTATACCGGTTGGGTTGGTGCGCGTAATATTTTCTGGCGTAAAAAGCTTCTTCCCAAATACGGAAGATATAAATATTCGCTTTATTGTGACGTTGTTCCCAAGTGCGTAATGGTTGTTCTTATCGGCTGGCTTCCCGTTTATAATATCCCCGACGTTGCAACAAGAGTCTGGGTTGCAAACCTTCTTTTCGCAACCTATAACGTATTCGGCTTTGCCAATAACCTTGAAATATGCACAAAGAGTATCAGCCCCAATCTTCAGGAAAGAATTTACGTAAGAAGCTATCCTGTTAAGATTTCCCATTTCTTCAATACCATCGTCGGCATCGTTATTCCCATTATTATCGGTGCTCTCAAGGATGAATGGGCTGATATCAACGTTTTCAGATTCGTAATTCCCGGCACGTTTATTCTCTTTGCCGTTCTCACAATGCTCTTTGCGGGCAGAATCAAAGAAAGAATTCCCCAGCCTCCCGTTGAAAAGAAAGTTCAGATTAAATTCTGGGACGGTATGTTCGGTGTTCTTCGCAACAAATATTTGCTTATCAACACGGTTGTAGGTCTTATCGACTCGCTCGGCAACGGTATGCTTCCGTTTGTTACAATCCTTTATTTCTACACCTTCCGTCTGAGCGGTCTTCCTTACAGCCTTATCGTAATGCTGATTTCATTTGCGGGAACTCCTCCCGATTTGTTCTCACCCTATTTCCTCAAGAAATTCTCATATAAGCAGATTATGATTTTTTATCAGGTGACGAGAGCTTTGGGCAATGCGGCAATTGCGGCGGCAATCTGGTTCTGCGGCGATAACCTCAATCTTTGCGGAACAATCTGCGTTATAGTTCTGTTCTTTATGGAAATGACGAAAACCGTGCCTACAACTGCGGGTCACGATATGAACGTACGTATCGGCGACTATCAGATGTATCTTTCGGGCGAACGCCTTGAAAGTTTTGCGGGCGTTTTCGGCTGGTTCACAGGTCCCATTACCTCTTTTGTGGGTCTTCTTATTCCGCTTCTTCTTCTCAATCACGGCTTCAACAGCAACTGGGACGTTCTGTTTGTTGACTCGGCAAGAAGAATGATTGTTGCCGTTCCTCTTATCGTTGACGTTATCGGCTTTGCGCTTATGACGATTCCTTATTTCTTCTGGGATTACGACAGCAAGAAGCAGAATATGGTTATGGAAGTTCTTAAACGCCGTGCCGAGGTTACCGAAAAGCAGGCGACCGAAGAGGGCGAAAAGGTTTCCGGCGGATATATAGGATAAGTGAGGTGATTAATATGAGCAAGAAAGAAAAGAAAGTAAATCAGATTGCAGAAGAACCCATACATCTTGATATCCCCGAAGACGAAATATGGACTTATCAGGTAGAGGGCCTTGCAGCACCTCATATTAATAAGCCTTATAAGCATTTCGGCATCAAAAAGGCTGTTTTCGCTATCGTTATCATAATTGCCGTTTCGCTTTCCTGCTATTTCAGCGTAAGAACCGTTCAGAAGGATACTTTTGAATATAAGCAGACAGAATCAGGCTATACGCTTTCAAAATTCAGCAATACCGGTTTTATCACAGAGCTTGATATTGACTACGTTTCGAGCGTTAAATACGATGAAGAAAACGAAGACGTAAACACCAATTTTGAAATTGTTAAGGATAAAACAAAGAAGATTACCGAGGTTGGTGCTTATGCACTCAACTGCGACGAAAAGGTTAAGGTAATCAACATCGGCGCAGAGGTTACGAAGATTGATAACAAGGCTTTTTACTCCTGCTGGGCATTGCAGGCAATTGAGGTTGATGAAAATAACCCCAACTATTGCGACGTTGACGGTGTGCTCTATAACAAGGATAAAACCGAGATTATCTGCCGTCCCTGTGACCACGATACTTATCTTGCAGAAAAATTCGGTCACGCAAAGTATGACGAAAACGGCTTCAGAATTGAGCCTGTACCCGAAGATGCAAACTATGAGCAGTACGTAAAGGACGTTCTTACTTTCGTTGTGCCTTCATCGGTTAAAACGGTAGGCGAGCTTTGCTTCAATTATTCAAATATGAAGAACGTTTACCTTCCCGAAGGTCTTGAAAGAATCGAAACTCTCGGTTTCTATGAAATTCCTCTGCTTGAAAACGTTTACAGTTATAAGACGGATGCCGCTGTCACCGAAAGCAGTTTTACGTCTGAAGAAGTGCTCGGTGAGGTTTATCTTTCACTGCCCGAGGGACTTGAGTATATTGGCTCGGACGCATTTGCGTGTAACAGAGCGATGAATTACGTTTACATTCCCGAAAGCGTTACTTATATCGGTCACCACGCATTCTGGGATACCGTTTATAAAGAGGGCGATGCACTCAAGGGTATAACCGTTATCAACGTTGCAAGGAATGAGGATTCATTCAAGGATGGCGTTGAAGACGGCGATAACTGGAGACCGCAGTATGACTATATGCTCTTCAAAAAGTCGGTGGATATAAGCTATTCATCGCAGAGAAAAGCAAAATAACATCAATAAATCCCGACGGCTTTTGCCGTCGGGATTCTCTTATTCCTGTACTCCGTAGTGCTCAACCATCCTGAAATATTCTTCTTCGCTGATTGCAACAACCGAGCCGTGGCGGGGTCGGAGCTGGTCAACGGAATAGGTTGACCTTTGCACCTGTCTGAAATTTTCAAAATCTCTTGTCATCTGTGCAAAGAAAGTGCCGTTGCTGTATTCATCCATTATCATCATCCACGCGTCGGTGCCTGTGATACGGTACATTGAGCTTCCCTCAACTCCGAACCAGTTGAGCGAGCAGATTGTGTAATCGGTGTTATAGGGACCCGTAAGATTTTTTGACCTTACGTAAGCGATTTTCTGCGTTAAATCTTCTTTGAAATAGAGGTAGTAATAACCGTCTTTTTCATTATATATTATGTCGCCGTCGATACACTGAACGTTTCTTGTTTCGCCTGTTTCGGGGTCAACCTCATTCCATCTGCCGAAAAGCACCTGAGGCTCTGTTTCAAAGGTTTTGAAGTCCTTGGTGTAAGCGTAGTAATGACCCGCACAGTCGTTTTCAGCGGTGGAATTTGCCCAGTAGACCATATACATTTCTTTGTCGGCATCCCAGATTGCCTGCGGTGCCCACGCTCTTGTTGTGGTTTCAAAGCCTTCAAACTGACGCATATCAATGACCGTTTCGTCAAACCAGTTAACAAGGTCATAGGATTTCCAGGTGATAAGGCAGTGATTTGAAGTCCAGCCTTCAAGGGCGTTCATATCGGTTGCGATTATGAAATAACAGTCCTTGCCGTTTTCGTCAACGCCTTTAAGAATATAGGGGTCACGCACACAGCCTGTGCCGAGTTTCTGCTCAATAACCGCTTCGTTATTGTTGAGTGCTTTGAAGTTGTATCCGTCCGTGCTCACGGCAAAATGAAGAGTCTGCTCGTCAACCTCGTTGCCTACGAAATAGCAGAAAAGATAAGCCCCCTCTGTGCTGACGGCGGGGTAGGCATAATCGTTGAAAGTATAGTTGAAAAGATAATACGGAATCATAAGAATTGCCACTATTATTCTTGTGAATGACATCCAGGTCATATTAACACCTCTTTTTCTCTTTTGATAATTATAGCTTATAAATTACTGCCTTTCAACTGTTTTTTCAAAAGCCTTTCCTCTCTTTTGTTGACTTTGGTATTTGTAGGATATATAATATTTAATTGGAATAAACTCAAAAGGAGTAAGAAATGGACAGCTTTGCAAAAAGATTTAAAATCGAATGCTCACCCGTTGCACTCAAGGAGCAGACAATTATCCGAAACAGAACAAGAATTACTGTTATCACGCCCTGCCTTCTCAGAGTTGAGAATCAGGCTGACGGCAAATTCTGCGATGAGCCTACCCAGAGCGTATGGTTCCGTGATTTCTGTAAAACAGAGTTCAAAACAAGCGAAAAGAACGGAATAATTGAAATCAGAACTGACGGTGCAACTTTTGTTTACTCTCTTAAATCAAACAAAATGCTCCGCATCATTCTTGCCGACGGCAGAAAAGTTACAAACTATAAAGCGGGCAACCTCAAGGGAACAAGCCGTACGCTTGACATCACCGCTATTGACAGGGTTGGTGACGGCGTGTGCTCGCGAAACGGTGTTGCCGTGATTGAGGACAGCGATACCCTTGTTATAAAGTCTGACGGTACAATTCTTCCCCGCGACAATAAAGAAAGCGACAAGTATTATTTTGCCTACGGCAACGATTATATCGGTGCAACATCCGATTTATACAGACTCACAGGCAAAGTTCCGCTTATTCCCAGATACGCTCTTTCCAACTGGTGGAGCAGATATAAGGCATACACTCAGGAAGAATATCTGACCCTTATGGATAAGTTCAAGGCAGAGGAAGTGCCGATTACCGTTGCAACGGTTGATATGGACTGGCACTGGGTTAAGATTAAAGAAAAGTTTGGCAAGGATGCCCATAAGGTGAGCAAGCATCTCAACTTTATGGAGTATGTTTACGACGTGTGGTCAGTGGGCTGGACAGGTTACAGCTTCAACACCGACCTTTTCCCCGACCCCGAAGGCTTCATCAAAAAGCTTAAAGACGATAATTATCACGTAACTTTCAATATCCATCCCTCAATGGGCGTGCGCTGGTTTGAAGACCGGTATGAGGATATGTGTAAGGCAATGGGTCAGGACGCGAAGACCAAAGAGCCTGTTAAGTTTGATATAACAGACAAGAAATTCACCGAGAAATACTTTGATATTCTTCATCATCCGTTTGAAAAAATGGGTGTTGATTTCTGGTGGATTGACTGGCAGCAGGGCAAGAATACCAACGTACCCGGTCTTGACCCCCTGTGGGCGCTCAACCACTATCATTTCCTTGATAACGCCAAGGATAACCACAGACCGCTTATTCTTTCGCGTTTCTGCGGTGCAGGCAGCCAGAGATATCCTCTCGGCTTCAGCGGTGACACAACCCAGACATGGAAGAGCCTTGACTATCAGCCCGGATACACAGCAACGGCATCAAACATTGCCTATCCCTGGTGGAGCCATGATATCGGCGGTCACTGTATGGGTAAAAAGGATGACGAGCTTTATCTGCGCTGGGTACAGCTCGGTGTTTTCAGTCCCGTTATGAGACTTCACTCAACCAACAACGAATTTGCAGGCAAGGAGCCCTGGAATTACAGCGGTGCGGTTGAGAGAATTGCAAAGGATGCACTTCGCTTAAGACATAAGCTTCTTCCCTATATCTACACAATGAATTACCGCACTCACACCGAATGCAGAGCGATATGCGAGCCGATGTATTACGCATATCCCGAGGATAAAAATGCTTATGAGTGCAGGAATGAATTCTTCTTCGGCACAGAGCTTATCGCTGCTCCGATAACCGAACATACTTCAAAAAAGACAAACCTTGCGGGCGTTAAGGTGTGGATTCCCGAGGGAAGATATACCGATATTTTCACAGGCAGAATTTACAGCGGCAATCAGTTTGTAACAATGTACCGCGATATTGAAACAATACCCGTTCTTGCAAAAGAGGGCGCAATTATCCCGATGAGCGCAAATGACAGGACAAACGATTGCTCAAACCCCGAAACACTTGAGCTTCTTGTTTACAGAGGCAACAACACCTTCACTCTTTATGAAGATGACGGCGAAACGCTTTCTTATAAAGACGGCGAATTCCTTAAAACCGCTTTCACCGTTGCCGAAAACGGAAAGAACGTTTCGCTCAGAATTGCAAAGGCAGAGGGCACAGGCAACGTTGTTCCCGAAAACAGAACGTTTGCAGTTAAGTTCAAGGATATAACAGGCGGCGACGTTTCCGTAACCGTTAACGGCACAAAGGCGGATGCAGAGATTTGCAAAATCGGAGAAACTCTTGAGGTTACCGTTACTGCGGGCGCAACCGACAACGTTGGAATCTTAATCGGAAACTGCACTTTCCTTGAAAATGCCGATAAGAAGAAAGAGCTTACAAAGGTTATTTCAAAATTCCAGATGTCAACCGACTATAAGGGAATGCTCTTCAATTCGTTTATCAGCAAAGATAAATCCGTTCCTCACGTTTCAAAGCATTTTACGGGACCGATTGAAGAAATTTTAAAACTTCACAGATAAAGAAAAACCGTTTACCGGATTTCCGGTAAACGGTTTTTTAATTTTATTATAAGTTGTTAAGAATTTTAAGAACACAGCTGAGTTCTTCGGGCTTGACCTTATCTACGGGCAGGTCATTGACAACGCAGTTTGCAAAATACTTGATTTCGTTTGCGTAAGCGTCGCTCTTGGGAAGATTGATGCTGCCTGTATCGCCCTCGGCTTCCTGTGAAAGGTCGATTTTCTTATCGTCTCTTAAGAAAATAACCATTTTGCCGTTTTCGTTTGCAACAAGTGCATCTTCAAACTGGAAGCGGAATTCTGCGGTGAAGGGGTAGCTTGTTGCGTACCACGAAGCTTCCGAATTGATTGAAAAGCTGCCGAAATCATAGCTGAGGCTGATGAAATCCTGATCGGGTTTCTTTGCACGGAACTGATAGGCAACCTTGGGCATTCCGAAAGCATAAACCATAAAGTCGAGGTCGTGGATATGCAGGTCGAAGGGGGTAAGACCGCTGCGCTTTTCATCCATCATCCAGCCGTCCCAGCTCCATTTGGGGTAGCAGCCGAGTCTTGTCATTGTACCTGAAAGAAGCTCGCCGTATTTCTTTGTATCGTATATCTCTTTAAGAAGCTCGTATTCGGGCCAGAATCTTAAAACCTGAGCCACCATAAACTTAACGTTATTTTTCTTTGCGGTTGAGTAAACTCTCTCAACGTCTTCCTCTTTAAGAGAAATGGGCTTTTCACAGATTACGTTAATGCCTTTTTCCATTGCCTTGATTGCATAATCTGCGTGCAGATAAGTGGGAAGGCAGATATCGATAATGTCGAATTCTTCTTTTTCGAGCATCTCTTCGTAATCGGTATAATGTTTTTTGTCGGGGTATCTTTCAAGGCGTTCGGTACGGATATCGCAAAGAGCAACAAGCTCTGCGTTTTCCATTTCTTCCCAGGCGGGGATATGAGCGCCGCTGATTCCGCCGACACCTACAAGACCTATTTTAAGCATAAGGATTCCTCCTGAATATAGTTTTACAAACCAATTTTAGCACAATGAATTTAAAAAGCAAGAGCGACTGAGAAAATAATAAATTTTATATGCCGTCAGTTATTTGCGGTGCGGCTCATTTCAAAAACAAGCTCGCCGCCGTTCATAAGCTGTTCGTGAGTTACGTAGCAGCCGTCAAGCTTTTCGCCGTTAAGGGTAACGCTGCTTACATAGACGTTTTTGTCGCTTTGGTTGTTTGCTGTAATTTTAAGAACGTTGCCGTTTGAAAGTGTAATTTCAGCACTGTCGATATTAGGTGAGCCTATCCAATATTTATCACTGCCCGCAAGCGGATAAAATCCGAGAGCGGAGAAAACGTACCATGCGCTTAAAGTTCCGCCGTCGTCGTTGCCGTCAAGACCGTTGACGTCTGTGCTGAAGCGGTTGTCGAGAGTCCAGCGCACCCATTTCTGAGTAAGGTCGGGTCTGCCTGCATTTGCAAAGAGATAGGGGGTGTGGATATCGTGCTGATTGCCTATCCAGAAGCCGCTGCCGGGGTCAACCGCCGCTCTTGAAAGAGAAGCGTCTTTCATAAACTGATTGAGTTCTTTTACAAAGTATTCTTCCGAGCCGAAAAGCTCAATCATTCCCTCAACGTCGTGAATTGCCGCCCAGCGCCACTGTCTTGCACTGCCTTCGCAATAGCAATCGGCAAACTTTTTAATCATAACGGCATCGTAGAAGCTTGTGATATAAGGGCTGAAGTTCCATACAAAGCTGCCGTCGGCATTTCTTGCCTGGAAATATTTTGTTTCGGGGTTGAAAACGTTTTTGTAGTACATCGCCTTTGCACCGTAATGCTCCGCATCCTCAGTTTTGCCCAGAGCAGTGGCGAGGCTTGCGATGGCGGCGTCTTCCCAGGAATATTCGAGCGTTTTGGCAACAGTTCTTCTGACACCCTCTGCATCTTCAGGAATATATCCGTATTCGTTATAAAGCTCAACCCAGCCTCTGCCTGACTTATCGGCAGGGTTATCCGACGAGTATTTCATTGCGTTATAAGCCGCCTCAACGTCAAAATCGGTGATTCCCTTGAGGTAGCTTTCAGCGATAACAATACTTGCGTTGTCGCCGAACATCGAGCCTGAGTAGCCTGCACCCATAGGCCATCTGGGCAAGACCCCGACACCCTGATCAGCCATTTCAACAAGGCTGTTGAGGCAGTCTGTCTGAATATCCTGCGCAATAAGGGTATAAAGAGGATGCGTTGTGCGGCAGGTATCCCAGAGCGACATATCCGTGCGGTAGGTGTAGCCCTCGGCAACGTGAACTTTTTTATCAAAACCGAGATATTCACCGTTTACGTCAGTGAAATCCGTAGGCATAATCATTGAATGATAAAGAGCGGTATAGAAATTTGTTTTGATATCCTTATCGTTTGTGTTAATTTTGATTACGGAAAGGCGGTTTTCCCAATCATCAACGGCATTTTCTCTCACTGCGTCAAAATCAAGTCCGTCTGTTTCGGTTTTTAGGTTGAGAAGTGCGTTTTCTTCGCTGACGTAGCTTATACCGATTTTCATCTCAACGCTTTCATTTTCTATTGAGCCGAAATTGAGGTCGATACCGCAGTCGGAGCCGCCGCCCTTGATTTCGTACGAAACAACGGGTTTATCGGTTACTGCGGCAAAGTAAACTGGCAGACCGTCAGATCTTGCGGAAAAAGCTCCGTAAAGTGTGCATCCGCCGTAGATAATACCTGTTTCTTCATCAACTTTTGCATAGCCGTCATAAGAAGTGCGGTTGCCCGCGGCACTTGTAACATCTATATAAAGTCTTGCGTCGTCATTATCATAGAAAGTGTATCTGTGTACGCCTGTGTGAGTGTCGGCAGTCATTTCAGCAAGGCAGTCAGCCGTCGGCAGATAAACTGCATAGTACCCTGCTGAAGCGGTTTCTTTTGAGTGGGAATAGGGCATAATCGCAACGTCGTTACCGCCAGAAACGGGAGTTACTCTGAAATGGTTGTAATCCTCCGCACCCGTACCCGAAAGTCTTGAATGGCTGAAGCCTTTGATATGACCGTGCTCATAATAGTAACCCGAAGTGTTGGTCTTGACGATATATGCACCGCCGACGAAACAGGTGTCGGGTCCGAGTCTTACCGCACCGAAGGGGACAGTTGCTGCGGGGCTGAGCATACCGCAGGTCCAGGGAGTACCGCCCGTGCCGATAAACGGATCAACGTACTGACTGTATTCACCTGCAGAAACCTCGGGCATCTGAATTGAGTTGGGAACAATTCCGCCGAAAAGGCTCATAAATAAAGTTTCAATTGAAACAAAGACGGAAACAAAGATTCTGATAATATTCCACATAAAGCCGCCTCCTTATTTTGATATTTTAAATATATGATACATTTATATAAAAGTCAAGTGACGAAAAATGAAGAAAAGAAACAGAAAAGTGAAATGCTCATTAAATCAAAAATGATATATCAAGCGTTTTTTTGAAGAAAAAGTCAAGAATGCAGTCCGAACTTTAGCTGCTTAAAACAGGGCGATAATATCTCAAAAAAGAAAAATAATGAATGGTTATGCAGTAAAAACTTTGAAGTCCTATTCGAAAATGAACACATTCGTCAAAAATTGTATAGGATTTGCGGTAAATTTTGAAAAGTTGCGTTTTTTTGGTGAAAATGTGAAAAGATTTTTAACAAAATGTTGTGAAAAGTTGTTGTAAAACAGCTCAAAATTGAAACTTCAAATGAATAAGCGGAGTCCAAAACCCTTGATACGCAAGGGTTTTGCCACGTTTTTACCTGATTTGTGCAAAATAGCCATATATTTTTGATATAGTGGAAAACTTTATTTGACTTTGCACAACTGAAAGTGCTATAGTGAGGGTGCGGAAAGGAAAAACCTTCCAGACGAAACAACGGAGGCGAATCCTATGATCGACATAATTTACGGCGGTGTGCTCGGTATTCTTGCTGCACTGGCCATGAATCGGATCTCGCTGTTCCAGATAAAACGGAGAACCAAAGAGACCGCCCGTATTGAGGCGGTCAAAAATACGGCCTTGATTGTTATCTGGGTAGCTCTTTCAGGAATACTCTTTGCAGTAGCTTTTGCAAGATTTAAAGACACAGCAGTCCGACTGGAGTCTATATCATATATATCGGTTGCAATTTCAATCGGAGTTGTTGATCTGGATATAAAAAAGATTCCGAATTCATCAGTGCTTGCACTTTTGCTGATAAGAACAGCGGCTCTGATTTACGCAATAGCAACAGGCGTTCCCCTTAAGGAATGTCTGATTCCCTCGGCAGTAGGTCTTGCGGCAGGCTTCATTCTCTATCAGCTTCCGATGTTCTTCGGAATACCGATCGGAACAGGCGACGTGAAATACAGTGCGGCGATCGGTTACTGTCTCGGAGCTTTCGGATATTTGCAGGCGGCGTTGATAATGGCGGCGGGCCTGATAATCTATCTGATATATCTTGTGGTAACAAAGAAAGGCTCGCTCAAAACAGCGGTTCCGATGGGACCCTACCTCTCACTCGGTGTGGTTGTAACGGTTCTGTTCCCGATGTTCGGCGAACTTTCAAAAACAGTTTTCTCATCATTATTCTGAAAACAACCCCATAAGGGGTGAAAATATAAGGAGGCATTTATATGTTAAGAAAATGGTTCAAAGACGAAGAAGGTCAAGGCATGGTTGAGTACGGTTTGATTATCGGACTTATCGCAGTTGTCGTAATTGTCGCTCTCGTTGCACTTGGACCGAAGATCCGTGATATGTTCAACCAAGTGAATGACGAAATCGACAAAGCCGCAGCCGGCGGCGGTACATAATTTCAGGTACCTTAAAACATCACGGAAAGAGAAAGAGAAAATAAAACAAACGCAAACAGAAACATTAAAGAGAAAATAAATAAAAATGAGAACGGAGGAAAAGTTATGTTAAGAAAATGGTTTAAAGACGAAGAAGGCCAGGGAATGGTAGAATACGGTCTCATCATAGGACTTATCGCAGTTGTAGTAATCGTTGCTCTCGTAGCACTCGGACCGAAGATCCGTGACATGTTCAATCAGGTTAACGATGAAATCGACAAGGCAGCAGCCGGTGGCGGAACATAATAAAAGTTAACCAAACTTAAGGGAAAAGAGAAATAAAACAAACGCAAACAGAAACATTAAAGAGAAAATAAATAAAAATGAGAACGGAGGAAAAGTTATGTTAAGAAAATGGTTTAAAGACGAAGAAGGCCAGGGCATGGTAGAATACGGTCTCATCATCGGACTTATTGCAGTTGTTGTAATCGTTGCTCTCGTAGCACTCGGACCGAAGATCCGTGATATGTTCAACGAAGTTAACAACGAAATTGACAAGGCAGCCGGCGGCGGTGCAACCTGATAAATATCAGCTATAATCCTTCCAAACTAAAAACTGATTAGTCCATGGGGTCGGTTCGCTCGCTGAGCGAGCTGACCCCATCCTGATTATAAATGAACCCTAAGGAGGTGAAGGCATTGTTGAAAAGAAGAACAGCAAGAAAAAAAGGAAAAGGCGAGGACGGTCAGGCGATGGTTGAATTTGCTC
>JAZQKN010000036.1:0-31639 GCA_045542175.1 Acutalibacteraceae bacterium | reverse complement strand
CGCAACCTCAAAGGTTGAGCTTCCCTATAAGGACGTTGAAATCTACGATGCAGACGGCAATAAGGTTCCCGTTCAGGCTTATACAAAGCTCGACGGCACAAAGGTTCTTGTTTTCGTTGCAAAGGACGTTCCTGCAGTAGGTTATAAAGTATACTACACAAAGGAAGCTGCCGTTGCCGAAGCAAAGGCGGTTGAATGCGCAGATATCGAAAATGCGAACTTCAGCCTGAAGTTTGACGCTTCAGCAGAGCTTGTTTCAATCTTTGATAAGAAGAATAACCGTGAAATCCTTGAAGGCAAGGGTAACGTATTCCGCATTTACGAAGACCTTCCCGGCAAGTACGATGCATGGGATATCGTTGCAACCTACACAGACCGTGAATTCGAAACTGAAGCAGGCAAGGTTGAAAGCGTTGTTTGCGGTGACGTATTCACCTGTGTTACAATCGCAAAGAACATTATGAAGTCAACTCTCAAGCAGAATATCATTATCTATAATGAGCTTGACAGAATCGACTTTGATACATTCATCAGCTGGCACGAGCAGGAAAAACTTCTCAAGGTTGGCTTTGACGTTGACATCAAGGCACAGAAGTTCACAAGAGATATTGCTTACGCAACAATCGAAAGCTCAAATTACCGCCATAATCCTTACGATAAGGCTAAGTTTGAGGTTTCCGCACATAACTTCATAGATATGTCTGAAGACGGTTACGGTCTCTCAATTCTCAACGATTGCAAGTACGGTTATGAGGTTAACGAGCAGAGAATGATTATCACTCTTCTCAAGGCTCCCATGAATCCCGACCCCAAATCAGACAGAGGCGACCATTACTTCACATATTCACTCTATCCCCACGCAGGCAACTGGAAGGATGCACAGACTCTCGTAAGAGGTCTTGAAATCAACAATCCCATGCTTCCCGTTCAAATTGCGGCGGATGCAAAGGGTGCGGAAAGCGCTTCATTCATCAGCGTTGACGGCAAGAACGTTACTCTTGAAGCTGTCAAGAAGTGTGAAGACGAAGATGCTTACATCGTTCGTTTTGTTGAAAAGTCAGGCAGAAGAACAGCTGTTAACGTTGAATTCTTCGCTGAAATCGCAAGCGTTGCAGAATGTAACCTCCTTGAACGTGAGGACGTTGCAGTTGACGTTGCAAACGGCAAGACAATGAGCTTTGAAATCAATCCCTTTGAAATCAAGTGCTACAAAGTTAAAACAAAATAATCAAATAAGAAAGACTCCGACTTGTGTCGGAGGCTTTTTGCTTTGCAAAATTACAAGAGAACTAAAAAACTCAGATATCGTATTTATCTGCATCGTACTTTGTGCAGGGATAATTTGCAACGCCGTTTTCGTTGGGGAAGGGAGAGAGATTATCGTTTTCGTAAAGTTTTCTCTCTTCTTCGTTTGAGAAATCGGGGATCTTATATTCTGCACCGTTATGAAGGCTGCTTCTCCAGCCAAGGATAGCAACGGCTGACATTGCACACGAACGGTATGCGTTGAAATAAGGCTGTCTGCCTTCAAGAATGCAGCTGATGAATTCGTGTGCTACGTAGTAGTCGCCGCCCGAATGACCGCACTGGCTTGCCTTGTTTTTATCAAAGGGATAGCCGACGGTTGAAACCTTTTCTTTTTCAGCGCCTTCGGGAATTTCCCAATCGTTATAAACGATGCGGATTTTGCCTTCGTCGCCTCTGACGGTTTCGGCGCTGCCCTTTGCGCAGGCAAAGCGGTACCAGTTGCCGTGACCGCCGAATTTTGCCCAGCCTGTAATTCTTGCAACCGCGCCTCTGCTCATTGTGCAGAGCATAATTGACGCAACGTCCTTGACAGGCTCGCCTTCGCGCTCCTGACGCATACCGTCGGTATAAATGCTTCTTGCGTTAACCGAAACGGGAATGTCGTTTGTAACTCTCATAAGGGGAGCAAAAGAATGGCTCAGGTAGAAGCCTGAAGGCATAAGTGCACGCCAATGTGTTGTTGTGGGTGTATAGTGAACGTATTCCTCGTGGCTCATGGGGTGAACGTATTCGCCCTCGCAGTAAAGAGCCTCACCGAGTGAACCCTGCTGATAAATCTCTGTGATCTTGCTGATAACTGCAAAGTATGCATAGTTTTCTGCAAGCATATAGATAGCACCGCTTTTTTCGGAAGCACGGCAGATTTCAACGCATTCAGCCATGGTAACGGCGGGCATTGTTTCGCTGAGAACGTGAATGCCTTTTTCAAGAGCCTTTACCGCATATTTTGCGTGCTGATGGAAGAAGTTTGTGAGAACAACCGCGTCCATTCCGCTTTCAATAAATTCGTCAAAATCCGTAAAGAATTTCGTTTCTTCACAGCAGAATTTTTTGATGTTTTCATAAGTTGATTCGTCATAGTCGCAAACTGCGCTGATGTATGCTTTTTCGGTAAGGGTGAGACCCTGTGAGATACCGCAGCCTCTTCTTGCACCGAAAACGCCTATTCTTAATTTTTTATCCATAATATTACCTCCAAGAATATAAAATTCAATTGATTTAAATAAGAACGTAAACTGTATCTTCCTGTGTTTCAAACGAAACAGTATTTCCGTCACGTGTGAACGGGATTTGCTTTTTGTCTGATTCTCTGATAACGGATTTAATATCAGAACACTCAACTCTACAGGTTCTGCCTTTAATACTCTTAATTTTCAGAGAAGTTATCTTTTCGTCTTTGAGCTCTGCAGAAACAAGGAACGCTCCGTCTGCTCTCAGATTTTCGAATGAGGCGGACGATTTTTTATTCCAGCAGGGGAAGAGTCTTATAATTCCTTCATAGCTTTGCATAAGCATTTCGTTTACGGTTGCGGGAATTGTTGTGAGGTGCTCGATGCCTCCGCCGTGATGACGGAAAAGCCTGTTGGGAAGCGCGAATTCTTTTATGTTCTGGTGTATTCCTTCAATCAGAAAATCGGGGTCAACTCCGATTCTTGCACCTGCAGGAAGATAGGAGTTTGAGCCGTTATCGTCAAGGCGTCTGTCATTTATGAAATAAGTGTTTCTTGCGATTTTAAGCAGTTTTTCACCCGACGAAAGTCCGATTTGTGAAGCGGGATAAATGTGCTGAAGACCGACTGTGTTTTCATTTCTCCAGCGGATGCCTCTTTTGGAATAGCGGAAACACTTTTTGCCGTGCTTGATAAACGTCGGAAAATCGCTTAAATTCTCAGAGATATCCTGCCACAGCTCATATTTTTCGGGGTTGAGACCGAGCTCTTTCGCCATATTGTAAACACCGCGGAATAACAGTCTGACAAGACCGAGAGAGAGTGCGGCATTTACGGTTTCAATCTGTCCCTTATGAGTTATGTATCTGAATTTTTCGCCGCGGTAATAGGGGATTTCGTGAGCGGCATCGTTCTTTATCACGTATCTGCCTTTTTCTTTGACAAGGTAATCTTCCCAGAAAGCGGCGGTGTTGAAAACAAAATCATAGTAGTTTCTGAGAGCGTAATCCCTGTCATAGGTTGAAAACCAATGCATTATCGGAATTACGCAGGAATAGGCGGCGTGACTTTTCTGACCGAGGAAAAGTATGCCGTGCTCCTTGCAGTCTTTCTGGGTATAAACATCAAGCGCTTTTGGGCCGAAGCTTACGGGGAATGCGTAGCCCCTGCAGCCGAAAAGACTTGCCATTCTCTTTGCCTCTTCACGCATATCGTTTAACGGTGCCATATAACCGTCGAAAAGCTCGGGATGATTTGATGAGAATACGCAGTAATAGGGAGCTTCATAGTTGTAATTCATATGATAGTCTCCCGCCCAGGGGAAGAAATCGTCTGTTATGAAATTGCCGAATAATCCCGGCGGAAATTCTTTGTTACCCATACACCCCGCAAGGTGATAAAGGCTTGAATTATAGAATTTTTCAATTTCTTTATCTTCAAGAGTTACTTTTGAAGCCGAAAAGAATTTCTCCCATTTTTCCTGAGTTTTTGTTTTGTCACGCTCATAATCGGCGTTCAGCGTCATTTCAATACCCTTGCCGACGTAGTTGCCGTCATCGAAATTGGTAACGGCAGAAGCACAGTATATGACGGTTTTAAAACCGTCTGCCGTTTTTGAGGCAAGTTCACGCAAACAAAGTATTACTGCCGTTTCACGGTCAACCTCTTTGCCGTCAAACTTACGGATATAACATTTGATTCCGTCTTGGGTAAACACGGAATTATTTGAATTGCAGGTATCGGGAACTTCAGCATCAACGCTCGGGAATTTTTCTGAAACAGGAGCTTTGATCTGAAAATAAATTATATTCTCGGGAGCAACAAACAGCTCTGCTTCAGCGTTACCGAATTTGCATTCAAGAAGACCTTTGTCAAAATACTGCTTTATGTTGTATTCCGACAAATCAACGTTATTGATTCTTAAACTGCCAACGGTTTTTATTCCGCCGTCAGCTTGCGTACCTGAAGTGAATTTCCAGAAATCGCATTTTGAAATATGAATAATAAGGTCTTTTTCGTCATTGTCAAAAACAATGCCGAGGTCGCCGTTACCGCATAAAGCACCTGCGGGTATTTTATAAAGTACACCGTCAGGGTTTGTGTTCAGCGGTTTTGAAGTTATTTCATTATAATAAGTGTTCATAATTTATCACCAACCCTGAATATTATAATTAGTTTTAACGGTTAAATCAAGAGATTTTGCAAGACTTATCAGGTATCAGCAATAAAATAATTAAGTGTTTATTCAAAGCTTTTGTGTTTTTTCTATAAAAGCATTGACAAATTATCGGTCACGTACTAAAATATATTTAGTACACGACCAATAAGTCGGATCTGAAGGAGGCGTTATGGCTAAAATATCAAAGAGAGAAAGTGTAAAAGATAAAATACTTCGTGTGTCAATGAGAATGTTTCTTGAAAATGGCTACACTGCAACAACCGTTAAAAAAATTTGTGACGAATTAGATATCAGCAAAGGTCATTTTAATTTTTATTTTAGAGCGAAGGAATACGTTCTTGCTGAACTTGTAAGAATGCTTTGCGAGTTTCAGGAAAAGCTGATTGATTATGAGGCGGACAGAGGAGTAGGCTCTGTTTTATCAATATGTATTGAGCTAATGACGGTTGCGGCGGCGTGCGAAGAAAACGAGGTTGCAAGGGATTTCTTCGTTTCTGCATTCCAAAGCAGAATTTGCCTTGATTATCTTCGTGAAAACCACGTGAAGAGAGCAAAGAAACTTCTTGCAGACTATTGCAAGGATTGGACACACGAGCAGTTTGTTGAAGCGGAGATACTCATTCAGGGTATTGATTACGCAACGATTATATCGAACGGAGCGTCAGTACCGCTTGATGCCAGAATATCCGCCGCACTCAATCAGATTCTCGGCATATATAATATACCGATTGAAATTCGCAAAGAGAAAATTGACAAGGTTCTTGCGATGGATTGCAGGGAACTTGGCAAACGTGTTCTTGCGGAGTTTACGGAATTTGTTGAAAAGGAAAGCGAATAAGCCGAAAGGCTTTATATAAACCACACTCAATTCATCAAGGAGATGATTACTTTGAAAAAAACAAACAAACTCATAAGCATACTGCTCGTTGCGGTGATGCTTATGTCGATGGCTCCGATTTCGGCATTTGCGGCAGCAGCTCCGTCAACAGTTGAAATCGGCGGTAAAACCTATTACGAGCTTGATTCGGCAGATGACCTTGATTGGTTTGCCGCTCAGGTAAACAGCGGTAATACTGCAATCAATGCCACACTTACTAAAGATATTACATATAACAGCGGCACTATGTCGGCTTCCACCACGGGCGCCCGTGTGTGGACTCCTGTCGGAACACGCGATAATCCGTTTACAGGTATCTTTAACGGTAACGGCTACACCATAAGCGGTCTTTACAGCAAGGATCCTGAAGAAAGCCCCTATCTGTCACTTGTGGCTCACTCTGTAGAGGCAATTATAGCCAACGTTGCGGTAACCAATTTCTATTTTGAAAGCAGATACGGTCTTGTTGCAGGTATTGCTTCATATGCTGCTGGCTCAACCATTACCAACTGCTATGCACAAGGTTCAATTTATGCCAAGGATGCAGGTGCGGCTGCCGCAGGTATTTGTGCCGCGGTATTCGGCCACAGCAGAACCCAAATTCTCAACTGCCTTGCAGATGTAGCTCTCAAGGTTGACGATCCTTCGGATTTTACCGTTTCAGGTTCGTCTGTAAGAAATTATATCGGCGGCATTATCTGTACAGGTGACAAAAACAACCCCGTGCTGATTCAGAAGACAATTTACATTACCGACAGATATAACGGCCCCGTTTACGATTCGGATTATGCATTGGCAGTACACTTTGAAATATATGACAGCGAGGGAATGCCCGCTTCAAAGCTCTCAACAGGTGAAATCGCCTATGCTCTCGGCAACGGTTGGGGTCAGAAACTCGGCACAGACCCTATGCCCGTTATCTTAAGTGAAGACAAGGTTAACTACGGATATATTTCCTGCGATGTCGATGCACAGAAGGTTTATACAAACTCTGCAACAAATCCCAACTATCCCTGGCATTATGACAGCGAAACAGACAGCGACAGCGCTTGCGATTTTTGCGGAATGAATCTTCATACTCACTCATTTGAATATACCGCTTCGGGAGATACAATTACTGCTGCTTGTGCAAATGCAGACGGCAACTGCACCGATACAAACGGCGGAACATTCAAAATTTTCGCTCCTGCTGAACTTTATACAAACGGCACAACAGCAAAAGAAATAACCGTTGAAAACAACCTTGTTGATACTTCGGTTGCGGTTGACATTGCATATTCAACCGCAGACGGTAACGCTCCCAAAACTGCAGGCACTTACACTGCAAGCGCAACAATCGGCGGTGCAACAGCAAGCGTAGAGTTTACTCTTCTCAACTATGTCGCAAAGGTAACCGACAAGGACGGCAACGAGCTTTCAGGTTCACCATACAAGACCTTTGCAGAGGCAGTCACAGCGGCAAGTGCAAGCGAAGGCAGTACACTCACCCTGCTTGATGATGTTACGCTTACCCAAGAGCAGAATATTCGCTCAGGCAAGTTCACGCTTGATCTTAACGGCAAAAACTTGATTAACGAAAACGGCAGGGTTCTGTATATATATGAAGAAGTTGATTTGACAATTAAGGACAGCGGTGAAACCGGCACTCTTGAAAGCATGAACGACGGAAGTAGTGTAATTTGGAATTACGGTACACTTACCGTTGAATCGGGCATCATAAAGGGCGCCGGCGGTATTGACAACAAAGGTACACTTACCTT
The DNA here is from genome assembly GCA_045542175.1 of Acutalibacteraceae bacterium. GTDB lineage: Bacteria > Bacillota > Clostridia > Oscillospirales > Acutalibacteraceae > CAG-177. Next base: position 24,346 of record JAZQKN010000036.1, on the reverse strand, counting down.
TAAAGACGGCACGGTGGAGGTTGTTACCTATTCGGCAATCTATAATACCGGCACGGCTTATGTTTATGACGGCGTGCTGAAACACGCTAAATCACACGCAATCGGAAACTACGGTACACTTTATGTTTACGATGGCGAGATTGACGGCATCATAAACGGTTGCGATGCCTATATCTCCGGCGGCGAAATAGACTGCGACAACTATGCGGCACTCAATCTGCTTGGCGGTAAGCTTGAGGTAACCGGCGGCAGCTTCACGGGAACAGACCTTGCAAGCGGTTATTACAGCGGCACACCCTATGGCGAATGGACTGTTTACTATGGTGAAGATGCAACCCTCACCCTCAAGGGCGGTGAGTTCCCCAACGGTTTTGCTGTTGCTAATACAACCGCAAACACACTCCTCGCAGAGGGCTATGCTTTCTATGATAAGGACGGCAACAAGATAACCGTTGCAGATGATGCAAAGATTATCGACGGCTATGTTCAGGTCAAGGAGCATTTCGTTGCTTCCGTAACCGACAAAGACGGTAACGAGCTTGAAGGTTCACCGTATAAGACCTTTGCTGAAGCAATCACAGCGGCATCCGCAAGCGAAGACAGCACACTTACTCTGCTCGATGATATTACGCTTACCGAAACCGCCAGAATCTTTTCGGGCAAGTTTATTCTTGATCTTAACGGTAAAACCATTCTTAACAAAACAGATGATGCTTTAATGGTTTATTACGATGCAAATATAACAATCAAGGACAGCCGCGGTGGCGGTACAGTTGAAACAGGCGGCGATTATTGTTATGGAATCAGTAACTCGGCTGAGCTTACTGTTGAATCAGGTACTGTAAAGGGTCAAGGCGCAGGTATCTCAAACCACGGCACACTCACCGTTAACGGTGGTAATTTTGAGGCTTATACATATGGTGCAATAACTAACAACGGAACGGCCAAAATCTACGGTGGTGTTTTTGAGGGCTTAGACAGAGGAGAGGGTATTAAAAACGACGCCAGCGGTGAGATTTATATTTATGGTGGCGAAATAATCGGCAATACAGCTTTATTAAATACCGGCACAGCCTATATTTCCGGCGGTGAATTTACCGGTAACGACTATGCGGCATTAAACATTCTTAAAGGCACGGTTGAAGTAACCGGTGGCAGTTTCACGGGAACAGACTTTTCAGACGGTTGTTTCAGCGGCACTCCCTACGGCGAATGGACAGTTGATTTTGACTCCGGAGCAACATTCATCCTTAAGGGCGGCGAATTCCCGAACGGTTTTATTACTGATGAAACAACCGAAAACGCATTCCTCGCAGAGGGTTATCATTTCCGTGATGCAGACGGCAAGATTATTGAGGTTGCTGAAGATGCAACAGTTATTAAAAGCTATGCAAAGGTAAGCAATGGTGCTGACCTTTCAGAAGCGGTTATCACTCTCGACGAAACAGAATTCACTTACAGCGGTAAGGAGCATAAGCCCACAGTTATCGTAAAGGTCGGCGGTAAAGCACTTACCGAAGGTACAGATTATACGGTATCCTACAAAGATAACGTCAATGTGGGCACAGCGACGGTAACAATTACCGCTGTTGCAGACGGTAACTATTCGGGCGAAGAAACTGCAGACTTCACAATCGCAAAGAAATATGTAACTGCAACCGCCACCGCACCCGATAAGGTTTACGACGGAAAATTTGAACTTGACCCTGCAAATGTGGAAATCACTCTTGAAGGCGTCGTTGAGGGAGACGATGTTGAAGCTGTTGCAATAGCAGCAATCTTTGCAAACGCAAACGTCGGCAACAATAAACCTCTTACTGTTGCTTATGATGTAGCGGGTGAAGATATCGGTAACTATGAATTCAGCAGCGACGGTGTTACCATCCCCGAAATGGAATATTATTTTGCGGATACAACCGCAAGCATTACTCCGAAATCAATCCACGACGGCTTCATCATTCTCGGTGATGCTCTTACCTATAACGGCACAGAGCAGACCCAGACCGTTGAAAAGGTGCTCACAACCAACAACCTTGAAGCAACCTTTGATATAAGCGGCAACAAGGCAACAAACGTGGGTGTATATCTCCTTACTGTAACAGGTACGGGCAACTTCACCGGCGAAGCAAAGATTGCTTATGAAATTGCACTTGACGATGACTGCATTTCTCACCTTGACCGTGTTGAAGATAACGGCGTGCTGAAATGGAACGTTAAATCAACCGACAGAGAAAGCCTTGAATATGTAATCAGTCAGATTAACAATGCAGTAACAGACATTGCCGATGCTGATAAAAAGACCGAATGGGCAGATACCAAGGAAGCTTGCGAAGATATGCTCAGAATTATCAACAGCATTGAGCTTTTTGTTGCAGACGTTGAAGAAGATTATGCAGAGTTTGAACTCGAAACTGTCAAGTCAAGCGATATTCCCGCTCTTGACGAGCTTGTCAGCAAGGTAAACGAAATCAAGGAAAGATACGGCTTTAACCTCACAGAAGAAGAGGCGCAGAAGCTTGAAGAAATCCTTAAAGGTATAGAAGAGCTCAAAGCGAAAATTGCTGAAACCGAAGAAAAGGTTGAAGAACTCAAAGAAGCTGCAAACGGCATTGACCCCGAAACCGCAACAAGCAACGATACTGCGGCTCTTGAAGAGATTTTAACTCAGACACAAGCAATTAACCCCGATAACCTCACCGATGATCAGAAGGCTGAATGCAACGAAATAAAAGCAAAGATTGAAGCTGCTTTCGGCAAAATCGACGCCGACAAAAAAGCGGTTGCAGACGTCGGTGCAGAGCTTGATATGTTTGACGAAAACAGAGTAACAATTTTCTGGGAAGACGATATTGAAGCTCTCAAAGCGAAGATTGACGGTCTCCTTGCAGACGGTAATTTAGGCGAAACAGAAAAAGCAAAGCTTAATGAATACAAGGCACAGTGCGATAATCTTATTGAGATTATCAACACTCCCAAAGAATATTTCTCACTTCGCTTCTTCTGGCTCATCGCTGATTTCTTCAGCTGGATATGGAACAGCATTTTCTCTGCTTGATAAAGCAAACAAAACCTGATTGTAAGAATTAAATACAGTAAAGCCGACGGATTAAAACTCCGTCGGCTTTATGTTTTTATTAAAAACTATTGACATTTATAAATGTTTATGTCATACTTAAATAAGTTTCGTCAAATTTTGGAAAATTTGAAAAATTTTACTGAAAGAGGTGTGAAAAAGTTGAAAAATAATATCGAATATGCAACCACTTGCTTTATTGATAAGGATAATGAACTGGCGGGAATTCTTGAGATCGACAACAGAACTTATATTGACTTCGACAGAAGAACGATTTATACCGATCTGGTTGAGCAGGATATTTCAGCCACCAAAATGGCTATTCTTGAAAAGCTTATTATCGCATCGCCGAGTGTTGTTACTTACGATTCTTTATTCCGTACTTATTATGATTCAAGGTATTTTGACGTTGATGAACTTGATATTCAGGTTCTGAGAAACGTTATCTCAGCTCTCAAAAAGTATGTCAGAATTACCAACGTTTCAAAGTCCGGTTATAAAATTGAATTGCCTAAGTGCATTAAAAAGTTCGGCGGTATCAGGAAGTGTGATGTAACTGATATTTCCGAACTTTTTTTGGCTTTGGATAGCGGAATTTCGGAAGAAGACTGCAAAGAAATTCTTACCTCTGAATGCAAAACACTCGGTTTTTCCGAGAAATTTTTTCACTCGGGAGCGCTTGAGCTTGCTGATAAAGATGGCGAAACCGTTATGAAAGAACTTAAAAAGCTTTCGTGTGTTTTTGACGGAATCACGACTCTTGACGGGTCGGTTAACGGTGACGTTATAACAGCTGCTTATAACCTGATTATTGACGGTTGCGAAAACACGGGAGCAAGAGAAATACTCAAAATCAAAGGTCCGCTCGGCTCTTATAAAAACCGAATAATGCAGTATATCTATCTTGCGGTTGCAAAAAGTAACAGTAGTATTCTTCCGTTTTATATAGATATTGCTTATTATGAAAAAATGGCCGAAAACAATGCTGATATTTCTGATGAAGATATCGTTGAGGTTTTTACGGCAGATTTTGAAGAAATAAAAGTGTTGCAGAGCAAGTATAAAAATAAAACACCGCTTCTTATGATTGACGGGGTGCGTGATTTTTCACGCGGAGACGAGGCTCTCTATTATTTTATCAGCAAAAGAATAAAGGAGCTTAACTGTAAGCTTGTTGTCTGTATGGACGGAGATTTTACCGTTAACAACCAGCATCAGTTCAACGTTCACCCTTTGGCTTCAAACAAGTATAAGCATTATATGCGGATAACGTCGATGAATCTTCATAAAAGAGCGGAGAGTATTGATTTCATAAGGAATTGCCTTGATATATCAGGAACGGAACAGGCGGAAGACGTTAATCCCGAAAAGATATATGACAGTCTTGTTAAACTCGGTTTTCTTTCGGTTGATGCGTACTGGCTTGTCTATATGGTCAAGTATTATTATGACAATCTTTTGAATCCCAGAGGAAATATTTCGGATTTATATTCGGCAATTTGTATGAGCGTTCTCGGCAGCGGCAAGAAGATTGATTCTGCAGCAGAGCTTGCATATAAATTTGAATTTGATTCGATAGATTTCTATAATACCAACCCTTTCTTTGACGTGCGTTGGCAGTTGATAAGAACGCACAGAAGCGTTCTTGATTATCTTATTGCAAAGCATTATGTCAGAAAGATTTCCGAGCTTGACTTTAAGAACAGAAGCCGCGAAGAAAACGTTAAGAATCTTTCGTTTTTTAATATGGTTTTGCAGAAAAGCATAACGAGATTTGTTGTTGATATGATTGGCGGTAATGATGATTATGAGTATAAAATCATGATAATTGCCGAGAATTATTACGATACGCTTTCGCTTTTCGGCAAGAGCGAACTTACATTCTGGATGGCAAGGCTCCGTAATCCCGCAAGAAAGAGACGGTGCTGTGAGCTGCTGAGGGAATACAGTAAAAAGGAAATCAAGCGTTATAATGACGCAGGTTTCAAAAACGCATCGGACAAGAAAAATATGGCTTTTCTTATTCGCGGTATCAGCGTAAGCCTTATTTATGAAAAGGACGAGGCGGTGTTCAGGTATTACATAAAATCTCTGATTAACGATAAAACCGCAAATACGGTTAACAGAGGATTTCACCTTGAATACTACGGCGACAAGCCTTATATTCCCAATAAGACTCTTCTTGATTTTGAAGACGACGTCACCAAAGGTGAGAACACGTTGAACGTGCTTTGTTTGTCGCTTGATAAGCGAATCAAACGAAGGGATAACGTCAGCCTTGTTTCAGTGCTTGAGGTTATGACGCTTTGCAATCTTATTCAGGCAAGGGTCGAGAATGTATATGACGAAGCTGTTCTTGACGTAAGACCCTATATGCACAGATGTATCCGTTATCTGGAATGGATAATCGAACATAAATCATTGCGCAATTTCAGTGAGGCGGCACAGTATTTTATGTGGATGCGCAATGAATATGAAAAGCTCCTCGGAGAGTGTCAAACGGGACGTATTGTATACAGTTCAGCAGCACCGTTCAATAAGTTTTCAAAAGCAAGCAATATCGAAAGAACGGGCTGGGTCAAATCGGAAATTCCCGACCCTGAAAACATTGTTGAGCATATGTATAACTGCTGGCTTATAGGAATGCTTTATCTTCCTGAAACGTACGATGCAGACGGATATGATAAAAACGAAATCTTGAGTATGCTTCTGATTCACGATCTCGGAGAAACGGAGACCGGAGACATCTGCAGACCCGATAAGGCAAAAAAGCAGAAGTTTTATGATTATCAGGAAAATATTGTTATGCAGTCGTTACTTCTTTCGGGAACGTATCCCGCTTCGGCTGATATCAGCAAGTACCTTGAGTCCTGGAATAACTGGACGGGCAAGCGCGGAATAAACTCTTCTGTCGCCAAGGATATCGATGATATTCAGACCGTTTTTCAGTTCTGCACATACTATGTACGGTATCCCGAAAAGTTTGATATCGGTAAGGTAGTTTACTGGCTTTCGGGCATTAACGAGCTTGAATCTGAAATCGGCAAAGATATTGCCTGTAAACTCATAAAAAACAATCCTGCGTTCACTCATATAATTGAACAGGCAGGAGATATATTCAACGATTAAAAAATTCTAAGAAATCACCCCGAAAAATCGCAGTTTTCTTGCGAAATTCGGGGTGATTTCTGTGTTTATTATGTGAAAGTTATATTTTTATTATATTTTTTCTGATAAAAGCCAAAAAACAAAAGCATAAAAATATGTTTTTGTTATTTCAATATATTATTTTTATCTGTAGTAATTTTATAAAGTTCGATTAAGATCATCAAAAACAAGGGAGGACAAAAAATGATCGGAACAGGTACATATGACTTGCAGATGGGCTGGGATACGTTTGATGAGGTTGAGGAGAGAAACGAATCAGAAGTATCGGAACGTTCAGCCGACAGCGATATCAGGAAAGTGTCAATCAGCGAGGCTCTTGTTATGAGTCTCAGAAAACATATGGACGTTGATATTCATTTCATTTCAGACGTGACAGGTAAAGACAAGGATACGGTTATTGAATTGCTCAAAGGTGCGATTTATCAGAACCCTGAAACCTGGAACGGAGATCTTTATGAGGGCTGGGAGCTTTCAAACGAATACATTTCGGGAAACCTGTTTGAAAAGCACAGGAAGGCAAAGGCGGCATCGGCTTTATATTCAAACCGTTTTGACGAAAACGTCAGGGTTCTTGAAAGCTATATGAATCTTGCGGTGTATTTTGATGACGTCAGGCTTGTTCCGGGAATGACTTTTATCCCGTCTGAAATAATCGACGCTTTTATTGAGCATATTTTCGGCGTATATATATCTTCACCTGATTTCAGGTGCAACAGACTGCCGTTTCTTGTAAAGCGCGATATTATAACCGGTTCATGGGAGATCCCTTTCAAGAACCGCTACCGCGGATGGATTTCAAATATTTCAAAGTACGGTACTCCCGACAAAGACGGCACGGTTATTCTGGAAGATATTCTCAACAACAGAGATACTGCTGTTTTTAACAAAAACACTGCTTCGTCCGGAGGTAAAAGGACAATCAATAAAGCTGCAACTGCCAAAGCACTCGAAAAAAGAGAAGCAATAATCGCTGAGTTTGACAGGTGGGTAAAGAACACTCCCGAAATCAGAAAGGTTGTTGAGAGTTGCTATATCCGTGAGTACGGATTTATAAGAAAGCGTGTGTTCAACGGTAACTTTCTTGAAAGAAATTGGGGAGGGATAACCCTTCGTGACTATCAGCTTGATTCGGTTGCGAGAATTCTTTTCACAATGAACTGCTTGCTTGCGTTACCCGTAGGCAGAGGAAAAACATTTATCATTCTTGTTGCTGCCCTTGAGTCATTGAGGATGAATCTTGCAAAGAAAATAATCATCACTCCGCCTAACAACGTTTTTGTTCAGTTTGAAGAAGCGGCTCGCCGTATCGGACGCCGTAATGATATCACGTTTATCGGCACAAAGGATTTTTCACCTGTCAGAAGACAGGAGGTTCTTATGAAAATCCGTAATGCCGAAACAGGCATTTTTGTTATACCTCAGAGCTGCTTTGATCTTATACCGCTTTCAGAAGAGTACTATAAAGAAGAGGTAAAACTTGAACTTGATAAGGTTATTGAAGCAAGCGGAAAAATTCTTAACCATACCGCTGCTCTTAAGCGCAGAGAAAAGGAACTGAAGAAAACTCTTCGTGACCTTGAGAGCAAATCAACAGATAAGAAAAAGCTTTATTTTGACGACCTCGGAATCAATATGATTTTTGTTGATGAAGTCCAGGCCTATAAGAATATAACGATTGAAACTTCAAGTTCTGCACGCGGAATCAATAAAAAGGGTTCTGCAAAAGCAAACAAAATGCTTGATAAGATTCATTATGTTCAAAAGAATAACGGCGGTAAGGGTATAGTTCTTTCAACGGGAACCCCCATAACCAATTCGATGACAGATATTTTTGTCTGGCAGAAGATGCTTCAGAGCGGTGAGCTTGCAATCAACGGGCTTAACAGCTTTGACGCGTGGGCAGCTGAATTCTGCGAAAAAACAACAGAGTTTGAGATTGACGTTGACGTATCCGGTTACCGGCTTGTAACAAGATATTCCAGATTTGTCAACCTTCCCGAGCTTACGTCTCTGCTTTCTTCGGTGGCAGAATTCCATACTCCCGAAGAATCAGAAGGTCTGCCTGAATTTAAGGGATACACAGACGTTGTTGTTCCGCAGACGTTGAGATTCAGACAGTTTCTTGAGGAGATTTCCGAACGTTGCGATGAAATAAGAAACGGCAACGTTGACCCAAGGGAAGACAATATGCTTAAGGTTACTCACGACGGCAATGCCGGTGCTGCGGATCTTCGTCTTATTTATCCCGATGCACCGTTTTCAGAACGCTCAAAGGTTGCTTACTGTTCAGATAAAGTGCTGGAAATATATCTCAGAACGGCTGATAAGAAATGCACCCAGCTTGTTTTCAGCGACATTTCCACTCCCAAGGACGGATTCAATCTTTATGATGAGCTTAAACGTCTGCTTGTTGAAAAAGGTGTTCCGTCATATGAGATTGCATATATTCACGATGCAACCGATGATAAAAAGCGTGAAGAACTTTTTGAGAAAACTCGCAAGGGCGAAATCAGAGTGCTCATCGGTTCAACAATGAAGCTCGGAACAGGCGTTAACGTTCAGGATAAATGCATTGCCATTCATCATCTTACACTTCCCTGGAGACCTTCTGATATGATGCAGCGTGAGGGCAGAATCTTACGTCAGGGAAATTCAAATAAGGAAATTTATATATTCAGATACGTAACCCAAGGCAGCTTTGATGCTTATTCGTACCAGATTCTTGAGAATAAGCAGAGAGTAATTTCACAGATTCTCAAGGGTGCGGTAACGTCAAGAAGTGTTTCTGAGGTTGATGATGCGGTTCTTTCATACGGTGAAGCCAAAGCTCTTGCAATCGGTAACCCTCTGATAAGAGAGCGTGTTGAAGCTCATAACGAGCTTTCCAGATACAGAGCACTCAGAAGCAAGAGTGAGGAGAGCAAAATTTTACTTCAGAAAGAACTTGATGAGCTCCCCGTACGCATCAGAAATACTAATGATATGATTTTTGACTGTATGCTTGACGTTGCTTTCCTTCGCAAGAACACGCCTTCTTGTGATGAAGAAACACGTAAGGAAATACGCGGTAAAATAGCAAATGCAATCAGAAACGTTGTAACTGCGAGGGAAGAATACGTTATCGAAGAAAACTATTGCGGTTTCAGAATTATTTATCCTGCGTATATGACGGCAGATAAACCTTATGTATACATAGAGAAAAACGGCAGATACATTGTTTCGATGGGTGAATCCGATAAGGGAATTATGACCAGAATCGACAATGCGATTGCCAGAATTTCCGTTTATCACAGGTCAATTGTTGAGAGCCGTAATGCTCTTATCAAGAGGCAGGAAGATATAAAAGCAGAAATCAAAAACATTAATTTCTATAACGAGGAGATTGAGTTTTATCACGCACTTCTCGAAGATATTGATAAGAAATTGGAGGCGGCTTAATGAAAGATATATCAACAGGGATGAACATTCCCCAGCTTAACGTAACAGAGGCAGTGAACAAAATCCGTAAAGCATATTGCTCAGCTATAAAAAAAGGCTTGGGTGTATTTCATCTTCCCTCTGTAATGCTTTGGGGCCCTCCGGGTATCGGCAAGTCGGATTTTGTACGTCAGCTTGCGGGATTTATTGAAAAGGAAACGGGTAAAACGGTCAGCGTTACGGATATTCGTCTGCTTCTTTTCAACCCGATTGACCTCAGGGGTATTCCTACGGCAAACGAGGATAAAACCCTTGCGGTATGGCTCAAACCGAAGATTTTTCAGATGGATGAAAGCGAGGATGTAATAAACATCCTTTTCCTCGATGAGCTTTCCGCCTGTGCTCCTTCCGTACAGGCGGCTGCTTATCAGATAACGCTTGACAGAGTTATAGGTGAGCACAGATTGCCTGATAATTGCATAGTTATTGCGGCGGGCAACAGGATTACAGATAAAAGCGTTACATACAAAATGCCTAAGGCTCTTGCCAACCGTCTTTGTCACATTGAAATCGTTGCGAGCCTTTCTTCGTGGGTTAAATGGGCAAAGGAAAACAGCATCCACTATAAGATAATCGATTTTCTTTCGGCACGCCGCGATTACTTTATGGCTTTTGACCCGCAGAAAGACGACCTTGCATTTCCCACGCCCCGTACGTGGGAAATGGTGAGCAAAATCCTTGATGTATATGACGGTAACGAGAAGGAAGCCTATGCAATGATTGCGGGCTGTGTCGGTGCAGGCGTAGCTTCGGAATTCCTGATGTTCTGCTCCGTTTACCGTAAACTTCCTTCGATTGAAGATATATTTGACGGAAAGAATCCTGATGTTCCCGGCGAAACCGATGCGCTTTTTGCTCTTGTATCATCAATGATTGCACACGCTAAGGATAATAAGGACGATACGGCGAAAATCGGTAATGCTATCAGATATTCAGAGAAGTTTTCTCCCGATTTCAGCGTAGCTTTTATGAAGGAACTTATAAATCTTGAGCCTGATTACCGCAAGAAGCTTCTTACGGTTCCTGCATACGGCAAGTGGATGGAGAGGAGGGGGAGATTGCTTAATGGCATTGTCTGATATTCAGTTAAGCAAATTTTCCCGTAAGCTTCTGACAGCGAGAATGCATCTGGTTATGTCTTATCCGTTCTACGGTGCGTTGCTTATGCACGTTACGCTTTCTGTTGACGAGAAATGCAAAACGGCATATACCGACAATGAAAGAATCTGTTTCGGCGCAGATTTTCTTGATAACCTTTCTTCAGAAGAGGTTGAATTCGTTATGCTTCACGAGATAATGCATATTGTTCTGCATCATTGTAAGAGAGGACTCGGATATAATCAGCTTGTTTTTAACATTGCCTGCGATATTGTTGTCAATTCAACAATACTTGAAACGTTCGGTGATGATGTTTCAAAAATAACGCTTTCGAAATACGGTGAATCCATTCATACCGTGCCTGACGGCAGAGAAGGCAGGATCTTTTCGGCAGAAGAAGTGTATTCAATGCTTATGAGGAACAGGGGTTTTACAAAGTCTGCAGCTTCGGTTGCGTTCAGCGATGACCATTCAAAATGGAAAGAAGAAGACGAGATAACCGAAGTGAGTGCCGAATGGGATCAAAGGGTTATAAATGCAGCGGAAGCCGCTTCGAAAATGGCGGGTTTATCGGTCGGCAGAATCCCGCGTTTTGCCGAAAGACTTCTGAAAAGAGAGAAGAAGCGCACGCTTGACTGGCGTACTCTTCTTCGTGAGTTCATTGAGGAAGATCTCGGGGATTATTCTTTTAATCCTCCGGACAGAAGGTTTTCTGATTCCGGATTCTTTCTTCCCGATTATAATGGCGAAGTCTGCGGCGATAAGATAAGAAAAATTCTTTTTATGATTGATACGTCGGCATCAATCGACGAAAAAACAATCTATACTGCGTTTGATGAAATAGAATCCGCTCTTGAAATGTTCGAGGGAGGTCTCGAGGGTTGGCTCGGATTTTTTGACGGCGGTGTGAAAGAGCCGGTTATATTTGAGAATACCGATGAGCTTAAACAGATAAGTCCCGTCGGGGGAGGCGGCACAAGCTTTATCAACGTGTTCAAATATATAAGAGAAAATATGAGCGATGACCCGCCCGTAAGCATTGTTATATTTACCGACGGATATGACAGGTTTCCGGATGAAGAAGCGGCGATGGGTATTCCTGTGCTGTGGGTTATCTGCGGAACAAAGGTGGTTCCGCCGTGGGGTATGACAGCAAGAATCGGAAAGTAAAACAAATCTTGCTTTCATACCGGTTCCGTTGTGTTATATTTACTGTTTTTCAGCGTTTAACAAACGGAATCAGGAGTTGTATATAAACTTTAAAATAAACTTAACGTATAAATAAAGAGGATATCAAAATGAGAAACATAAATAAACTTTCACCTGTTAAGTATCTTTTGCTTATGATTGTCGGCGGTCTTTTTACAATGATCGTTTACCGCGCAACCATATTCCGCTGCCTTTTCTTCAACTCGTTTGAATCTTCAAAAACAAAGCTTTGGCTGTTATGGGCGGTGTCTCTGGTGGTTACATATTTTTTGACTTTCAGACGCAGAAGGAACTATTTTTCACTTTTTACAAATATTATTTTTCCCTTTGGGATTTATTCTGTTATGACTTATGACCTGATAGAATCGGATCTTGTTTATATACTTGAAATGGCTATCATTATTCTTTGCGGTTTGCTTGGTATTGGTATGATTTTTGCCAATAAAATACCTGATAGCTTTGGAAACCTGATGAAAACACTGAGGATCAGGCTTCTTCATTTTTTGAACGGAGCAAAATGTATTACGTCTGTTTGTTTATCGGTATTAATGGTTTACGTTATGGGACTTTATGCCTTTGATACCCCTTCGTTTGTACCCGCCGTAAAGCCGAGTATAGCCGTTGAAAAGAATAAGACGGCAGTTATTGAAAAGAATATGTCCGTCATTTCGAAGATAGATGAAAGCATATGGAAAAACCTGTCGCTTGACGAGCGTTTAAACACCTTGCAAACCCTTGCAAATACCGAAAAGGTATTTCTGGGTATTTCGCATGAGGTCAACGTAAGTGCGGAATCGTTGGGAAGCGGAACGTACGGACTTTATGATTATTCAAGACACGAGATTGCGATTAACGTAAACGTGATTATGGATGATGATTCGACGCAAGCGGTGACCACCCTTTGTCATGAAGTCAGACATGCTTATCAGCACGATTCCGCCGATGCGTTTTTGGCACTTCCCGAGGAATACCAGCAGCTTTCGGTTTTTGACGATATGAGAGCTTTTTATGAGAATATAGAGGATTACAAGAACGCATTTATTGACGGCTTCGAAGAATATGAAAACCAGACGATTGAAGTTGACAGCCGTGCATACGGTGAGAAGAGATCGGCTTTCTATACAGAGGCTGTTGATAAATATCTTGCCGATGCTGCATAAGGAGAAGGAATATGATTATAAAGAGCAAAAAAGAGTATTATTGGCACAGGTACAGACTTATTGCCGTACCTGTAGCTTGTGCTCTCATAGGTATGGTTGCGGGAATTCTCGGCAGGGAGAGCGCAGAGTTTGGTAAAATCAACGGTATTGCTGAATGCCCCGAGATATTTAATATGATTTGGAAATGCATTGTTTTTCCTGTGGCGGTGATTATTCTTACAAAATTCGTAAAAACAGCACGTACAACGGTTGTGTCAATTATGGGCACAAAAATTGCAATGACGGTGATCGGTCTTGCGTTCGGAGTCAACACCAACATCTCTTTGCCCCTTTTTCACGACGACTGGGGAGTGCTTTTCTTCCTGGCTGTTGATGCGTTTATCATATTCGCCATATATAATGCAAATGACGTAAAGTTTTGCGTTATGGGTGCGGCGGTGCTCGTAACCGTGCTTATGACAATCTCATATATCATTATGCTGATTGAAGACGGTTTTGAATTTCGTTATCTGTACCGTATGGTTTATATTATGATGTTTTATTATCCGGTGTGGTATGTTGTGAATTGTACAACACGCAGATGGCTGCCTGTACCTGACCCGGAAAGATGGGTGAAAATCTGCTCGGAAGAAGGTAATTGAAAATGATTGAATTGTCAAAGGATTGGTTTGAAGCCGATGATGAAAACGGAAACGTTGTAAGGTACGATATTTTGTTTTCGTTTGACAGCGAAACAGACGGCAATACATATATCGTTTATACTGCTGATGAAAAGGATGAGAGCGGAAATTTAATAATCTATGCTTCATATATCAACGAGGAAAAGCACGGAACAGTGCTTATGGATATTGAAGATAATGATAAGTTTAAAGCAGTAAACGATATGCTTGTCAGGTTTATGGAGATTGCAAGAAAAAACACTGAGGAAAGCGATTCCTGACGTTAAAGCTTATTCTTGCAAATATAAGGAGGCACTTTAATATGAAAACATATGACGAAATTAAAATTTTTTCTCTTCGCCCTGCATTCTATAACGGAATTCAGTTTGAAACTGACGTATGTTTTGAGAAAGCAAACGTTTTTCGCGTAAGTATCACGGAAACTGAGGCGGTTGGTATGATACAGGGCGATACCGTAAGAATAAACGGTAAAATCAAATCTGAAGATGAAAAGGATTGTGAGTATATTTCTGTGTATATGTGCGGAGACGAGCTTGCGGAATTTATAGAAAAGTACGGCGTCAGCAAGGTGAGCGGCACGGCAAGAATGAAGCTTGAACTGATTTACGCCATATATGAAGAAACAAATTGGAACGATGAACGCAAGAAAGAGGATATGGTTGCGTATAAGCTTCTTGGTATAGGCTCCCGGGACGGAAAGGACTGATTGTTTTGATTTATATAACAGGTGATACCCATGGCGATATCAACCGTTTTTCAAATAGTTTTCTGCCGGATGAGTCCGATTGGACAGAGAACGATTATCTCATAGTCTGCGGTGATTTTGGTTTCATATTCTTCGATGATGAAAAAGAAAAGAAACAGCTTGACCTTCTTGAAAAGAAGCCTTACAGCATACTTTTTGTTGACGGGAATCACGAAAACTTCAATGCGCTTTCAAAGTTTCCCGTTGAAGAATGGAACGGCGGAAAGATTCACCGTATACGCAGAAATATAATTCACCTTATGAGAGGTCAGTGCTTTACGGTTGAGGGCAAAAAGTTGTTTGTGATGGGTGGAGCATATTCCGTTGACAGGGCATTGAGACAGAAAAATGTCAGCTACTGGGATGCTGAAATTCCTACTGATAAAGAATACAGGGAAGCATCCGAAACGATATTCAGAAACAATAAAAAATTTGACTGTATTATAACCCATACCGCACCGAGAATGATAATCAGGTTTCTCGGTTATTATCCCGATTTTCATGATATGGAGCTTACGGGATATCTTGAATGGGTTGAATACTGCTGCGATTTTAAAAAATGGTTTTTCGGGCATTTCCACGAAGACGACGAATTGCTTGACGGTAAGTTCAGAGCATTGTATTATGACGTTGAAAGGATATAGGGTGAGAAGGGTGAATAAAGAAAAAATTCTTATAAACATCATAAACGGGGAAGAAACCGGGCGCGCCTTGAAAAAAATGATTCAGAATCCTGTTGAGGTTAAGCTGTTGAGCGAATCGGAATCAGGCAAATATATTCTCACAGAATACGGTGCATCTTACGTTGTTTTTGAAAAGTCACCCGATGACAGCGTGGATAACAAGCCGTTTTGCAGATATGCGGGTTCAACTTCTGTGGGATCTGAAGAGGAAGATTGCTTTGCTGATGAAGTTATTTGGAATGAACGTGGCGGTTGTGTGCGCATTTTGTTCAGGGATATGTTTGAATACAATCACAGAGCAAGTGAAACGGTTGTGTTCGACGGTTACGCATATGAATTTTCGGAGAGAAAATTCCGGACCAAAAATAACGATGTCCGTTTTCTTGAAAGGAAAAGACTTGTTCGCTCTTATCTTGGAAAAAACGTTGAAATTCTTATGGACAGACCTCTTGGTTATGTGCACAGAAAAGAAAAGTACGTGCTTGAATATCCCGTAAATTACGGTTACCTTCCGGGAGTTATCGGCGGTGACGGAGAAGAACTTGACGTGTATCTTCTCGGTGTTGATAAGCCTGTAAATAAGTACACTGCAAAAGTAATCGGCATCGTTCACAGAGAGAACGATGCCGAAGACAAGCTTGTTGCAGCTCCGGAGGGAACATCTTTTACAAAAGAAGAAATTGCAGAGCAGATTGAGTTTCAGGAAAAATATTACGACTCGTTCGTTGAAACGGAAGAATGCTTTTTTGAATGCTCGTTGAGGGATTGCTTCGTTGACAGAAGGCTTCCTGCAGAGCTTGAACACTGTCTTCTCAATAAGCTTCTCTGTCATTGCGAATATGAAAAATTCAGGTTCCCGTCCTGGAAAGAATTTGACAGCCTTGATGAGTTCAAACCTTACAGAGATAAGCCCGATGAATACTGTGCTCTGGAGTCTCATCGTCCTGATTTTGTATGCAGTCCCAGGACTCTTTTTCTTGCGTTGTGGAGAAGATACCTGCGAATAAATCCCCAAATTCCGTGCGAAATAAAACTAAGTCTCAGGTTTTATTTCAGTAAGGGGAGTTTGATGATGAAGGTTGAAGGCATTGAGAAATAAAACTTACAAAACTATATGATTAAAGAGGTGATAATAAATGATTTTTTATATTTCAGATACTCGTTTCGGTCACGAAAATATAATCGGTTTTCAAAACCGACCTTATAACAGTATTGAAGAAATGAATCTTGACCTGATCAGAAGATGGAATAAGAGGGTTAAGAACAGCGATACCGTATATGTTCTCGGTGATATGTTTTTCAGATGCGATTGTGCAGAAAGAATTCTTTCGGAACTTAACGGAGAAAAGCATCTTATTGTTGGAAATCACGACGGCAGTTGGATGACAAAGTTTGATGCGACGCCTTATTTCAAAAACATTAACAATATGATTACGGTTTCTGTTGGTAATGTTTGGGCAACCCTTTGCCACTATCCTCTTGTAAACCGGCCGCATATGAAAAGAACATATATGATTCACGGCCATTTACACAATGAAACGGATTTTGATTTCTGGCACGTACTTCGTGACAATGACAGAATTCTCAATGCAGGTGTTGATATAAACGGATTTGAACCCGTAACACTTGAAGAACTGATTGAAAACAACAGGAAGTTCAAGGAGAGCAAGTAAATGAAATATAAAAAAGAAATAATTGAATGTCAGCCTGATAAACGAATACATACGCTCATTAAAATGAGGTTTGCCGGCTTTAAATACAGACTTTATAATGATGATTATAAAGCTGAGTTTCTTGACGGAATGAAACCGCCTCTGCCTGTTTACGATGATATGGAGTGCATAAAAGACGGCAGATACATAAAGTGTCAGAGAGAGGGCAAAGACTTTTTCTACAGCTGGTTTGTTCCTGCAAAAGAAGAAAATTTGCCTCTTCTTGTTGTGCTTCCGGGTTACGAGGCAAGGCTTCGTACGTATCCCGATGTTTCGGATAAATTCAATCTTCTTTTCATTTCGCCTCTCGGCTACTCGACACCTTACGGTCTTGATACAAGCAAAGCTCTCAGCTGCGGTTCAACGTGGCCTGTAATCTATAACACTCTTTGCGGGTTCAAGGACGGATATTCGGATTGGCTTATGGATGCTCTGACGGTTATCAGATTTATCGAGGATGAAAATATTGCCGATACCGATAAGCTTGTTTTTGCGGGCACTTCAAACGGCGGAGCGATGGCTCTTGTTCTTGCAAGCTATTTTGGTGAAGACAGATGCCTTGCGGCTTGTGCCGATTTACCTTTCTTGATCGGTTATTCAACCCGCAGACTCAATGACGTTATCTATAACTTTCCGCCACCGCCTGATATCCGTTTCCGTCCCAGTGAAGCTAAAAAACGCATTTCTCTTGTTGACCCCGATTGTCACGCACCGAGATTGAAAATGCCGGTGCTTCTTACCTCGTCTGATATTGACGAAGAGTGTCCGGAAAAAGATATCAACGCTCTCTTTTATAAGATTCCGGAAACTACCTTCAAAAGGTACATAAAATACGTCGGAAGACCTCACGGCTACTCAAGTGATTTTTTTGCTGATATGATCGGATTTCTGGATAAAATTAGGGATAACGGCTGTTTTTGATAAAAGTATCAGAGGCGTTGCGGTTAAACAGAAATGCAATATTATTCATAAATACGACTATCTTTAATTTACTGCATAATTATAATCTTAACTTTTATATTTATAAATTATGACAATATCCTGCTATTATTGACAATCTATTATTATAAAGTTATAATATTATAGAGTTGTTGCAGGTAAAACTATGTACAGGGTAAAAGTATATTTGTTTTAATCTGAATTGATTCAAAATTTTGCATTATAACAATATTCTTTGCCTGACTGATATAGTTTTACCTGCTTTTTGTTTTTTGAAGCAAAACAGAGTGCTTAAAACTATTGATTTCAAAAAGATTGTTGCTGAAAACGGAGTGATAAAAATGGTTGAACAAAGCGTAAAAATTAAAATTACGGTGCTGCTGATTTTGTCGGTTGTTGCTTTTTTTACCCCGGGTCTGATAGCGTTTATAAAAACCAAATTCCTGTCGGAAAAGAGAAGAAAAAGCGATGTAGGAGTAATGATAATTTTTTCGGCATTCCTTATTGCCGCCATCTGGTGCTTAAGGTATGCTGTTGCTTATTGCTGTTTTATTACGGAAAACTCCACGAACAATTTGAATATGTTGGAAGAGGCCGTAAACTGTTTCCTTGCAACATTGAGAACGTTTAATCTTGAAGAGATGTACGTCGATTATTTATCTGATATAAAAACGATGTTCGGAAACGTTTATTCTGAAAAATTTGCGTATTTTAAAGAAATCCGGACACTTTTGGTGGTTTATGCATCCATACTCAACGTAGCTGCACCCATTGCCGGAGGTGCAGTTATATTCGAAATATTGGCAAGCGTATTTCCTAAAGTTAAAATGGAACTTTCATATTTTGCCGTATGGCGTAAGAAGTTTTTCTTCAGCGAAATAAACGAAGCATCGATATCGTTGGCAAAAGGAATTCTTGATGTGAACAAGTCATACATAAGAAGACCTGTTTTGATTTTTACAGATACTTATGTTGACAAGGAAAACGAAAAAAAGGCTGAGCTTCTGTCAGAAGCAAAATCATTCGGTTCCATTTGTGTGAAAGATGATATTTCTCACGTAAGAAAGAATATGTTCGGTTCGCGTTCGTTTATGTTGCTTGATGAAAATGAATCAAGTAACCTTCAGGCGTTAACAGATTTGTCCGGTAAACGCAATATTGCGTATATGAAAAAAGCCAAAATCTTTTTTGTTACAACAAGTGACGCTTACCTTGAAATTGAACAGCGGGTTCACGATAAGATTGTAAATGAATATGAGTTCAAAGAAGAGGATATACCAACCTTTATTCCTGTGAAATGTTACAGAAATTTAGTTTCAAATTTATTGGTGGAAATTCCTTTGTTCGAACCGCTTATTGATAAAAAGCGAAAGGACGAACTCATGGTTACGATTTTGGGAACGGGACATATCGGCATTGAAATGTTTCTTACCACATATTGGATAGGACAAATTTTAAACTGTGCTTTGAATATCAACGTTGTTTCCGAAGAGTCTGAAAAGGAGTTCTGGAACAAAATTGATTATATCAATCCCGAAATCAAACATACAACAAAATTGAATGATCCTATTTTAAGAATTAACAGACAGGGTGATATGGCTTCACCTTATTGTACCGTTAATTATTTTTGCTGTGATGCAAAATCATCAACATTTATGGATTACATAACCGAATCGTCTTTATCGGGAAACCTTCTTAACACAGACTACTTTTTTGTTTCACTCGGTACAGATGATCTGAATATCTCAGTTGCGAATACAATAAAAAATGCTGTCGGCAAGTACCATATTTCAAAAGAAGATGCAATGAAGACCGTTATTGCATATGTTGTATATGATTCAACCGTTTCTGAAATTCTTAACCGTAAGTGTCTTTTCAACTTTGCCGGTAAGACTGCGGATATATTAATGCGTGCGGTTGGAAATACGAATGAGGTATACAGTGCAAAAAACATCTTCCTGAACGATTATGAAATAACTGCACAAAAAATACACAGTGCTTACCTGAAAGCTCAAGGACTTAAGTCGTTGGCCGATGTACACAAAGACAGAATGGTTGATGATTACAAGCATTGGGCTAATCTTGCCAGAAGCATGCATATAAAATACAAAATGTTTTCAATGGGAATCGTTTATGATTCTATATTCAATTATGATAATTGGAATGAGAAAAACTACATAAAATCAGTCGAAGTTGCTCTTGATAGATACAAGAGAAAAGTGTCCGGTAAAACAGATTTTGAAAAAACTGAAGATTTTGAAAAACATCTTAAACTTCTAAATGAATTGGCTTGGCTTGAACACAGGAGATGGAATGCTTTTACCCGTGTCAAAGGTTTCAAACACACGAACGATTATGACAACTATGCAATAGCCGGAGAGACAGGCTCGTACAAGCAAATGGAGTTAAAATTGCATCCGTGTTTGGTTGAATGTGACAAAAAGGGAATCCGCGCTGAGTTTAACGAAAAAGGCAAAATAATAGAAAACTCAATCTTCAAAAGAAAAGACAAAACGGATTTTGATTTATTGGATGAGTTGTCTTATGATCTGTATGAAAAAAGATACAACAATTTCGATTTCAAACAATATGATTATCCGGTTTCAGATTTTTAATAACCTACAGACAGTAAAGAAATAATGCTTTGAAAATAGTTTGTCGAATCCCCGAAGGACAGGCAACAAGACTTAGATACCGAAAACAAATTCTGCGATTGTTTATCGGAAATACAGGAGGATAAAATGGAACAGAATATATCAAACAGTAAACTTTTAAATCATATTTTTGAATGTGCCGAGAACATAAAACTCAATAAAGGCAATTCTGTTTTGACTGTTAACCATATTTTTGCGGCGGTGTTAGAGTATATTGACGAGATGAAGAAAGCACAGGACTTTGCAAAATACGGTGATGCATCGGAAGCAAAAGCTCTTTTTGAGATGTTCAGAAATATAACTCTTTCCGATAATGTTTCCGGTTGTGTGGAAATATTATGTTCAAAAAAAGTTACTTATGTGGATGATTTGTTTTTAAGACAAATGATATCCTCGTCAAAGGCTGTTTCTGAACAGAATGGCAAAAAGACGATTTCAGCGGATGTTTTTCTTAAATGCATTATGGATTCTCCTACAGAAGAAATCAAAACCGTTACTTCGGGTTCGGGAGCGGATAACAGTACAAAATCAGATTTATCACCCGATGCGATTTCAAGAGCTGCTGAAGAGTATAAAAAGTTTTTTAGCAGCAGCAAAGCGAAAGAACCTGAAACAGTTGATGCTTCAGGTACAAAATCATCAGAAGAAACCGGCTCTCAGAGTGAAAGTCTGATGCCTAAAGAGCAGATTGCAGAGATAACCGAAAAAGTTAAACAGGTGCAAAAAAAATTAAGCAGCGTTGTTTTTGGTCAGGATAATGCAATAAGTACTTTTGTGTCAGGATATTTTCAGGCAGAGTTAAGAAGAATAACGGACAAAACAAACAAAAAGCCAAAAGCTACATATCTGTTTGCGGGTCCTCCCGGTGTCGGCAAAACGTTTCTTGCCGAACAAGCGGCTGAAACACTCGGTCTTCCTTTTGAAAGATTTGATATGAGCGAATATTCGGAAAACGGCGCACTTATGGAATTGCTCGGCACAAATAAGTCTTTCAAAGGAGATAAAGAGGGTTCGTTGACCGGATTTGTTGAAAAAAATCCTAAATGCGTGTTGCTGTTTGATGAAATCGAAAAGGCTAATATTTCGATAATCTATTTATTCTTACAAGTGTTGGATGCAGGAAGACTGCGCGATGTCAACTCGGGAAGAGAGGTTGATTTTTCGCAGACGGTAATGATTTTTACAACCAACGCCGGCAGAAAATTATATGAAGGTTCATTAACGTCAAACTTATCCGGTATTTCCAGAAAAACAATATTAAAAGCTTTAGAGACAGACGTTGATCCCAAAACAGGTCAAGGCTCATTCCCTGCTGCAATTTGCTCAAGATTTGCAACGGGTAATGTTATTATGTTTAATCATATGGAAGCGCACATTTTAAGAAAAATTGCTGAGGATGAAATTAAACGTAATATACAGTGCTTCGGCGAAGAAACAAAAATTGAGTGCAGCGTTTCTGACGATGTATATTCGTGTCTCCTTTTTTCTGAAGGCGGACATGCAGATGCACGTACGGTAAAAAGCAGAGCCAACAGCTTTTTCAGCACAGAATTATATGAGTTGTTCAGACTGATTTCCAACAAGGAAAGCAATAATAATATCGAAGATATTGAGAGTGTTCAGATAACGTTGGAACTTCCCGAAAACGAACAGATACTCAGAATGTTCAGGGATGATTCCAAGGGCTGTGTAGTGTCTTTCGGTGATCACGGTATGTGTGAAAAGCTTGGTCTCGCAGCCGAAACAAAAGGATACAGCAATATGATTGCATCTTCGGTGGAAAGAGCAAAAGAAACTATTCAAAAGCAAGACGTAGAGCTTGTTTTTTGTGATTTGCACTGCGGGAAATGTGCAGAAGGTTCAAAGAAACTTAATATTGAGGATGTAGATTCAGAAGGCAGAGAATTTTTTAAATATATATGTGAGTCAACAGATTTACCGATTTATATATTGGTGGACGAGAATCACAAATATTCTGAAGAAGAAAAATTCTCGTTGATGAGAGAGGGTGCAAGAGGCTTTGTTGATGTATCTGTACCCGCTTCTTTGGATAGCTCTGTCAGTGATATATTAATGCAGCTTCATCATCAGCAGAGTATGATAAGTCTGGCAAAATCAAATAAGTTAATAACATACGAAACTTCACAGACTATAACTCCTGACGGTAAAAAAGCGGAAATCAGGCTGTATGACATTAAGCTGGAAACGGCGGTTGATGCAGAGGACAGAGGAAATGTTTTAAGCGATATTTCCAAACCGAACGTCAGATTCAGTGATATAATTGGTGCGGAAAGCGCAAAGAGTGAATTGAAATTCTTTGTGGATTATTTAATAAATCCCAAATCATTTTCATCAAAAGGTCTTGGAGTACCCAAAGGTGTGTTATTATACGGACCTCCGGGAACAGGTAAGACAATGCTTGCAAAAGCAGTTGCAGGTGAGTCTGATGTAACGTTTATCTGCGCCGAAGGCAATCAGTTTTTAAAGAAATACGTCGGTGAGGGTGAAGAAACCGTTCATAATTTATTTGCTACGGCAAGAAAATATGCTCCGACTCTTATTTTTCTTGATGAAATTGATGCTATTACAAAAGAAAGAAAAGGCGCAGAGTATCCGGCAGAAAGCATATTAACAGCATTTTTAGCTGAAATGGATGGCTTTAAAACAGATGCTAAAAAGCCTATTTTTGTTATTGCCGCAACCAATTTTGAAGTAGAACCCGGAACGGACAAAAGCCTTGACTCTGCCTTATTAAGACGCTTTGACAGACATATTTATATTGATTTGCCCGACAAAAAAGCAAGAAAAGAATATATAAATATGAGAATAAGTAATAAGCCTGTTTTCAGAATTTCAAATGAAGAAATTGAAAATATCGCTGTTCGTTCCACAGGAATGAGCTTGGCTAAGCTGGCTTCTGTTTTTGAGTTTTCAATGCGTTTAGCAATAAGAAATAACAAAGATTTTGTTGATGATGCAATTTTTGAAGAAGCATTTGAAACGTTTAATTACGGCGAAGAGAAGAAGTGGGACGCAAGCGAACTTGAGAATACAGCTTATCACGAAGCCGGACATGCGTTTTTGTGTTGGTACAGCGGTGAAACACCTTCATATTTAACAATAGTTGCCAGGGGAAATCATGGCGGTTATATGCGACACGGTGACACTGAACACCGCGGAACTTACACAAAATCCATGTTGCTTAACCGTATAAGAACCGCTTTGGGCGGAAGGGCATCCGAATTGGTGTTCTACGGTGACGAAGACGGTCTCACAACAGGCGCAGGCAGTGACTTGAGAAATGCGACTGCCATTGCAAGAAACATCGTCTGCAATTACGGAATGGATAATAACATTGGATTGGCGGTAATTCAGGAAAACGAACTTTTAACCGGAGCAATGTCTCAGCAGGTGAGAGAAGCTGTAAACAGTATTTTGCAGAATGAATTGAATGCCGCGAAGAAAATTCTTTCCGAGAACCGTGTGGCAATTCAAAAAATCGTTGAAGAATTATTGCAAAAAAACCATTTGACTTCAAATGAAATTGACCGCATATTTTCGTTGTATTCAACAAAAAAGTAACGAATGACTAAAAATTGATTATTATCGCTTGTGTAGAATAATATAAAACTATATTATTTTGATAATAACAATTTTCAGTAAACTGCGTGTTGATTGTAAAAATCGGAAAAATTCTGATTGTTTACTTATCTTGCGAAAATGTTCACTGGGATTTGTTCAGTTAGTT
>JAZQKN010000035.1:0-6057 GCA_045542175.1 Acutalibacteraceae bacterium | reverse complement strand
CGTGAATTCAACCGTACCGTCAACCGCCTGAAACGCTATTGTTGTTCCGTCATACGGTGCGGTGGTGAATTCCTCGGTGTACGCGGTTGTTGCCTCCGAATTGCCGCTTTTTTTATCCGCAACCGTAGCAACGCCGACCGTTCCGCCTATCACTACCGCTGCCACCGACACACCTGCGATTGCTTTCTGCGCTACGGTTAAAGCCGCAATTTTTGCCGCTATGCCCGTTCCTGTTACCGTTGCGGCAGTTGCTCCTGATGCCGCGAGTACACCAGATGCGGTTATACCTGCAAGAACGGTTGACGAACCCGAGCTTGCTGCAAAGGCTGCGCCTGCCGTTATCGACGTTCTTCGCATTGCCCAGAGAACAACGCCGATGGGGGCAACGCTGTAAGCCGATGTGATTCCTCGTTTTGAGAACTTTTCTTTGAGGTCTTTTCTTGCTGAAAAGAGTCTGGTTTTAACCGTACCTTCGGGAATCTCAAGCGTTTCGGCGATTTCGCTGACGCTTAATTCCTCAAAATACATCATCAGAACGCAGGCTCGTTTCTCTTCGTTCAGCTCATCAAGAACCTCCATAACGGTTCGTTGAAGCTCGTTCTGGTCAAGACTGCTTTCGGGGCGGAAGTTTAAATCTTCATCGGGCAGAACCTCAAAAACTTCATTTTCTTCCGCTTCAAAGAGCATCGGTTTTTTCTTTTTCAAAAAGTCTTTGCTCTTGTTGGCGACAATCTGATTGAGCCAACTCTGAAAGCTTTCAGGTTTACCGAGCTCTTTGATTTTTGAAAGTGCTTTTATGTAGCTTTCCTGCAGAATATCCTGCACATCGTCTTCGTTTTTGACAAACTCAAGTGCAACGTAATATGCCCTTTGGCTTGTCAGCCTGTAAAGCTCATCGAAAGCTCTTTCGTTTCCGTTTTGGATTTCGGTAACAAGCAATGCGATTCTTTCGTTAACATCGCCGTTAATATGCATCACCTTCTTAACATTATGTATTTATTCTCATCCGCCGTTAATGTGCTTCGGAGCACGCATTTTTGACGGATTGTCGGCATTAATGAATTCTATTCCTCTGCGGATTCCTTTTTTCAGATAGTCACAGGGCGTATCGAATTTTTCCGCATATATCATTACGGGCTCACCGTCAAGCATTATCAGCTCGGTGATAACGGTTTTCTTTTCTTCGTTAACTGAAATATCAAGCGAATGAATACCGTCAAGATTCACTCTGTTTTTAATTGAAGCGATATTGTTCTGCCTCCTTTCACCCGTTAGACGGGCGAAAAACGGATTCGGTTCATTGGTTTTTAAAATATTTTTTGCTGTGCCTGCAAAAGCAACTGCTCCTGCAGGCTTGCTGACAAGAAGGCAAGCAGACCTTGAGGCGTTATCTGTGCTTCAATTTATAAAGCCCGTCGGCGCCGCACCTTGTGTCATTCTCAAAGCCTGTCGGCTTTTGCGAAAAATGTGCCGCTTTTTGCCTTCCTGTCAATTAAGACGAGGCAAAAGCAAAAAGGTTTCAGGTTTTTTAAAAATTTTTTCAATTTTTTGAATTTTTTGAAACTTTTTATTTTCCCGTTACCCGACGAATGAAATGCAAAAAAGTTTCTCATTTTCGGGATTGTTTACAGAAAATTAATAAGTTGCAAATTGGCGTTTTTAGTTGAAAAAAGAATAATTATTGGTATAATGTATATATTGTTTGTTTAAAAGAAAGGAGTGAAGCGGAATGAAGGATTCGGTTATTGCCGAGCTTGTGATAAAAGCTCAACAGGGCGATATGAAGGCGTTTGAAAAGCTATATACGGAATTCTCTCCGCTTGTATATTCCATTCTTTATGAAATTACGCACGACCATCACGAAGCGGAGGATTTAACGCAGGACTGTTTTGTCTCCGCATTGAAAAACATACATACGCTCAAGGAGCCTGCGAAAGCAAAAAAATGGCTGACGGCAATCGCCGCCAACCACGGTAAGGATTATCTGAAAAAGAAGAAGCCTGCTTTGCTTGCTCCCGAGCACGAATATATTTTTGATATTCAGGAAGAGGAAAACGCTTCCGTTTTGCCTGAAGAAAGCGCAGTTCTTAATGAACGGAGCGAAGAAATAAGAGAAATTGTCAACTCCGTTTCGGAGGACAAGCGTCTTTGCCTTGTGCTTTTCTATCAGCACGAAATGAGTTTAGCCGAAATATCCGAAGAACTCGGAATTTCGGAGGCGGCAGTCAAGAGCCGATTATTCAGAGCAAGAGAGGATATCAGAGAAGAGGTTGAAAAACGCAATAAAAAGGGTATGCCGCTGTTTGGCATTGCACCCTTGCCGCTTATTCTTTTTGCTCTGCACAAATCCGCAGAAATCTCGTCAGCTTCATTTGCAGGCAGCGCGGCGCAGGCTGCGGCGTTCACTGCGGTTACCGCAACCTCAGGTGCCGCCGTTGCAGCTTCGGGGGCTGCAGTAACGTCAGGTGCATCGGCTACGGGTGCGGCTGTTACGTCGGGTGCCGCTTCAGCCGCAGGCGCGGCGGCAGCAACAACCGTTACCGCAAAAACAGTTGCTTTAATCGTAACGGGTGCAGTTGTTGTCGGCGGAGGCGGAGCAACCGCTGCAAAGGTTGTTCACGATAAACGGGCAGAAAGCACAACAGCTTTTATTGAAGAAACCACCGAGCTTTCAAGCGAAAACGTTGCCGTTATCGCAACCCGTGAACACGGCGAAATAACGGTTGAATTTGAAGGCTCAACGGTCTCTGTATCGTTTGCGGATAATACAAATTCTTCTGCTCCGGCAACGTCGGGAGTAACGGCTCAATCCTCATCTCAAAGCGGCACAACACGGGTAAACACAACAACTCCGACAACAAAACCCGTGACAGCAAAGCAAACAACAACGGCGAAGCCTGAAACAACAACCAAGCAAAGCACCACACCAAAGGCGACAACAACAGTTAAGACAACAACTGCCAAGCCTTCAACAACGGCTGAACCGACCACCGCCAAACCGACAACAACCGCACCGCCCACAACTCAGGGCAAGGCAACGGTGACGGTCAAAGTTTACAGTTCGGGTTCGGGAGAAGTGTATGAGAGCCGCACGCTGGTATTTGATGCGGGCGAAACAATAACCGCCACAGTGATAGGCGACAGGCTTTCTGAAGAATACGGTATTGAAGCTATGGTGGAAGACATAAACGTAACAGCTCAGGCGGGTCAGACTTACACCGCAACGGCATATCAATAATACGGAGGTCTAAAATGAAAAATAAATTCAGAGCGGCAATATCTCTGATGCTTTGCATCGTTTTTATGGCAACGGTACTCGTTCCCTGCATTACTGCAGTTGCCGACGGCAGAGAAATCATCTCGAGCGGGATTACCGGCGACGTGAACTGGTGCTTATACGATGACGGTGAATTATACATATACGGTGAAGGTGCAATGGAGGATTTTTCAAGCTATACTAATCAGCCGTGGCACGCACACCGTAGCAGCATACGAAGCATAAACGTCAGCGAAGGCGTTATATATATCGGAAGTTATTGCTTTTCTGTTACTGCCGCTAAGACAGCCTTTATTTCTTCAAGCGTTGTATCAATCGGTGATGCTGCATTTCTCAGCTGTCCCTATCTTGAAAACGTAACAATTTCTTACGGTGTTAAAACTATCGGTTTCAGTGCTTTTGCCTTTTCGGGTCTCAAAAGCGTAACCCTGCCCGACAGCATAACCGAGATGAAAATGTATTGCTTCCAAGAATGCCAAGAGCTTGAATCTGTGGTGATTTCCAACAATATAAGCAGAGTGTATGGCAAAACATTTTATGAGTGCATAAATTTAAAAACCGTAACATTCGGCAAAAAAACAAATTATTTGTCCGAAAGTGTTTTTTACGGATGTACAGCTCTTGAAAGCATATATTATGGTGGAACTCTTAAAGATTGGTGTTCAATATACATATCTACAGAAACAGGAAATCCTCTGGCATATGCTGATAAATTATATCTGAACGGCGAGTTTGTACCTGCAGAGCTTGTAATTCCCGATACCTGTTCAAGCATAAGACAATATGCGTTTTACGGAGCGAGCTTTATTGAAAGCGTTGTTCTTCCGCCAAGCGTTACTTCTGTTGGTAAAAGTGCGTTTCAGAATTGCAGTAATTTAAAAACTGTTAACATTCCTGCAAAAACCAAGTATATAGAATCATACGCATTTGATAACTGTAACAGTCTTACAGCTATAAACGTCGATGCGAAAAATGAGTATTTCTCGTCCGACTCCGACGGTGTGTTGTATAACAAAGATAAAACCGAGCATATCCAATATCCTGTCGGAAGAAAAAATACGGAATTTGTTGTGCCTGATACAGTTGAAACCATAGGTAGCTATGCGTTTTATAACTGCAAAAATCTCAGCAAAATCACATTGCCTCAAAGCATTAAACGAATTGAGGAATATGCTTTTAACGGATGCGCTTCTCTTACAACAATCAATGTAACCGATTCTGTGGAATATGTTGGCGGATATGCATTCACCAACAGCGGTTATTATAACGACAGAGCAAATTGGGACAACGGTTTTTTATACCTCAACACTCTTCTTATCGCTGCAGAGAAAAAGAACGTTGCATCCGATTGCAAGCTTTATTCAAAGACAACTCTCGTTGCTTCCAACGTATTTTACAGCTTTGATATAACAAGCATTTCTTTTAATGACAAGCTTAAGTATATTAATGATTCTGCATTTCAAGGGTGTGCAAAGATAAAGAGCATAAATCTGCCGAAAAGCTTGGTGACTGTCGGTAAATATGCATTCAGAAGTTGCGCAGGCGTTGAATGCTTAACGCTAAATTACGGATTGTCTGAAATAGGATGGTATGCATTTGACGGACTTAAAAAAATAACTGAAATTTACATACCGGAAACCGTTAAACAACTCAGCTCCGACGCATTCTCAAAAAGCGGTGTTACCGATATTTATTACGGAAGCTCAAAAGCTGATTGGAAGCGTGTTGCCGCAGGTGAAACCTTTGACGGCATAACAGTGCATTACACACTTTCAAATGACGATAAAACCGTTATAATCAATCACACTGACGCTGATTTTGATTATGAGGCAGGCAACGTTCATCTTGTTGTTTCCGATTTGTCCGACATCACCCCGTCGTTTGATAAAAACACCTTTTATAACAGGTATATGGTTAAACCCATTCAGGTGCTTGATATCAAGCTCGTTGACGGCGACGGCAACCCCATTCAGCCGCTTTCCGACGAAAAGATAACGGTTAAAATCAAGGCTACCGATGAATTTATGAATCTGATAAAATCGGGTCTTTCCGATATGGGCGAATATGACGTTGAAGCAGAAGAAATCGGCTTTGCCGACGATTGCTTTGTTTTTGAAAGCAACGGTCAGAAGATTTCGGTTGCAGCAAACGAAAAATTCCTCAACAAATTCAGAATATTCCATTGGTATTCCGATGCCGCCAACCCCACGGATTATGAGTGCTTCACCCACGACAAAATAACCGTTGAAAACGGCTACATCATTCTTGAAACCAACCATTTCAGCGAATATGCGGTCTGCACCGATATCTCTGAGCCTGAAAGCTACACCGTTAAATGGATTGTTGACGGTGTTGTTACGGAGCAGAATGTTACTGAAGGTGACGCTCTTTATGCACCCGAAAACCCCGAAAAAGAGGGTCATACCTTTGTCGGCTGGTCATCCGCCGTGCCAGAAACAATGCCTGCAGAAAATCTTGAATTCACCGCACAGTGGCAGGTGAATAAATACACAATCACCTTTGACACTGCGGGCGGCAGCGAAATTGCGGCAGTAACGCTTGAATACGGTGCGGCAATAACCGCTCCCCAAAACCCCGAAAAAGAAGGCTATACCTTCATCGGATGGTTGCCCGAAATTTCTGACACAATGCCCGATGAGGATATAACCGTTGTTGCGCAGTATAAAAAGGCTGAAACACCCGAAAACCCCGAAAACCCTGCCGCAAAGGTGACAGGCATAAAGATTATTTCCGCACCGAACAAAACGAAGTATGCTTAT
>JAZQKN010000034.1:0-8124 GCA_045542175.1 Acutalibacteraceae bacterium | reverse complement strand
TTTTCCTCGAAAAATTTTCTTATCCATAAAACGCATTCATCTTTTATCTTCTGTGCATTAAACATCTTCATTCTCCTTCAACATTTATCTGACACATTTTCATCGTGGCAAGCGCCGCTTTATGCGTATCAACCGTTACGCCTGCACAGCAGGATGCATCAACGTATACTTCCTTCTCGGGAAAATTCGCCTTCAGGATAAGCGCATTTGATACAACGCAGATATCCGTGCAAAGACCGATAAGAGTTATATCAAAATCTTCATCACCCACCGATTCTCTCACAATAGACGGAAGCTCAACCGAGCCAAACGTATTTTTTTCAACGGCTGTATATTTTTTATCGGCAAGAGCCTGAGCAACGGTTTCGTTAAGTTCCCAGCCTTCTGTACCTTTTATGCAATGAGGCACGGGAAGTTTTGCCCCCTCTGCAGATTCCATATAATTTTCAAAATGGGTATCGTAGGTGACGAAAATATCGCCGTCAAACTCTCTGATTTTCTTTGCTGCATTTCCAACCATGGCAACCGCCTCTGCAGTGCCGAGAGCTCCGTCGACAAAATCCTTCTGAATATCCACAACAACCAATAAATGCTTCATAACTGCCTCCGTAATATTAATTAATTTATAGAAACGACAACGGCATCAACCTTCAAAGGTTATTCAAACAGCTTTTCAACTTCCTTTATCGCCGTCAGATACCTGGTCTGATAGTCGCCTGAAATGCAGATGAAATTCCTGCTGTGAGCTCTGAAAATATCCTTGATTTGCTCACTGTATTTCACTCTGTCACTATGGATTTCCTCGCTTCTTCCGCCATCCTGCACGAATTTCACGTCAGGCTCAAGAAAAAGTATCAGGTCATAGGAGTTGATTCCGTCAACCGCATCAGCAAGGACGGTGTTTTTTTCAGAGGTTTCCTTATCAAGAAACTCAAGGTAAAACCTCGTTATCAACGCATCCGTATCGATAAACAGCACCTTATTGCTTGACTTCATAGCCTCGATTTCATTCATCTTATGTGTGAGCAGGATTTCGGTATAATCCTGCTGAAGCATAAGCCTGTCATCCCCCGACCTCATCGAGATTTCACGGCCTGCTTCATCAATATAATTAGTGTTGAATCTGTTTGCCAGATTGACGGTGAGCGTGGATTTACCCGTGCTCTCCCCTCCGATAAGCAACACCTTCTTGACAAAATACGGTCTTGCAACGGTGGGAATCCAATCCCAGTGCCTGTACGGATTTTTCCGTATATCCGTTGAATTCATCTCATTCCTCGGAAATGAAACGAATTCGCTTTCGGGATAACAGACTCCCCAGAAACTGTCCTTACCGTAATCGCTGCCGCAGAAAACCGCATCAACGGGTTTGTCTATTGTTGCTTTGATATATTCGCAATCAGCCTTTGCCGCTTCGGGCGTGTATTCGCTTTTGGCATTACAGTTATCTTCAAGAATCAGGATTTTCACGTTGCCGATATGCTCGGTAAGCTGATACAGCCAGCGGTATCGGATTCTGTAATCGATTTCCCTGAGCTTTGTTGAAACCGAAAGGATAATGTAAAGCTCCTCACACTGATTGGCAGCCTGAAGAATGCAATCGACATGACCGAGATGAATCGGATTGAAGCATCCGCCGTATACTCCTACTTTGTACTGCATTTCTTCACGTCCTTACGCCATTTGATATACATAATAACTGCATTGACAAGATACACAATCCACATCAGAAACGTCGCAATGCTTTCGCCGCCATTCATATAGTTATAAGCCCACATCACAACCGTTACTGCGTCAATGACAATCCACAAAATCCACTGCTCCGCAAATCTCTTGAGACAAAGAATCTGTGCGACCACCGAAAGCACAGTACTTATACTGTCAATAAACGGAAGAGTGCCGCCCATAGCCTTGAGGATAAAGCCGTATCCTACCACGCCCAACGCCGTCAGAGGATACACAATCAGTGATTCCTTTACACTGAGGCTCTTCTTGACAACCTCGCCGCTTTCCTCATCAACATTTTTGCCCCATATAAACAAACCGATAACACTGCAGGGCAGATAGTAAAGGATATTCAACATTACCTCGCCGTAATATTTCGCCCCGTAGGATATGTAGGCATAGAGAATAACGTTTACGATGCCGAATAAAAAGTTTGAAACCTTGCCCTTGCCCGTAAGCACAACGCACCAGACACCCGTAAGCGAGCAGATAATTCCTGTAGCCGTATCCTTCCAATAAATTGAAAGGCCGAGAATAACGGCTGTTGCAACCAAAAGCCAGATTACCTCAAACGGCTTCCAGCCTGATAATTCTGTTTTTATGAAAGACTTGATTTTATTCACGGTATGCTCCTCCTGTTATTCCCACATTGCAAGCCATCGGCTCTTTCCTGCAGAGAAATCCTCATCATCAAGACCGAGAGCATATTTATTATTCTTGATAAACGTAAGAATATTTTTGTCATTCAACTTCATATAAACCTTTTTCACCTGCTTACGGTTAAGGTCCACAAGACCCTTGAGGCCCATAATCGTATATTCGGAATGTGAAAAGCGGAACATTGAGCGGATAACTTTTTCAAGGACAGCCGTCTGCCCTGCGGTAAGCTCGTCAACATCACTCATATCTCCAAGGAATGAAACCTTATTCAGAATCGAGTTAACCAGAATTGAAGCCTCGTCAGCGGATTTGGGTGAGTCTGCTTTTCCGTCAATAAAATCATCTGCCGTCACCACGCTTCGGTGCTTTTTACAGAATTCGATAAACTGATTACCCTGCGTTTCGCCGACGTTGCCGATAATCTTGTTTCTGATTACAGCCTTGCTGATATCGCTGTCAAACTTCAGAATATCACTTACCCTTACCCATGAACGGGGTGTTGCAAACACCATATTCCCGTCGCTGACAGCCTGAGTATGCAATGCATCGGGTTTGAAGGTAAGATAGCTTACGACCAGAGGATGAACGCCGAATTTGAGCGCGTAGTCATTTTTCCAGTCCTCAAAATTAGGCTCAAGATAATGTATTTCAAAACGGTCAGCCAGAGGACCCGCAAGCTGGATATAAACGCCGTCGTCATCCTCTCTGTTACCGAGAGCGATAACGAACGTGCCCTCGGGAAGAGTATACTGTCCGATTTTTCTGTCGAGAATAAGCTGATATGCCGCAACCTGAACACGTTTTGTGCATGACGTGATTTCATCAAGAAGAAGGATGGTTTTTTTGCCGTCTCTCTCTTCGTTGGGTAGAATTTCGGGAGCAAGCCATACAGTTTTCGTTCTGCTCTCATTGGGATAAATCAGGCCGCCGATTTCAACCTCGGACATCTGTGCAAGGCGGATATCGATAACCTTATATCCATATTTTTCACCTATGCGTCTGACCAACTGTGACTTGCCGACACCGGGTGCTCCGAGGCCGAGCAAAGCGTGTTTGATATTGTGCTGAATATTATATTCAATGCATTCTCCGAATTCCTTGAGTGTCATATTTTTCCCTCCTACAGTCTTGCAATTTTGCCGATTTTTTTCATATCGTCATTTTCAAGTATATCTGTGCTGAGTACGAGAATGGTTTTTTTGCCGAGGCTGCGTTTGAATTCAGGCGCCGTCAGCCTTCCGAAATATCCGTCTGTCAGAATAAGCATAATATCCGGCTTGACCTTATTTTTACTTATCCATCTGTATATGCAGTTTATATCCGTGCCGCCGCTGTGCTTCGGAAGGCACTTCATAATGTCATCCTCACTCATAATCTTTTTATAAACATCTGTAACGCTTGTGTCCCAATAGCAAATGTTGAAAACACACTTAAAATCTCTCGAGATATGATAGAGCTGAGTAAGGAATTTTGACATTTCCACCTCGTCTACAGAGCCCGATGAATCGACAAACGCCCAGATTTCTTCTATTTTCTCCTCAGTCAGAGAATGTCCAGGCAAAATCAGATCCATATGCAGATATTTTCGCTCGGGAGTAGCATAGGATGAATCATCTCCTATTTCTTCGGAAAGATAATCCTTGAGCAATCTGCGCCAATCGATTTTTTTGCCCTCTATAAAAGTGTAGAGCTCCTTAGGGATAAAATAGCTTTCTCCCATTCCCCTGCCTTTTTCCTTTTGAACAGCCGATTTTATAATATCACGGATAGACTGATCGTTAGACTCCATTTCCTCAGGCGTAAGTTCAAAGGTTCTGATATCCGACGGAATATCCGTTTTATTAAACTTTGGCTCACCCCATAAGGTGTAGGCGCAACGGATCATCAGTTTTTTTTCATTTTCGTTCTTTTTCAAGTTATCCGAAAGAATTCTGCAATATAAATTCTCAGCAGTTTCGCCACTTCTTACAGTGGCAAAAACTCCGATTTCCGGCTTTTCAAAAGGAATATCCACAGATCGCATCTGGCTTCTCATATGTAACAACATATTATTGATTATAATATCACATGCAGCATTCCAAACGTCCTTGTCCCTTGTTCCGTCCATATTTCTCACACCGTGGCGCAACAGAACGTGAAAGAGCTCATGCATAAGAATAAAATACACTTTGCCCAGATCAAGCTTTGACAAGAAATCCGGATTATACCATATCGTTTTTCCGTCAGTAGCCGCAACCGATACTCTCTTGTCCTCAACAAATACCACATGCATCAGGATATCACCGTAGAAAGGCATCTTGCGAAACATTTCCATTTTAAAACGCTGTATTTCCTTTTCCACATTCATATTTATTCACCTAAATAATTATTTCACCGTCAAATCCGGCACGCAGATGATTATCCGCACCGTAAACAAAACCTCTGCAGTATTTGCAATCGGTCGCGTTGGTGTTGCGTCCGTAAAACTGGATAATTTCGCCCGTCCCGGACGCATATATTCCGTCCTGGCATCTGCAAACGTCAAAATCACGGTATCCCCGAGTAAAAAGCAACGAAGGGTCGTCCTCCCGAAGCACCGTTGTATAGTCCATTGTTTGCTCACGGGCAAAATCGTTAGCGGGAGAGCAGGCTATAAAAGCAACCTTGCCTGCACCGACTTCAATTGCAAAATCAAGAAATTTATGTATTTCCTCCGTCGTACCGACATAATCCTTCAAAAGCATACAGTTTAGCACAAAAAGGTCTCTGTAGCTGACGGAGTGAAGAATCTCCGAAAGCTCATCCTTTGTCGGCACGGATATTCCGAAAATCCGTTGGTTGATTCCGTCATCATAGTGATGCCTGCTGATGTGAAGCGCATCAAGGTACGAAAGCATTTCAATTTCGTGCATTCTGTGAAGATTGATGCCGTTTGTTGTCAGCGAAACCTCTATGCTCTCTCCGAATACATCAAAAACAAGATTGACCGTCTCGTTTAGCAGACCGACGTCGGTAAAAGGCTCGCCGCCCGTAATGGATATTCCGCGGACTATCCCCTGCGCATCAAGCTGACGAAGCACCTTCTCCAGCTTTTTTACGTCAATAAACTGCCTGACATCCGTATCATTTGCAATGCAGAAGGGACAGGCGGCGGCACAATAACTCGTAGGACAAACCGACACCTGCACCTTGATGTCCTCAGGCTTCTGTTTATAATTCACACCGTCGGGTGAACAAAGATAATTTTTCAGATTAATCTTTTTCCCGAAAACGGTAACTGTTCTTGTCTTCTGAATTTTATCACAGGATAGATAACAGTCTGTATTTTGCATATACCTCCTGCGCCTCCTTTTTATCTGTAACCAAACCTTTATCGCTATAGACAGCAATGTCCCTGCGTACAAACCCAAGTCTGCCGTCAGGATTCAGATAGTGCCTGCGATAAATATAATATTTTTTTCCGTTATATATTACCGGTTGAGATGATTGCCAGAAAAAATAGCCGGTTTTCAGCGATGCGTAAATCAGAAATTTACCGTTTACTTCTCTTGTTTTTTTGTCGTCAAAGGTGAAAACCGTGCATCTGCTCGGGTAGCGAAATTTGCCCATACGGACACACTGATCAATATCCGACTCCGTTTTTTCGCTGATTAATTCATTTAATTCAGACTCGGCCCTGTGTTCAAAAAACACTTTGCTTTCAAAAAAAGGCTTGGAATAGCCGACAACAGGAATCGATTTCTGAAATACGAATTTTCCCTTTTCGTCATCAAGCTTAGTCAGATGAAACAGCATCGATACACCGTCGGGAATTGTGCTCACAGCAGTAATTCCCAAACCGGCTGCCAATTTATGAACAAGCTCTATTTGAGGCGGTTTCTTTGTTACGTAAATCCCGTTGCAGCTGAAAGCCGCTGAATTCTTAAGAGAATAATACTCTTCTGCGGTAAGCTCCAGATCGAATATTGTGATATCAGCGAGAGAAAAGCAGTCCCACAGTGCCCGTTCACCTATATCCGAAAGTGTTCCGGGCACAAATACAATCGACAAATCGCTACAGAATGCGAAAGCCCTGCTCCCGAGCTTTTTTAGTCCGGGCGGAAGCATTACGCACCTAAGTTTGGAGGATTGCATAAATGCGGAATCGCCAATCGCTGAAACGGTAATATCGCCGAAATGATCCGGGACCGTTTCATACGGACAGTCACCTGCGTATGATATAATTGTTTTATCTGCAACAATATAGTTGCCGTCCATATAAGTTTTCATATCAACATCTGCTGTAACGAGCTGCAGCTTCCTCCCTGGCTTTTCTTTCCTTCGCACGCCTTTCGGCAATCCTTATATCTTCTTCGGTGAAATCAGGTTTCGCAGCAAGCTCTTTAAGCTCCGGCGCACTCATAATCATTGTTTTAACAAGCTGTATATCATCCTCACTTGCACCCTGCTCCGCCAAAATTGATTGAAGCTGCAACAAATTATTTATTGCTTTTTCCTGAGAACTGCTGCTGAATATTCTCTTTGCAAATATCAATAGCGTTTTTCTGTTCATTTTTATTCTCCTCGGAATTATTCATTAGTTCCGTTTTTCCACAAATCATATGCCGAAAATCCACGTTCATGCGCATCAGTCAGCACGTCGTCATCCAAACCCGAAAGTCTTTTTCTCTCCTCGGTAAAGCCGCTCATTTCAGCTTTCTTATAATATTTGTAAAAGCTATAATCGTTTTCGGAGATATAGCGGATATCGCAAATTTCATCACCGACAAGCTTTGCGATGAAGAATTTTTCTGCAACTCCGATTTGTTTCTTTCCGAAAATCCCCGTCTTACTCTTTCGGAAAAATCCCAGAAGATAAATCTCGCCGTCGCTTATTTCCACACAGCTGAGCATCATATCGGTATTATCCGAAAAAAGCCTTTTCTTAAGCGAGAAATCCTTTGTGTCATATACCGAGAGTGCGGTTTTGCATCCGTCGGTATGCCTTTCGATATTATAAAACTCTTCACCGTCATGCGAAAAACAGAAATTATCATCCTGCATTTCATCAACGGTAGAAAATCTGAATTTTTTGACAAGGCGCATCCCGTCAAGAGAATAAACCGCAAGCCTGCCTTCGGTTGTTTTAACGACGAAAACATCACCCTTCGGGGATATTGCGCAGTCATAGGCATAGGGTAAGTCCTTGAATTTCGCAATTTCTGCGCCGCATTTGTCAAACACACTTACTGTTTGCCCCGTACATCCGATACTGTACTCACCGTTACTGACAAGACTGACAAACGATTTCATATACATCACCTGAAAATAATAATATCACACGGCAAAAACTATTTCAATAATACTTCATATATTTTATAAAAACAAAAACTCCGCAAAACGCGAAGTTTTTACTGTATATCGATACAATGTTAATGACAGATAAATTGTAATTTTCAGAGGTAATTTGCCACCTTTGAAAAGGAACTTATTGCACAAAAGAACAGACTGATTAATTCTTATTTGTCAAGTTATATCACTCTTATAGGTCTTTCATTTTATCACTGCAGAAATCATTTAATAACTGTGTTGTTTTTTTGTTTTTGTATATTTTACCTTGAAAATAAAAGCGTTTTTTGTTTCCGCCATTATACATAATTTGATAATATCCGGCATTAGTATAGCGTAATAACCGTTCATAACTAAAATGAATGTCTGTTATATCTTTTAAACAAATTACCTCTTTTCCAAACGGATATTGTATTATTATCTCTTCTTTAG
>JAZQKN010000033.1:0-11604 GCA_045542175.1 Acutalibacteraceae bacterium | reverse complement strand
GACACAGAAGAGAGTTGCTCTTCGTAACTGCGGTCTTATCAACCCCGAAAACATCGATGAATACATTGCTATGGACGGCTATGCCGCTCTCGGCAAGGTTCTTACCGAAATGACTCCTCAGGACGTTATTCAGGTAATCAAGGATTCAGGTCTTCGCGGCAGAGGCGGCGGCGGTTTCCCCACAGGCCTCAAGTGGAGCTTCACTGCAGCAAACGCAGCAGACCAGAAATACGTTGTATGTAACGCTGACGAAGGTGACCCCGGTGCATTCATGGACCGTTCAGTTCTTGAAGGCGACCCCCACTGCATCATCGAAGCTATGGCTATCTGCGGCTATGCAACAGGTGCAACAGAAGGTTACGTTTACGTTCGTGCTGAATATCCCATCGCTGTTCAGCGTCTTCAGAAGGCTATCGACGATGCAAGAGAATACGGACTTCTCGGCAAGAACATCTTCGATTCAGGCTTCGATTTCGACCTCTTCATCCGTCTCGGTGCAGGTGCATTCGTTTGCGGTGAAGAAACAGCTCTTATGACTTCAATCGAAGGTAACAGAGGCGAACCCCGTCCCCGTCCTCCCTATCCCGCAGTAAAGGGTCTTTTCGGCAAGCCCACAACAGAAAACAACGTTGAAACATTTGCAAACATTCCTCAGATCATCCTCAAGGGTGCTGACTGGTTTGCATCAATGGGTACAGAAAAGTCAAAGGGTACAAAGGTATTCGCACTCGGCGGCAAGATCGAAAACACAGGTCTTGTTGAAATCCCCATGGGCACAACCCTTCGTGACATCATTTATGATATCGGCGGCGGTATCCCCAACGGCAAGAAGTTCAAGGCTGCTCAGACAGGCGGACCTTCAGGCGGTTGTATCCCCGCTCACCTTATCGACACAGCTATCGACTACGATAACCTCACAGCTATCGGCTGTATGATGGGTTCAGGCGGTCTTATCGTTATGGACGAAGACAACTGTATGGTTGACATTGCTAAGTTCTTCCTTGATTTCACAGTTGACGAATCCTGCGGTAAGTGCTCACCCTGCCGTATCGGTACAAAGCGTATGATGGAACTTCTTGAAAAGATCACATCAGGTAACGGCACACTTGAAGATATTGACAAGCTTGAAGAACTTGCATATTACATCAAGGAAAACTCACTCTGCGGTCTCGGCCAGACAGCTCCCAACCCCGTTCTTTCAACACTCAAGTTCTTCCGCGAAGAATATATTGCTCACGTTGTTGACAAGAAGTGCCCCGCAGGCGTATGTAAAGACCTTCTCAGCTACTCAATCGTTGCTGATAAATGTAAGGGCTGTACTCTCTGTTCAAGAAAGTGCCCCGTTGGCGCAATCAGCGGCACAGTTAAGAATCCTCACGTTATCGATACAGATAAGTGCATTAAGTGCGGCGCTTGCATGGATTCATGTAAGTTCGGCGCAATCATCAAAGGCTAATATAGGAGGCATAAAGCAATGAATATGGTAAATATCAAAATTAACAATATGCCCCTGAGCGTTCCCGGCGGCATATCAATTCTTGAAGCTGCAAGATATGCAGGTATTGAAATCCCCACTCTCTGCTACCTTAAGGAAATGAACGAAATCGGCGCTTGCCGTATTTGTATGGTTGAAGTTAAGGGTGCCCGTTCACTCGTTTCAGCTTGCGTTTTCCCCGTTAACGAGGGTATGGAAATCTTCACAAACTCAGAAAAGGTAAGAAAGAGCCGTAAGCACACTCTTGAGCTTATACTTTCAACTCACAGAAAAGAATGTCTTTCATGCGTAAGAAGCGGCAACTGCGAACTTCAGAAGCTTTGCAAGGATTACGGCGTTGAAGACGAAAATGCTTATGCAGGTGCATATCCCGAATTCCAGTTCGACGATTCAGCTCCTCATATGATCAGAGATAACAGCAAGTGTATCCTCTGCCGTCGCTGCGTTGCTGCTTGTGACAATCAGGCTATCAGCGTAATCGGCGCTAACGCAAGAGGTTTCGATACTCACATCGGCTCACCCTTTGAGCTTCCCCTCTTCGATTTCTCATGCGTATCCTGCGGTCAGTGTATCGTACATTGCCCCGTAGGCGCACTCTATGAAAAGGACGATACCGCAAAGGTATTCGAAGCAATCAACAACCCCGAAAAGTTTGTTGTTGTTAATACAGCTCCCTCAATCAGAGTTACTCTCGGTGAAGCTTTCGGCAACGAAATCGGCACTAACGTAACAGGTAAGATGGTTGCTGCTCTTCGCAGACTCGGCTTTGATAAGGTGTTTGATACCGATTTCTCAGCTGACCTTACAATCCTTGAAGAAGCTCACGAACTTCTTGAAAGAATCAAGAACGGCGGCGCTCTTCCCCTCATCACATCATGCTCACCCGGTTGGGTTAAATACTGCGAACACTACTATCCTGATCAGCTTGCACACCTTTCAAGCTGTAAGTCACCCCAGCAGATGTTCGGTGCAGTAACCAAGACCTGGTATGCAAAGAAGATGGGCATCGATCCCAAGGATATCGTTGTTGTAAGCATTATGCCCTGTACTGCCAAGAAGTTCGAATGCGGCAGAGAAGACCAGTCAGCAAGCGGCTACGCTGACGTTGACTACGCTCTTACAACTCGCGAACTCGCAAGAATGATTGATACAGCAGGTATCAACTTCAACCTTCTTCCCGACGAAGAATTCGACAATCCTCTCGGCGAAGGCACAGGTGCAGGCGTAATCTTCGGTGCAACAGGCGGCGTTATGGAAGCTGCTCTGAGAACTGCTGTTGAAACTCTTACAGGCGAAGAACTCAAGTCACTTGAATTCACAGAAGTAAGAGGTACAGAAGGTCTTAAGGAAGCTTCATACACAGTTGCAGGTCTTGAAGTTAAGGTTTGCGCAGCAAGCGGACTTGCAAACGCAAAGAAAGTTATGGACGCTATCAAGGCAGGCACATGCGACTATCAGTTCGTTGAAATTATGGCTTGTCCCGGCGGTTGCGTAAACGGCGGCGGTCAGCCCACTCAGCCCGCAACAGTTCACAACTTCACTGACCTTAAGGGTATCAGAGGTAAGGCTCTCTACACAGCAGACGAAAACCTCCCCGTAAGAAAGTCACACGAAAGCGAAGCAGTTAAGACTGTTTATAAGGAATACTTTGGTGAACCCGGCAGCCACGTTGCTCACGAAGTTCTCCACACTTCCTACGTTGCAAGACCCAAGTATAAATAATAAATGATAAATGGCTTGTACGGATTATCTGTACAAGCCAATTTTATTATATAATGTATATAAAATAAAGCAGTGAGAAAAATCTCACTGCTTTTATTCTTCTATTGAGCAAAGTACGCTCGCAATTGAAGCCGCCATATTCTCATACTGAACCGCTATGCCTTCGGGCACTTTGAGGCTGGCGGGAGCAAAGCTCCATATTGCTTTCACAGAAGCTTCGCAGAGTAAATCGCAGACCTCCTGTGCCGCCGCGGCAGGCACTGCGATTATGCCGATTTTTATGCCGTTCCCTTTGCAAAAATCCGAAAGCATTTCTATGCCGTGTACGTTCTTTGAGGGATTTATTCTCGCTTCATTGTTATCAAAAGCCGCTGAAATTTCGAGACCCCATTCCCTGAAGCCTTCATATTCCATAAGCGCAAGCCCAAGCTTGCCCGCTCCGATTATAACTGCTTTCTGGGGTGATGAATAACCGAGATAATCTTCAAGCGATTTTATAAGTCCGGCCTTTTCGTAACCTGTTTTGGGCTTACCTTCGCCGCTTACAAGCGCCAAATCCTTTCGCACCTGTACGTCGCCGTAGCCTATGCTTCTTGCAATTGCCGCCGCAGAAATATTAACCGTTTCTTCAGGCAGACAGCGTAAAAACTGCAGATAAACGGGCAACCTTTTAAGCACCGCCGCATTCGCTTTCATTATCTCACATCCTTTTCAATATATTAAGCAGAAAGCCGCTGATGCTTTGGAGGGTATCAGCGGCTTATATATAGGGATTATTTAAGCAATTTCAATTTAATCAGAAATCAACTCTGAGGTCATAGTAGCAGCACTTGAAGAGCTATTCCATTTCTTCAACGGAGGGCTGACGGGGATTTGAACCTGTACAAGCGTCGCCAACTGCGTTCTTTGCGATTTCGGGAAGTCTCTCAAGGAATACTTCTTCGGGAACGAAGCCCTGCTCTGCAAAGTAGCTGTCTGCACCGTAGTTCTTGATGCACTGAGGAATGTTGAGCTTATCATTCATACCTCTGAGGTACTGAATGAGGTTTTCAACCTTATCAGCAACTGTTTCGCCGCCAAGACCGATGAAATCAGCGATTTCAGCGTAACGCTTTGCAGCTGTTTCTTCCTTTGCGTTGAATTCAATAACCTTGGGAAGGTACATTGCGTTTGCGGCACCGTGGATGATGTGAGCGCCGAAATCGTCAAATGCAGCACCTGTCTTGTGAGCCATTGAATGAACAATACCGAGAAGTGCGTTTGAGAAAGCCATACCTGCAAGGCACTGTGCATTGTGCATTTTTTCTCTTGCACCGTTGTCGCCGTTATATGAATTTACAAGGTTTTCATCAATCATCTTGATTGCGTGAAGAGCAAGAGGATCTGTGAAATCGCAGTTGCAGGTTGAAACGTAAGCTTCAACAGCGTGAGTCATAGCGTCCATACCTGTGTGGGCAACGAGCTTCTGAGGCATTGTTTCAGCAAGAGCTGAGTCAACAATTGCAATGTCGGGTGTGATTTCGAAGTCAGCAAGAGGATATTTGATACCCTTTTCATAGTCAGTAATAACTGAGAAAGCCGTAACTTCTGTAGCTGTGCCTGATGTTGAGGGGATAGCTACGAAACGAGCCTTTTTACGAAGCTCGGGAATACCAAAAACCTTGCACATTTCTTCAAATGTGATTTCGGGATATTCATATTTGATCCACATAGCCTTTGCAGCGTCGATGGGTGAGCCGCCGCCGATAGCTACGATCCAATCGGGCTCGAATTCCTGCATAACTGCAGCGCCCTTCATAACTGTATCAACAGAGGGGTCGGGTTCAATACCTTCGAAAAGCTTGACTTCCATGCCTGCTTCTTCAAGATAAGCTACAACTGTATCAAGGAAGCCGAACTTTTTCATTGAGCCGCCGCCTACGCAAACGATTGCTTTTTTGCCTGTAAGAGTTTTGAGAGCTTCAAGTGAGCCCTTGCCGTGATAGAGATCTCTGGGTAATGTAAATCTTGCCATTTCATTGTCCTCCTGAGTGTTAATTTTATTTCCAACAATTCAAATTTTAACACATCGGGAGCAAAGTGTGAAATATAAAAAGTGCATAACGGTATAACTTTATTGATATATCTTTATCGATATCATTTTATCGATAGTTTGATATCAAAACTGAACGCGTTGTTTAAGTTTAAAATTCCAAAATTAGACATTTTATATAACTTTTGTTTATTGACCTTTCATATTGCATAATGTATAATATCTTTAATTGTGCAAAACTGACAAACAGGATATTTCTTATTTTTTATCGTATATATATAACAGGAGGACAAAATTTTATGAAAGAACCGTTGTTTTACAGAGCGATAAGAGCTCCTCTCGGCGGTTTGTTCAAGCTGATTTACAGACCTCAGATTATCGGCAAAGAACATATCCCGACAAACGGCTCAATCGTTCTTGCGGGCAATCACACAGGATTCCTTGACTGCCTTTTAATCGGATGCTCAACCAAGCGCTGTGTTCACTATATGGCAAAGGATGAGCTTATCAAAGGCGTTCTCGGTCCTTTGTTCAAAGCCTGCGGAATCATTCCCGTAAACCGACGTACAAAAGACAGACACTCCCTCGAAACAGCAGAGGAGTATCTGCGCGATAACAAAGTTATCGGCATCTTCCCCGAAGGAACCATCAACCGTACGGACGACGTTATTATGCCGTTCAAATTCGGAGCTGTTAAAATGGCGGGTGACACAAACACAAAAATCGTTCCCTTTGTAATCACAGGCGGATATAAGCCTTTCAAGAAGGGACTCAAGGTTGTTTTTCACGAACCTATGACGGTTGGCGAAAATCTTGAAGAATCAAACAATCAACTTATGGAAATTGTAAAAACGGGTATTATCGAAGGACAAAAGGAGACAAACAAATGAGTAAGAAAAGACCTGAAGACAGAGACAGAGGCTATCAGATAGTCCGCGTTCTGTCATCACCGCTGTTCAAGCTGTGGTATAACCCCACAGTTATCGGTGCAGAAAACATCCCCGCAGAGGGCAAACTCGTTATTGCCGGTAACCACAAGCACGTTCTTGACCAGTGCCTGACAATAATGTCAACCAAAAGAACAATCCACTACATCGCAAAGAAAGAATATTTCGACGGCAAGCTTGCATGGTTTTTCAGATTTGCAGGCTGTATCCCCGTTGACCGCTCAACAC
This sequence comes from Acutalibacteraceae bacterium, assembly GCA_045542175.1. GTDB lineage: Bacteria > Bacillota > Clostridia > Oscillospirales > Acutalibacteraceae > CAG-177. The sequence goes on along the minus strand of JAZQKN010000033.1, from coordinate 5,180 downwards.
GTGACCTTTCATGTGCAATGAGTGCAACAAGAGTTCTCAGAAAAGACGGTGCAATAGGCATCTTCCCCGAAGGAACAAGAAACAAGACAGATGCTTTCCTTCTTCCTTTCAAGACAGGTGCCGTTTCGATGGCACAGAAATCGGGCGCATATATTTTACCCTTCGGCATCACAGGCGATTACAAGTTCAGAAGCAAAAATCTCCGTATTCTTTTCGGCAAACCCTTCAAGGTTGACGGTATGACCGTAAAGGAAGCAAACGAAAAGCTTTATAACGAAGTTGCAAGGCTTATGAGAGAATGCGCAGAGCTTGAAGTTGAATCCCGTAAACATGCGTAAGCATAATAGAGGTTTTTCGTGTTATGAGAATTGGTATGGACGTTGGGTCAACAACCTTAAAGTGTGTTGCCCTTGATGAAAATAACGAAATAATTTACAAATCATACGAACGCCATTTTTCGCATATCGCGGAAAAAGGTGCAGAAATGCTTTCGGAAATTGCAAAAAGATTTCCCGAATCAAAAGAGGTTTCTCTTGTGGTTGCAGGCTCAGCAGGTATGGGCTTTGCTCACGAGCTTAATCTCGATTTCGTTCAGGAAGTTTATGCAACCCGAATTGCTGTTTCACGTCTTCTGCCCGGCACTGATGCAGTTATCGAGCTCGGCGGCGAAGACGCAAAGATTCTTTTCTTCACAGGCGGAGTCGAAGTAAGAATGAACGGCTCTTGTGCAGGCGGCACAGGCGCATTCATTGACCAGATGGCATCGCTTATGAATATCACTCCCACTGAAATGAACGAGCTTGCAAAAGAGCACACCAGAATTTACTCAATCGCTTCACGCTGCGGTGTTTTTGCAAAATCAGATATTCAGCCCCTCATCAATCAGGGTGCAAGAAAGAACGATATTTCAGCAAGCATCTTCACTGCCGTTGTTAACCAGACCGTATCAGGTCTTGCACAGGGCAGAAAAATTGAAGGCAACGTTGTTTATCTCGGCGGACCTCTCCATTTCCTTTCAGAGCTTCGTTCAGCTTTTGACAAGGGTCTTGGAGTAAATGGCATCTGCCCTGATAATTCGCTTTATTTCGTTGCTCTCGGTGCCGCACTTTCAGCAAGCACCAAGACGGTAAACATTGACGAAATAACTGATAAAATTGCAAATTCCGAAAACCACGGTGAATATCTTGCCGCAAAGAGACTTTTCGCTGAAGAAAAAGAATATGACGATTTCAAAAACCGTCACGCAAAGGCAATGATTCCCACAGACGCAGGTCTCACTGCGGATAAAAAGATTTACATAGGCATTGACGCAGGCTCAACAACTGTTAAGGCTGCCGCAGTAAACTCTGACGGCGAAATCGTTTTCAGCCGCTATCTGCCCAACAACGGCGATCCCGTTGTGCTTGCAAAGGAATTCCTTGAGGAATTCTACCGCGAATTCCCCGAAGCAATCGTTGCTTCAAGTGCTGTAACAGGCTACGGCGAAGAAATCATCAAGAATGCTTTCTCGGTTGATTTCGGTATTGTTGAAACCGTTGCCCACTATACCGCCGCAAAGAAATTCAAGCCCAACGTTGATTTCATCATCGATATCGGCGGTCAGGATATTAAATGTTTTAAAATAAAGAACAACACTATTGATAACATTTTCCTTAATGAAGCCTGTTCATCAGGTTGCGGCTCTTTCCTTCAGACCTTTGCCGCCGCCTGGGCTTACGACATCGCTTCATTCTCAAAGCTCGGTCTGTTTGCGGACAAGCCCGTTGACCTCGGCTCACGCTGTACGGTGTTTATGAATTCATCCGTTAAGCAGGCTCAGAAAGACGGTGCTTCAATCGAAAACATTTCGGCAGGTCTCTCCATCAGCGTTGTCAAAAACGCTCTTTATAAGGTTATCAGAGCGGCAAGTGCCGATGAGCTCGGTCAGAATATCGTTGTTCAGGGCGGTACCTTCCTCAATGACGCAGTGCTCCGTGCTTTTGAGCAGGAAATCGGCAGAGACGTTATCCGTCCCAACATTTCGGGTCTTATGGGTGCTTACGGCGCGGCTCTTTATTCAATGGAAAAAGCAACTGAAAAGAGCACTCTTGCTTCGGCAGAAGACCTCAGAACTTTCGAACATAAAGTAAAAGCCGTTAACTGCGGAAAGTGCAGTAATAACTGCCGTCTTACCGTTAACACCTTCAGCAGCGGCAAAACCTTTATCGGCGGTAACCGTTGCAGTAAGCCTCTCGTAAAGGCACAGGAAGAGTGCAAGCTCAATATGTTCCAGTACAAAAAGGATATGCTCGCTTCATACAAGCCCACCGAAGGCAAGCGTGAAACAATCGGCATTCCTATGGGGCTCAATATGTTTGAGCTTCTCCCCTTCTGGCATACTTTCTTCACAAAACTCGGCTTCGGCGTAGCTATATCCGAATCTTCAACAAGACAGCTTTATCTCGACGGTCAGCACACTATCCCCTCGGATACCGTATGCTACCCCGCAAAGCTTCTTCACGGTCACATTGAGTCACTTCTCAAGCAGGGCGTAAAGCATATTTTCTACCCCTGTATGACCTATAACATCGATGAAGGTCTCGGCGATAACAACTATAACTGCCCCGTTGTTGCGTATTACCCCGAGGTTATCCGCTCCAACGTAGGCGACCTTAAAAACATCAACTTTATAAGCGACTATTTCGGTCTTCACAGACCCAAGGATTTTGTTCCCAGAATCCACGCTGTTCTCTGCGAAAACTTCGGCAACATTCCTCTCAAAGAGGTCAGCGAAGCCGCAGACGCCGCTTTCAAGGAATATCACGGCTATATGGATGCTCTTCGCAACAAGGGTATGGAATACTTTGAACAGGCAAAGAAAGAAAATCTGCCCGTAATCATCCTTTGCGGCAGACCCTATCACCTCGACGAAGAAATCAACCACAGCATTGACAAGCTCATCTGTGAATGCGGTGCGGCTGTAATTACAGAGGATTCCGTAAGCCATCTTGTTGAAAAATTCCCCACAGACGTTCTCGACCAGTGGACTTACCATTCAAGACTCTATGCGGCTGCAAAGTACGTTTCGGAGCTTAAAACAAACGACGTTAACATCGTTCAGCTTGTTTCGTTCGGTTGCGGCGTTGACGCCATCACAACCGACGAAATGCGTTCAATCCTTGAAAGCAAGGGTAAAATCTATACGCAGATTAAAATTGACGAAATTTCAAACCCCGGTGCGGTTAAAATCAGACTTCGCAGTCTTTTCGCCGCAACAGGCAGATAAGGAGGTAAGTTCATGAATCCCAATAACAGAGTTGAATTCACAAAAGAGATGAAGGACTATACCCTCCTTGCTCCCAATATGGCAAACATCCATTTCTCGATGCTTGTTAACATTTTCGGTGAATACGGCTACAAGGTTGAGCTTCTTAAAAACGACGGCAGAGCCGTTGTTGACGAAGGTCTCAAGTACGTTCATAACGATACCTGCTACCCCGCTCTTCTTGTTATCGGTCAGCTCATTGATGCCCTCAACTCAGGCAAATATGACGTTAACAAAACCGCTCTTCTCATCACACAGTCGGGCGGAGGATGCAGAGCCTCAAACTACATCCATCTTCTCCGCAAGGCTCTCAAGAAAGCAGGCTATCCTCAGGTGCCCGTTATTTCTCTTAACCTTTCGGGTCTTGAGAAAAACAGCGGCTTTAAAATCCGTATTTCAATGGCTCTCAAAATGCTTTCCGCGGTAATCTACGGCGACCTTCTTATGCTCCTTAAAAATCAGGTTGAACCTTATGAGGTTGAAAAGGGTGCCGCAGAAAAGCTTACAAGAAAATGGATTGACGATTTAAGCGCAATGTTCAGACAGGGCAAGGGCTTCTCTTATTCCGAGATGAAGAAAAACCTTCCCAAAATCACCGAAACGTTTGCTAATATCCCCATTGTAAAAACAGAAAAAATCAAGGTTGGCGTTGTAGGTGAAATTTACGTTAAATATTCGCCCCTCGCAAATAACCACCTTGAAGAATTCATCACCTCACAGGATTGCGAGGTAAACGTACCCGGTCTGCTCGGTTTCTTCCTTTTCAAGGTTGATAACCGCCTTGAAGACATCAAGCTCTACGGCGGCAACTTCTTCAAGAAAAAGGCAATGCAGTTTGCAATGTGGTATCTTTCAAAAATCGAAACAAACCTTATCAATGCGGTTAACAGCTACGGTGATTTCACCGCTCCCGCACCCTATGACCATATAAAAGAAAAATGCACCAAGATTATCGGTGCAGGCTGTAAGATGGGTGAAGGCTGGCTTCTTACCGCAGAAATGATGGAGCTTGCCGAAAGCGGCTACGGTAACATTGTTTGTGCTCAGCCTTTCGGCTGTCTGCCCAATCACATCGTAGGTAAGGGTATGATAAGAAAGCTCAAGGAACTTTATCCGCAGTCAAACATCGTTCCCATCGACTATGACCCCGGTGCAACAAGAGTTAACCAGGAAAACAGAATCCGTCTTATGCTCGCCGTTGCACAGGAAAACCTTCCCGAAAGCGCTTGCACTTCATGTGAAAGCTGCTGCGGATGTAAATAAAAATCAACGCTCCCTTACCGATTGGTCAGGGAGCGTTTTTTCGCTTAATAAAGAGTTTTTGAAAGAATAAAGCAAGTCCACAGAGCGATAACGAAAAGCCCTTCTGCGGGGATTGCAAGCTTTGTATAGGGACATTTCCAACCCTTATCAACGAAGAGGAAGACAGTTCTTGTTGTAAATACGGTGGTTGCAAAAATTACTCCGCCGATGAGAGAATGATAAGCGGTGCCGAGGGACAGTGTGAGATAAAGAAGAAATAAGCCGAGCGCAAAGGATATTCCGCCGTAATAAACGCGTATTTCTGTTTTTCCCGCATTGTCAACAGGTTTTATTGAGAAGCTCTCCGCATTTTTAAGAGGCTTCAGAATAAATACCACAGCCATTCCCCAGAAATAACCGATAAGGCAGATGACCGCAAAAAGTGCAGGGGGATTAACATTCCATAATTCTTTTAACATAAAAATATCTCCTTTTTACTTTAGTGAGGGTGTCATATCCTCACTGAATTTTACTTTTCTGATCCTTGTGTGTCTGCAGGGATCATAGAGGGATTCACTGCAGAAAGTACCGCAGTTTTCTGTAAGATGCGAAGATGGACGGGCGTGGTAGACAA
>JAZQKN010000032.1:0-3576 GCA_045542175.1 Acutalibacteraceae bacterium | reverse complement strand
AAACGAAAACGGGCGATTTGTGAATCTCCCATACGTTTTTTTGCAACAAGGGCGGTTTAATTTGTGAAAAATGGGCAGTACTATTTACTTTTTCAAAATTTTATGATATAATACGAACTGACCGATAAACCTTAATTGTGTAATGGCAATATGTGTTTGTCAAAAAAATAAGCAAGTAATTTTTTTGGTAATTTAACTTATGAAATAACAAGTATAAGGAGTCTGCAAGAATGAAATGTGAAAAATGTGGTTCTGAAAACATTATTGAAGGAAAACTTTCAACAGGGAACGGGGGGCTGGTTTTTACAACAAAGGCATCTCAGAAAGGAATCCCTTTTACAAAAAACTACTCAACATTAGTTGCAAAAGGTTGCCAAGACTGCGGTGCTGTCTTTGATATTCGGATGGAAATTCCTCAAAATATAGATAAAAACAAGTAAGTCGTTCACTTGAAGATACAGGCATTATACAATCTTTAATAAAAGTGATTTCCATTATTTGATGAGTATCGTTGTTAAAACTTTGGTGTGATCTTGGTGCAACACTTTGCAGGGCGATATTCTCGATATCAAACGCTGGAGCTAAAACTTCAAGAAATAATTTACCCTTTTGGATATGTTTTATCGAATTACAGCACTCACGCAAGTGGGTGCTGTTTTTGTATTCCATTTCTGCGATGTCGTATGGGAGATTCACGAATCGCCCGTTTTCGTTTCGTTGTGTTTCGGGCGGGCGATTCGTGAATCGCCTATACGTTTTTTTGCAACAAGGGCAGTTCAATTTGTAAAGAATTGGGCTGTCTTATTTACTTTTAGGCAAATATGTGGTATGATCTAACTGTTAGATAAACTTGGTGGAGGAGGTTTTCTATGAGAAACAAGAAAAACGATGTAAAATTATACAATGCAGCTTTCCCCTTGTGGCTACTTTTGATGTTCCCGTTAGCGTGGTTGATTGTGATTCCGGTGAACTTCATTGTGGATAGTCTCGTTTTGATCATCAGCATGGTGGCATTAAAGATGACCAACAGAAAGCAGTGGTATAAGTCATGCATATTCAAAATTTATGCATTCGGGATGTTAGCCGATATCATCGGTTCGGTATATATGTTGCTGATGACATTCTTTGAAGTAGGTGGCGGATTTAGGGGGGATGAACTTTCTTTGACTGTTCCCGCACTTCTTATATCGGCTGTGTTGATTTTTGTGTTTGATTACTTGATTTCTTTTAGAAAAATGGAAAAATCGTTGCGGTTGAAATTGTCGATCATCTTTGCTACGGTTACTGCACCTTATACGTTTTTGGTGCCGTATAGTTGGTTGTACGGGCCTGGATGGTAAAAGATAAGGAATGTGATAAATTCCAATTTGAATAGCAAGATTTTTTGATGTGTTATTGCTTGTTTATAAAAGGTAGTAAAACGCTCTAAAACCGCCCTAAATAAAGGATTTTCCGCAAACAACTCATTTCATCCCATCATACGGTGTTACATCGTTTTACCATTGTTACGAAAGATTATAAAGGCAAAATCAAGGGCAAGGAAATCAGATTTTAATGGTTTGGTTTTGGAAAACGAACTGTTGCAGTGTGAATTTACAGATCAATTGAGGACTTATCGTGAAAATATCAGAATTATGTGCTATGTTTCTTTAATCATTATCTCCATTCTTTTTCATATCTGCCTTGATTGCCCTGTAAACATCAAGAAGCTGTTTTCGGGAGGAAACTCCCAGCTTGCCGTATAGGTTCTTGTTGTGGAACTTCAAGGTGTTTTCTTTGATGTTCAATTCGCTCATAATTTCCTTCGTTGGCGTTCCGTTCAGGTATGCTTCATAGATCGCCCGTTCGGTGGGTGTCAACGTTACAATGCCACGGGCAAAACATTCCATTGCGTCCACGGATATATTGCTGATTTTTGCAGGTTCTTCGGTAACGGTCGTTGCCTGAAGAGCCTCTTCTTTTTGCGTGATCAGTTCCCTTAACCGTTGGTTTTCGTTGACAACCATATGAACACCCAACAGGAACAGTTCGCTGATTATGTATGAAACCGAAAGAAACTCAAAATCAATGTTGGTAAGCTGTTCAATAAACCAGACGCCGATATTCACAAATACCGCAATCGCCAATATGATAGCGTGTGCCGTGGTGTCGATTGTTTTCTTGATCGAGGCACGAACGATGACTGCAATCATAGCGGCAAAGTAGCCCAGCAGGTAGAACAGATACAACGGATGCAGCGGACCGTAAACCTTAACGAGCATGGAAACACCGTTCACCACCGCAAAGGAAACTTCTTTATAGTAGATGGGTATTATTCCCGGACTTGCGGCGATGAGGAACACAACTGCAGCGATACCAAACAGAATGCCGGGCAACCACTTCTTATGCCTTGTGTTGGTTACGTTCAGAATGATCATCAGCATCGAAAGCGGCAGGAATACCGAGCCGAGATATGCAATACGGTTTGCCCACAGCGCCATCTCCAGGCAGGTGGAAACAGACAGGAAGGTGTAGCCGATGTTCACTACAAGCACGGAGGAAAACAACAGAATAAACCATGCTCTCTTTTTTTGCACAAAACAGCAACAGCTGATTAGCAGCAGCAAAGAAAGCACGGCGGCGGCACCGTAGATGATAGAAAGGCTTGTCGCCTTTTCTCCCACGGTGTTGCATCCCGAAAGTCCTATTGTCATAAGTAGTAGGGGAAATGCTCCGAATAAATACTTGTTCATAAAATATCTCCTCGACCGTTAAGCATTAACATCTTTTAACGGTCATCCCACACTTTTTCCCACACTTTTTCAAAAATTTGTTGCCGAACCCACACTTTTTCTGGGAAAAGTGTGGCGACAAGCACAGGGAAAATCGGTAAAATTATACTTGCAAGGTTATCGAAGGAGGGGATAGATCTTGCCTTTGTCACACAACTGATAAAGTGGTACCCCTTTATGTAGGAACTGAGTTCATACATAAGGAACTCTGTCTACGTGCCAACGAAACACAGAGTCCGCCTCGAATAATTTTTAATATTATAACACAAATAATTGATTCGGTCAAGATTGCTTGAGTTTTTGTCGGGAAAAAGTCGGCAAAGTCGGCAAAGTCGGCAAAGGCTTCGGCTTCGCAGGCTTCGGAAGGAACTCATTGATTGTTCAGAAAGGAGAGAAGGCAATGCCCGAAAAGAAAGTGGCAATTCATAAGGCGGTAGCAGACAGCGGAGGCTACAGGTTTCTTTTTTATTGCGACGTATCCGGCGCTCACGTTTGCACAACAAAGGAAATTTATTACGGAGATTCTCCGGATGCGGCTTTACTTTCGGCGTGGCAGGCAGAAGGACGTGAGCACTTCAATCGGTGCCATAAATGCGGCAGATGGGTGATAGATGCGGTTTACAATGCTGAGGTGCTGGAGTGCGTGGAATGTGCGCCCTATGAAGCAGAGCCGAAATTCTGCAAGACCTGTGGCACAAAGATCGAAACTCCCGTCAAAAAATGTCCCGCCTGCGGTAATTCGCTGATTTATGAAGGAGGTGTGGATAGTGATGACGCAAAAGGTTCGGTTTAAGAATTTAGAGCG
>JAZQKN010000031.1:0-30644 GCA_045542175.1 Acutalibacteraceae bacterium | reverse complement strand
CCCAACACCATCCGGAATAGAGACGTTTGATAAAGAACAACAGTTTTTGAAGATACGATCTCCAATCACACTTATATTCTCCGGAAGAACAATCGACAAAAGAGAGCAACAATCCTCGAAGGCCGAAGATTCAATAACCTCTACGTCGGAGGTAATAGTGGCGGAGACAAGAGACGTGCAGCCTTTGAAGGCATTATAACCAATTTTCAAGACCCCTTCAGGTATTTCAACCTGAACAATATCATTCTGTCCGCTGAATTGACAAGCAAACACCTCACAGGCATTTTCAGGAATCATAGCTCTTATCAACTTTTTCTTTTGATAAATAACAACACAATCATCTGACACGCCCAAATCTTCCGAGCTGTAGCCAACAGGACAGTTATTTATTAATTTCAGCATACCACAGTTATAAAAAGCATTTTTACCAATGCTTATTGAACTATCCGGAAACGTAACAGATTCTAATGAACAGCAATTTGAAAAAGCAGATTGACCTATAAATCTTACACTATCGGGAATATTGACAGTAACGAGTGACCGGCAATCTGCAAAAGCTGAATTTCCAATTATTTTCAGGCTGTCAGGGAGAGTGACCGAAGCAAGTGATCTGCAACCCTCAAAAGCGTTATCGCCAATTAAAACTAAATCATCCGGCAGAGTAACTGAGGTAAGAACAGCGCATTTTTCAAAAGCTCCATTATTTATTCTTAATACGCCTGAAAGTATTATCGCTCGGTAAATGTCATATCGTTGTCTGAACTGGCCCATATAGATTTCACCGACATTTTCAGGTATAATGACTGTTGTCAGCTCACTATTATTACGATAATTTAAAACACAATCATCGGACACTCCCAAATATTCCTGACTATAGCCTGTCGGACAATTGTTAATGGATTTCAGCATATCGCAGTTATAAAATACCAATTCACCAATTTGTTTCAGGCTGTCAGGGAAACTGATAGATTCAAGAGAACAACATCCTTTAAAAGCATACGCATCAATTCCCGTTAAATTATTTGGCAATGTTATTGAGGAAAGAGAACTGCACTCTTCAAAAACACCTTGATCAAACCACTCTATGCTATCAGGAAGTTTTATTGAAGAAAGAGAGTTGCATCCTGAAAAAACTCCGCTATACAACCTTGTTATACCATCCGGAAGGGTTATTGATGAAAGAGAGCTGCAGCCTAAAAAAACTGCCTGACCTAACCTTTCAATACCTTCAGGAATCACAATTGAGGAAAGAGAAGTGCAACCTGCGAAGGTATTCCACCCCAAAGCTCTTAAGCTGTCGGAAAGCGTTATTGAGCGAAGAGAAGTACAACCACTAAAAGCACTATTCCCCATTTCTACAACACTGTCGGGAATCGCAATCGACGAAAGAGAAACGCAATTTTTAAAAGCATCATCCCCTATTTCAACAATACCATCAGAAATAATAACCGAACCCAATGAGCGACAATCACCAAAAGCAGATTTTTCTATTTTTTTTACACTTTTGGGTATAGTGATTGTTCTTAATGAAATACATTTTCCAAAAGCCTCACTGCCAATCTTCTCAACAGAAGACGGAATGCAGATGCTTTTAAGGGCTGTACAATAAAAAGCTTTGGAAGGAATTTCTTTTATGCCGTAAGGCAGGGAGCAGTTTGTCGAGACATAGAAAATTCCGTCAAAAAGCATTACAACACCCAAAGAAAGCTGCATATACTCATTCCATCCTAAAGACGCACATGTATCATTTAAAGAAAACTCACAAATGTTCTCCGGTATATACATAACATTAATGTGTGTTCTGTTGAACGCAATGTATTTCATTTTTGTGGTATCAGACGGCGAAAGAATCACACCATTCATCTTGCGACACGAATTCTTCGACAACGTGCTTTCAATTTCATCAATTATATACGGACAAGACACAAGACCGATGAATTCATTGTTGAGTTTGTTATAGGAATTGTGTGAGAACAAACCCAATTCATCAGCAAACGGCATTGACATTCTGCCGATAATACCACAACCGTTCTTCATAAAACTTTTTGCTTCTTCGATATTGAAACAACGGGGATAAATATCATCGCCGAGGGTTGAATGTGTGTTACCTGTAAAAAACAGTTCACAAAGGCCTTGGCGAACACCTGAAAGAGATGCTTTTTCAAGCAGGACTTTTCCGTTGACGCGGTCGGTTATCTCATCAACCGTATTGTAGTGTCCGAAAATCCAGCACACGTCTCGGGTGAGTGCAAGCGCTTTTGTGAAGAAGTCCGATTCTTTCACAGAGTCAAGAGTAATCAGCAAATTTTCATAAATTTTATATTCAGGCACATACCAGAACAACGGACCGTATGACGGATAAATACCGTTTGCCGATTTCTGAAGAATATCGCCAATCAACACTCTTTGCGCTTCTTCCTTATAGTGGATAAGGTCGCGGCAGGTGTCAAACAGCAAAGTGTATTCTGTTATGCCGTAAGTCATCAGTTCACGGTAGAGTTCCGTTGCGGTTTTGCTGTCAACAAGGCTGTCTGCTTTGACAAGGAACATCTGCAATACCGCCGACCAATAGGGATTGCCGTAGTGTTCAAAAAGATTTTTGATATTATCAGCATTCTCAATCTCATCGTAATCATCAAAGCATTGCTCATAGTAGTATGTAGCTGTGAAATATTCAAGCAACATTTTGTGATAAAACTCACCGTCTACCAGCATTGCACGGTTTTGCAGATATTCTTTCAGAAAAGCCGCACGTTCACGGGCATCGGTATACTCGTTTTTAAGAATTACTGTCAGAATTTTACCTGTATCAATCTGCTTACCGAGAGATAACAAACGGTAGCGCTCTGCCGAAAATAATTTGAGAATATCAGATAATCTACTTGTTACCATTGTGCGGTAGTCATCAGGTACGTCTGCGATATCATCCTCGTTTGACATGGTAATCTCGCACACGGCATCGTAAATTCCGACAGTTGTCTGCGGAATTTCATTCTTCTTATAATATACTATCGCAAGCTGTGACAGTAACAGCGGGTTTGTACGAATTTCATCTGTGAGGTCCTGAATGCGAACATAAAAATCATTGCTTTTTTCGGGAGAGCCAAACATCAAAAACAAATTTGAGCCAAACGCCTTGATCTGGTCTTCGTCAAGAGAACAAAGCTTCAGTTTTTTGGGCGTTTGTCCGTTCATTGCTATCAGATTAGAATCCGATTGGTTTCGACTTGTAAAAAACAAGGTTGTTGAATCTGAGTTTACGACATAATAATCCATGATTATGTTCAAAAATTTCCTTGTACCTTTTTCTGTGGCAATTTCATCCATACCGTCGAGGACCAGCAACAGATGGCGCGAGGTGAGCAGACTTTTGAAATTTTCTAATGTATAAAACTGATGGTTGCCACAGTATCGTTTAAACTCCTCAAACATTGCATAAAGCAAATCCGTTGCACCAACAAGTTTTCGGCAAGGCAGAGATATTACCAGAGTTTTTTCATCTGCCGAATTGCGCAGTTGATCAATGTAGCAGGATTTACCGCTTCCTGCAGGACCTTGTAAAAAGATTATATCTTCTGTGTTTATAAATTCGGCGGCACAAGCAAATTCTCCGCCGTTTTCATCCGTTAATGTGCGTTCAATATAAAGTCGTTTATGGTCAAACTCGCTGTCTGCCATATGTGATTTTTCCAGCATTGAAACAAGGCGCATATAAGTCGGCTTTGTAGCCTTTTGATAAACTTTGCAAAGACGGTTATTTATAAGAGTTTGAACATTATAAAGAATCTTTTTCAATTGTTCTTCAGAAAGCTCATATCCGTTGAGTATAACTGCACTTTCACTTTCAGCAAGTTCGGGAAGATTTTTTTCATACAAAGAGTAATCAGCAACAACGGGCACAAAGCGATTTTGATAATCATCAAGCTTCCTGAACTCTTCGATTTCAATGGGAACCAATTCACTGCTTACGGTGTTTTCAGTATACAAAAGAAGAAATATTGTACTTTTTTCAACAGCTTCCCTGCTCCATTGACGAAAATCTCCCGCACAATCGTGATCTGATTCCGTGCAGGTGATATTATTCTGTCTTAAATAATCAATAATGCGATTCTTTAATTTACGGTCTTTACCTGTCCAACTGATAAAAACATCACTTTGTTGAATATCTGTCCGTTGCATAAGTCACCTCTACATTACAAGCTTTATATCTATGATAATACAACATTATCTGTTTTTTTACAATATTTATAAAACCTTTATCAGAAAACAAAGAATTCAGCGTCTGGTCGCCTTTTCGACCCACTCGCATCGCAATTCCAAAACAAAAACCTCCGCAGCGGGGTCGCTGCAGAGGTCTTTCTTTTGGTGCCGATGGCGGGGGTCGAACCCGCACGGTATCGCTACCAACGGATTTTGAGTCCGTCACGTCTGCCAATTCCATCACATCGGCAAATCAGCTTTTCTATTATAGCCGAATGTTTTCGAAAAATCAAGAGAAATATATAATGATATTAAAATTTATTTCGGCACCGCTTCACGGTGAGCAACCACAAACGCACTCCTCTTCGCTCCCGCTTTGCCCGCTGCCTCAATGTTTCTGCTTCTGAAATATTCGTTCAGAAATGCCGCACTGTAGCTGTCACCCGCTCCCACTCCCGAAACAAGCTCGGTTTTTTCGGCGGGAATATAAACTCCCCTTCCGTCCTTTTCACTGTAAACAAACGAGCCGTTTTCAGCCATAGTATAAAGCACAAGCTCAACGTTTGGATACGCTTTGCAAATCGCTTTTGCCTTTTCTTCGGGTGTTTCGCCGCTTTCATATAAAGCGAATTCCGCAAGAAGCGGCTCCTCTTCGCCGCTGATTTTAAGAATGCTTGCGTTTTCAAGACAAATACGGCAACTCTCTTCATCATAGCAGTCTTTTCTTAAATTCACGTCGCAGAATACCGTTTTAAAACTGCAGTTTTCAAGAATATCCTTAACCGCCTTGCGTGATTTTTCCTCACGCTGAATAAGTGTTCCGAAAGCGAAAACGTCTGCCCCGTATCCGCTGATTTTATCGGTATCTGCCGCCACGTCATCGTAGGCAGAGGGTCTGATCACGTCATATTCGGGCGAGCCGTTTTTTACCGTTACGATGCATTTGCCCGTCGGCAAAGAGCTTTTGCCGATGAAATCCGTTTTTACTCCGAATTCATCAAGCTTTTCGAGGGCGATTTTTCCGCAGGAATCGTCGCCTACCGCCGAAACAAGCGCCGTCTCCTCGCCGAGTGCCGCACAGTGGGCGCAGAAATTCAGCGGTGCTCCGCCGATTTCGGCTTCACCGTCAAATATATCGAATATTATTTCTCCGATTGCAAGTATCTTCATAGTATCACCAATGATATTATAAACGCTGACCAATTAAAATTAAAGTATTGAAAATCAGCCGTTACTGTGATATTCTATTTATGTTTGAATTATTTGGAGGGATATTATGCTTTACGAATTATTACCGCAAAAAGCTTTTTTAATTTCAATGGTTATCGGCGCCGCCGCTCTTTGCTGGATTCTGCTTGCCTTATTCAAAAACAAGCTTCCCAAAGACCAGGGCAGAGAATTTGCCTTCAACGGCAAGCTTTCACAGGGTAAATCAAGAGGTGCGGGCATCATTTTTGTTTGCTCGTTCATCATAATTGCTCTGCTGTTTGTTCCGTTTTCGGTTGAAAACCTTATTTATTACGTTCTTATTTTCCTCGGTATGCTTTCGGGTTATCTTGACGACAGAGCTGAAAAGCCCTGGGGCGAATACAAAAAAGGTATTATTGACCTTGCCATTTCCGCCCTCACCGCCGCAAACTTTGTTTATTTCAACCCCGAATTAACCTCAATCAGCTTTTTCGGTCTGAGCCTTACAATCAATAAAATCGTTTTCGGCTTAATCGCAACCGTTCTTGTCTGGGTGCTTATCAATGCCGTTAACTGCTCCGACGGTATCGACGGATTCTGCGGAAGCCTTTCAACAGTATCAATGATTTCCGTTGCCGCCGCAGGCTATTTTATGGGAATGAGCAACGACACCGTACTTATGGTTGTTATTATGATTGTTACGCTTATGCCCTATCTCTGGAGAAATTCCGAGCCCAGCACAATGATGATGGGTGATGCGGGTTCAAGAGCCCTCGGACTTTTCCTTTGCATCTGCATATTCAAAACAGGCAACGTTCTTCTCACAATTCCGCTTTGCTTTATGCTCTGCCTCGACGGACTTCTCGGCATCGTCAAGGTTTCACTTATCCGCTTCCTTAAAATGAAAAATGCTTTCAAGAATATCCGCACCCCGCTTCACGACCATTTCAGAAAGAACAAGGGTTGGTCAAACTCGCAGGTTATTTTCAGATTCTGTATGATTCAGGCTCTTATTTCTGCAGTAGCAATTCTCGCAATAAGATAAAAAATAAACCGAAACCGCAAAAAAACGGTTTCGGTCTTTTTTATCTATAATGCTTGATTTTCAGAAGCTTTGCGGCATTCAGAACGCAGATTATCATTGTTCCTACGTCCGCAAAAATTGCCGACCACATCGGAGCTATGCCAACCGCTCCAAGAATCATTACAATCAGCTTCACCGCAACGGCAAAAATAATATTAGCTTTAAGAACAGACATTGTCTTCTTGCTCTGATAAACCGCATCGGCAA
The DNA here is from genome assembly GCA_045542175.1 of Acutalibacteraceae bacterium. Lineage (GTDB taxonomy): Bacteria > Bacillota > Clostridia > Oscillospirales > Acutalibacteraceae > CAG-177. The sequence goes on along the minus strand of JAZQKN010000031.1, from coordinate 23,965 downwards.
GACGCGAAAAATCTGAATTCGTGAGAATGACGTCGGCCGCCTCGCAAGCCGCCTGTGCTCCGAGACCCATTGCAATTCCGACGTCGGCGGCAGCAAGCACGGGTGCATCGTTTATTCCGTCGCCAACATAGATAACGGTTTTTGATTTGCGTTTGATTTCTTCGAGCTCTGCAAGTTTATCCTCCGGCAGTAGATTGCTTCTGAAATCGTCAATTCCACATCGGCAACAAACCTTTCTTGCCTGCTCTGCCGTATCGCCCGTAAGCATAAAAGTATTCTCAATTCCGAGCTCGCGGAGATTTTTTACAGTATCTGCAGAATCGTCTCTGATTTCGGCTTCAATTTCAATCGCTCCGATTGCTTCACCGTTTAACGCAACGTAAACAGGTGCTTTGGGGAGAGCCGAAATATCAACGGAATTCGCTTTCATAAATCTCTCGCCGCCGCAAAGAGCAATACCGCCCGCGGTTTTGATGCTTGTGCCGCCGCTTGCGGTTTCACTGAAATCCAAGCAGTCACTCATATCAGTTTCTCCCGCATAAAGCGTAATCGCCTTGGCTATCGGGTGAGATGAATAATACTCGCATTTTGCCGCAGTTTCAACAACCTGTTTTGTGCTTGCTTCATCGCAAGGGTAGATTTTTCCGACTTTGAGCACGCCTGTTGTAAGCGTGCCCGTTTTATCAAACACAACCGTATCTGTCCTCGCAAGAGCTTCAATATAATTACTTCCCTTGATAATCATTCCGTTTTTTGCACAGGCGCCCATTGAAGAAAAGAATGCAAGCGGTGCCGAAAGCACAACCGCACACGGACAGGATGCAACAAGCAATATGAGGCTTCGGTGAATCCACTCACGCCACTCCCCTGTAATAAGTGAGGGAATAACGGCAATCAGCACCGCCGCACCGACAACTGCGGGCGTATAGTATTTTGCAAATTTTGCAACCGCTCGTTGAGATTTTCCTTTTTGTGCCGCGGCATCTTCAACCATTCGGGCAATTCTTGCTGCAGAGGATTCTTCCTTGCCTGCCACCGCTTCGATTATCACCGTTGCATTACCGTTTACGAATCCGCTCGAAACCTTACTGCCGTTTTCAATATTTACAGGCAGACTTTCGCCCGTCAGTGCAGAGGTATCAACCGCACTTTCACCCGAAATAACCACTCCGTCAACAGGAAAAACCTCGTGCGGTAAAACGGCAATTTTCATCCCCGCCGTTATTTCATCGGCATCAATCTTTTTAAAAGTGCCGTCGGGCATAACGAGATTGGCGGTATCGCTTATAATCTCAAACAGTGATTCTATTGATTTTCTGCTTCTTTCACCGGCATATTCCTCGAGCAATTCGCCCAATCTGAAAAGCGTTGAAACAACCGCCGCTTCAAAAAAATCACCGAGCAGCATTGCCGCCGTAACAGCTACCACCAGAAGCAGAGATTCATTAACGTTCTTTTTAAGCAAGCCTTTTATTCCGCTTATAAAAACGGGTATCGCACATATAAGAGTTACCGCGGCAAGCAGAAGCTGTTTTGCAACCCCGTCAAAAACAGGAATAAAAGAAACGGCAATCAGCACCGCACTCACAACAATCATCAAAGCGGAAAGCTTATCCGAGCCGCCGTGTTTTTGGTGCTCGCAACCGCAACCGCAGGAATCCGTTGCGGCGTTTTGCTCTTCGTGTGAATGGCACGTACAGCTTTTATCGTTGCAACTCATAACTTACCCCCTGTGCAGAATATGTTCAAGACCCGCTCCGAGTATTTCTTTCACGTGGTCGTCATCAAGCGAATAATAAACAGTTTTGCCGTCACGACGCGGTCTTACAAGACCCGACGTACGCAGTATACGCAGCTGATGCGAAACGGCACTTTGTCCCATTCCGAGCTGCTCCGCAAGATGAAGCACACACTTTTCTCCCGTAAGAAGTGCAGTGAGAATTCTTATTCTCGTGCTGTCACCAAACACCTTGAAAAGTTCGGATAAATCGTAAAGCACCCCGATATCCGGCTCCTCAGCTTTGCTGATAATATCACAAATATGTTCCTTTTTGCTTCGGCTCATATTGCTTTCATCTCCTTTTGATATATGAACACATATTCATACGTTGGTTTTATGATAGCATTTGCATTCTCAATTGTCAAGGCGAATTCACTAAAAAACCGTCTGTTTATTTATCACTTTATATCAATTGACTTATATTATTAAAAAGTTTATAATATATACTGTATATTTATATATCGGAGAGTGATTTATTATGAAAAAAATTATTATTCTTGCTCTGAGCCTCATGCTCCTGTTTTCCGCTTGCTCTGCAAAAGGAGAAAAAACAAACACCGAAGAAAAAACAATTGCAGTAACAGGCATTGACGGCTCATTGGAAGGTTATGTCGGCGAAGGCACACTTGCCACTCTTAGAACTCTTGTTAATATGCACGCAAAGTTTGAAACCGAATATTTTCTGAAGAGCCACCCCACAATCGACGATAAGAACACAGTTACACAAAACGGCGTGGTTTACGCTCCTGTTACAGGCGGCGATTTCAAGACATACAAAGAATTATCCAATGCCGTTTACGAAACTTACTCCAAAGATTCTGCAGATAATTTACTCAAATTGCATTATATGTATACTGATATCGACGGCAAACTTCATTTTGAAGTCGAACACGAAGTTTCATACAGAGGCGACAAATACGCTTATGACTGGAGCGATTTCACCATTACGCCCACAGAAGTTTCGGATGAAAAAATTGTTTTTACCATTCACCTTAAATACTCAAGCGGTGACGATGCCGCTATTGCTATGACAGCTGTTACTGAGAACGGCAACTGGCGTATTATCGCATAACACACCCACATAAACGGAGGTAGAATAAAATGAGTAACATTAAAACCAGATGGTTTGGTAAAGTCAGCAGAGAATGCCCACTTTCCGAATATCCCAGACCTCAGCTCGAAAGAAAAGACTGGCTCTGCCTTAACGGTATTTACGAATATGCTATCACAGGCAAAAATGCTGACAAGCCAGAAAAATTTGACGGCGAAATTCTTATTCCCTTTTCGGTTGAATCCGATCTTTCGGGAGTCGGCAAAGCTTTAAGTGAAAATGATCTGCTCTGGTACCGCAGAAAGTTCACTCTTGATGAGAGATTCAACGGCAAAAGAGCAATTCTTCATTTTGACGCCGTTGACTGGCAGTGCAGCGTATGGATTAACGGCTGCCTCTTAGGTGAACACACAGGAGGTTATTTCCCCTTCAGCTTCGATATCACCGACGTTATTGCAGACGGCGAAAACGAGCTTGTTGTTAAAGTATACGATCCCACAGACGCAGGTCATCAGCAGAGAGGCAAGCAGATTCGCAAGCCTGTCGGTTTCTGGTATACTGCAACCTCGGGAATCTGGCAGACAGTATGGCTTGAACCCGTTAACGAATGCAGAATTGAAAACATCAAGCTTACACCCGATATTGACGAGGGTGTTATCAACGTAAAAACAACCGTTAACTGCAACTGCGGCGCAAAGCTTTATGCACAGGTGCTTGACGGTGAAAACATTGTTTTTGACGGTGAAATCTCTGCCGATGCAAAGATTCCCGTTATTGACGCAAAGCTCTGGAGTCCCGAATCGCCTTTCCTTTATACTCTTAAGCTCACTCTTGACTGCAACGGAGAAAAGGATGAGGTTTCAAGTTACTTCGGTATGCGCAAATATTCTATCATAAAGGATTCCGACGGTATTCCCAGACTTGCTCTCAACAACAAACCCTATTTCCAGAAAGGTCTCCTTGACCAGGGTTACTGGCCCGAAAGCCAGCTCACTCCACCCACCGACGAAGCTATGATTTTCGATATCGAGGAAATGAAAGCTCTCGGCTACAATATGCTCAGAAAGCATATCAAAACAGAACCCTTAAGATGGTATTATCACTGTGACAGACTCGGAATGCTTGTATGGCAGGATATGATAAGCGGCGGCAAACCGCTCAACCCCATTTTCGCGGGCGTATTCCCCAACCTCAACATTCACGTTAAAGATAATCTTTATAAGGCATTCAACCGTGACCTTCCCGAATGGAGAGAAGAATTCAAATCAGAGCTTTTTGAAATGCTCAATAACCTTTATAACTGCGTTTCAATCTGCTGCTGGGTACCCTTCAACGAAGGATGGGGACAGTTTGACGCAAAGGAAATCGGCGATAAGGTAAAAGCCTTTGACCCCACAAGATTCGTTGACCACGCAAGCGGCTGGCACGATCAGATGGGCTCCGACTTCAAGAGCGTTCATAAATACATTCTTCCCATTCACGCTCCCACGAAGCATCGCACCGCTGGCAGACCCTACGTTCTGAGCGAATACGGCGGATACAGCTGGAACATCAAGAACCACGCATGGAATCCCAGACGTTCATTCGGATACATTATGTTCACGTCAAAAGAATCTCTTACAAAAGCTTACGTAAATCTTCACGAAAAGCAGGTTATTCCCCTTATTAAAAAGGGTCTGTGCGCAACGGTTTACACTCAGGTAAGCGACGTTGAATTTGAGGTTAACGGCATTTATTCATACGACCGTGAAATCCTTAAGGTTGACAAAGACGCAATAATCGGCATAAACAAAAAACTTACTTTTTAACGGATGGTGAAAACCGTGGCAGAAACCAAAAACGCACGTACCCGTTTAATTGCCATTATCGAAACCCTTACTATGTTCAGCGATGAAACCAGACCCATTTCGCTTGACAACCTATGCAATAAGCTCAACGAATGCGGTTATGAGGTTTCAAAACGCGCTCTTCTTGCCGATATAAAACTGCTTAACACAACTTCGGTTAAGATCGATCATATTCCGCAAAAAGGCTATTTTATGCACAAATCGTATTCGCAGGATACAATTGATGCGATAATTTACTCTGCATATTCATCAGAAATCATAAACCAGAAGAAATTGCAGAACGTTGAAACGTATTTAAGAAAAACCACCTGTATTGATACCTTTGATTTCACAAGAGATACAACCGAAAAAATCAGTTCGGTTTCTCCTCACGAATTCTGTTCCGAAGAATTGCTTTTCAAGCTCAAGCAAGGCATTTTTTCGAAGAAAAAAATGAACCTCACCATTCTTTACGCTACACCGGGAGACAGCTTTTCTTGTGCGGAAACAGAAAAAGTTCTGAAAATAAACCCGCTGAAAATCGGCGTTATTTCGGACTCACTGATGTTTGTTTTCTCTGTTGAAGGCGACGCACAGAACGCAAAATGTATGCACGTTTGCAGAATAAAAGATGCCGAGATTCTTGATGAAAACATTGAGGAATACAACGGAAAAATCAAAGACGCAAAGGGCTATTTCACAGGACTTCCCATCAGCCACAGAAACCGCGAACCCGATTGGTTTCTGGTTAAGTTCAAAGCCGAAGACCTGGAGCTCGTCAGAAACTATTTCAGTAACCCGCTTCAATTCCGCAAGGCTGATGAAGAAGGTTACGTTATTGCAAAAATCAATGCGGTTTTCAACGAAAGAATCGTTGGCTGGCTTTTCCACTTCGGCGATAAGCTGGAGCTTATCGGCCCGAAAGCTTTAAAAGACTATTTCGATGAAAATCTCAAGAAAAAATTTGCACAGTATCATTAAAAGAGGTAATTCCTATGTTTAAAAAAATCATTGCCGTTATTCTGGCATTATCAATGGTTTTCGCCTTCGCAGCCTGCAAGGGAAAGGAAGAAAACGAACCCACCAAAACTAAACAGCCCCTTGCAGACGTTACGTCTCAGGCGCTGAATGTTCCCGATAAAAAGATCGCAATCCTTGTTGCGGCTGAATCACAGTACGCTGAGGATTACAGAGCAGCCAAAGAGCTTGAAGCAAAATACCCCGATAAGATAACCGTTAAAGAGTATCCCGAAACCTCAAAGCTTGTTGCAGGCGACCCCCAGATTATGAAAATCTCAAAAGAAATCGCCGCTGATTCCGCTTACGGTGCAATCATTTATGCCAGAGCAACACAGTATACGGCAGATGCAATAAGAGTTGCCAAAGAGGTTAACCCCGATATCAAAACAGTATGCGTTGAGCCCGAAGGCTCGGTTGACAGACTTGCAAAGGAATCAGATCTTATCCTTTGTGTTGACTGGGTAAAAGCAGCAACCGATATCGTAGCTGCGGCAAAAAAACAGGGCGCTGAATATTTCCTTATGTTCTCGCACACAAGGCACATCAGCGGTGCATCTTCAATTGACAACATCGTAATGCTCTATGCAACAGCTAAAAACGCATTCTCGAAAGCCTGTGAAGAACAGGGCATTTCATTTGTTTTCGACACCGCTCCCGACCCCAATTACAGCGGCGGTATCAACGACGTTAACAGGTATATGAGAGAAGCCGTTGCAAGACACGTTAAATCAGGAAAAATCGAAGGTAAAAAAGTTGCAGTATTCTCAACCGATACTTTCGCTCAGGAAGAACTTATCAATATCGCAAACGAAAAAGAATTCATTTACGTTTCGCCCTCATTCCCCACAGCGTATGACGGTATCAGAAGCGTTTATAAAATCGAAATGCCCAAGAATATCGGCGACGTTTCAGCTTACGTTGACAACGCAAAGAAAGCGGTAACAGGCTCAGCAAAGTTCAGCATTTACAACTATCCCCTCGCTTCCGTAATGCTTTACACTGCAGTTCACTGCACGTTTGATATTCTCTCAGGCAAAACAACAGCAGAGAATCTCGGTGAAATGACAAAGATGAGAGCAAAGGACTGTGCAGGCAACGATAAATTCAGCGTTGAAGAATTCGCAAACTACACAAACGTATACGCAGTTTACTGCCCTGCATTTGAAATCGTTAAATAATAAAAAGGTGTTACGCAATCGCGTAACACCTTTTCTTTTTGTCTTATATGCTTTCTAAAACTTTTTTAAGCGCTTCAAGTGAGACCTTAAGTGAGTTGAGCGAGAATGACCAGTAATCACTGCCGCCGAAGATATACTCAAACACGTCGCTGATTGCCTTGAAAATCTTTTCAAGAACAGGCATAAGCTTGTAGGTTACAAAGGGAGGATTATCGCTCTCTTCAAGACCCGTATCGTTCATTACGGTTGTGAATTCTTCTTCAAGTGCTTTGGTTTCTTCTGCATCCCACGCTTTGTTTTCAAGAAGCTTAACAGCCTTTGCGTATACGGTCTCAACCGCCGCACGGTCGCTTTCGGAAAGAGTCGAAAGATCGGCTTCATCAACAATTCTCATATACTTTTTAATTAACGAAAGATCACGATATTCGAGGAACTGAGGATATCCACCGTTATTCACTCTTGCGTCGGTAATCTCATCGTTTGAAACAAGGTCAATGCAAAGCTGAATAACGTCGTTAACGCTTGACTGAAGCTTTAAGTGGCTCTGATTTTTGATAAACCACGTTCTGTCAGGAAGTGCACAGGTGCCCGCATCAACAGTACCGTCGGGACTGATATAGCTCTCGTCAATTGCGGGTTTATAATCTTCGGGAAGGGTTGAACCGACGTTTGCAAAGGTTGCACCCGCCGAGGTTGATTCGGACTGAATAATGTTATCGGAGCTGAGGTTATAATGCTCAACAAGAGCGGGAAGCTCAAGACCGTAGCCGCAGATTACAAAAATATCCATACCCTCTTTGGTAAGCTTCTGCATTGTTGCGGCGGCATTCTTCTGAACTTTATAGTATCTGTCCGTCTTTTCCTTAAGCACCTTGTGAGCTTCGTCGGAAATATATTCCTTGCTCAGTTCGGGGTAAGCACCGCTGGGTACGAGCGCCCACATCGTGGGACAGTTGTGAAGCAGATTGCCGAGCACTTCGTCAACTGCTCTTTCAAGTGCTTCGTTGAGCAAATCATTGAAAAGCGCTGACGGAATTGCTCTTGCAACGGGGTTTCCGAGATAGGCAAGAGCCATATATTCCTCTGCGGCAAGAGCCACAATATTCGGGATAAGGTCGTTATAAATAATCTCGTTATTCTGAAGAGTTGAGTTTGCTCCCATAAGGTCGGAAAGAAGATATGAGCCGTCAATTGCGGCGGCGGCAAATACGATTCTGTCGATCTCGGTGGGGTCGCAGTAATCTGCAAGATAAGCGTTGCCGATTGTACCGCCGAGGCTGATGAATACAATATTCACCTTGTCGTGACCCGTCTGCGCCTTGACCATATCGATATATTCGTTAAGCTTTTCAGCGGTTTCAAAAACGTCACCGAATGAGCTGTAAGCGAAATAATAAGTATGGTCATAGCCGTATTTTTCACAGAAAGCGGTCATATCAACCTGTCTGTTAATGAAATCATACTCTGTTTCATATTTTGTTGTAGGCAGAGTGTTGCCGTTTTCGTCCTTTGAATAGCCTTTGGCGTAGCCGTAGGATTTATCGGGCTTATTCTTTGCTTCTTCAAGCGAATACCAGTATTCATCAACCGCAACGCCGTTTTCTCTTGTGCCGTCGGGATTAAAATAGTGGCTTGAGAAGCTTTCATCAAGAATACCGAGAACGATATCGAAAAGTCCGTCGGTGTCGCCTGTGAGCATTTTAAGAAGGATATCGCCGATTGAAGCTTTGAATTCGTTGCCGAGTGCAACGGTATCAAACATAAACGCAAGGTCCATACCTTCAACAATCGGAAAACCGTCGCTTGTCATAAGGTCGTTACCCTCTTTATCCTGTACGTAAACCTGTGACTGCATAATGCCGTGAACGATAATTACGGGATTCTGTCCGCATTCGCCGTTGCAATCGGTTTTGCATTCGCTGTCCCATTCGGGAGTTGTTGCACCGACAGTTGAGGGAAGAATGCATACGCCGAGAAGCATACAGATTGAAAGGATGAGGCTTATTATTTTTCTGATTTTCATTTCTTTCTTCCTTTCCAAAGATAATGAAAGAATTATAGCATACATTTTTGGATAAATCAATAAAAACGGTTACAAGTATATAATTCTTGCAATAAACGGCAAATTGTGATATAATACAGAAAATTTTTGCTATGAGGAAATAAAAATGAGTGATAAAAAACGAGTTTTGCTGATAGTTAATCCCTGTGCGGGCAAAAACAAATCAAGAGCGGGCACGTTTGAAATTGTTGACCGCTTTTCTGCCGAAGACTATGATTTCAAAGTTAAAACAACCACCTGTGCGGGCGATGCAACAAACATTGTAAAAAAATACGGCGAAGACAAAGACCTTATTGTCTGCTGCGGCGGTGACGGCACTCTCAACGAAACCATCAACGGCATTATGCAGCTTTCAAGAAGAGTACCCGTCGGCTACGTACCCGCAGGCTCAACAAATGACCTTGCCTCAACAATGCGTCTGCCCAAAAACATCGGTGAGGCAACCGAAATAATTATGGACGGCCATACAAACGGCTATGACTTAGGTCTTTTCAACAACAGATTCTTCTCATACGTTGCGTCTTTCGGCTTCGGCTGTTCGCTTGCTTACGGCACATCGCAGAAAATGAAAAACAAGCTCGGTCACGCCGCTTACGTTATTGACGGTGCCGTTCTTAAACTGCCCCAGCTTCTCAAAGAGCTCAAGCCTATGCATATGAAGATGGAGCACGACGGCGGTCTGATTGAAGACGATTTCTATTTCGGCGCCATTTCAAACTCAACCTCAGTTGCAGGCACTTTCAAATATGACCCCGATGACATCAAGCTTGACGACGGTATATTTGAAGTTCTGCTTGTCAGAAGAATCAAGAAACCTCTTGATATTCTTAAGCTTATAAAGAAAATCAACGACAGAGATTTCGACGGAGACCAGCTTCTTTTCTTCAAAACATCAAGAGCAAGAATGGTATTCACAGAGCCGCAGAAATGGACTCTTGACGGTGAATACGGCGGCGAGCACAGAGACATCCGCTTCTCGGTTATCAACAAAGCGATTGATATCTGCTCCCCCGAAAATCCCCTTTTTGTAGGCGAAGAAAAAGAAAAAATAACAAAATAAAAAAGTAAGACCTCCGGTAAAACCGGAGGTCGTTTTTTATTTAAGCTTCCAGGCGATATCCGAGAAGAAAAGCTGCTGCTTCAAACCTTCAACGGTTGTATCCTTCGAGATGTGAACGTACTCGATTCCCGCCATTTCGGCAAAATCTTCAAGCATTTCGGGTGTTGCATCATACGAAAGAACCGTATGATGTGCGCCGCCCGCCATAATCCACATCTTTGCGCCTGTGCAAAGGTCGGGCATTGCCTTCCACATTACTCTTGCAACGGGAAGATTGGGCATATCCATAATCGGCTCAACTGCTTCAATATCCTGAACGATAAGACGGAGTCTGCCGCCCATATCAACAAGCGATGCAACTACACCGCTGCCAGCCTTACCTTCAAAAACAAGTCTTGCGGGAGGATTCTTGCCGCCGATTCCGAGAGGATGAACTTCGATTTTAGGCTTGTTTGCCGCAAGAGAGGGACAAACCTCAAGCATATGAGCACCGAGCGAATATTCACTGCCCTCGGTAAGATGGTAGGTATAGTCTTCCATAAAGGCACTGCCGCCGCCCATACCGTCGCACATTGCTTTGATAATGCGTGTCATTGCCGATACTTTCCAGTCACCTTCACCGCCGTAGCCGTAACCCATTTCCATAAGTCTCTGGCTTGCAAGACCGGGAAGCTGATCCATTCCGTGGAGATCCTCAAAAGTATTTGTATATGCCTTTGCGCCTTCTCTGTCAAGCACACGCTTAATTGCAATTTCTTCCTTTGCCTGATAGCGTACGCTTGCTATATCATCGGTATTCATATCGTATTTTTCGGCATATTCCGCCATAAGTGCATCAATTTCAGCTTCGGTAACCTTATCCATTTCTGCAACAAGGTCGCCGACTGCCCAGGTGTTGACCTGCCAGCCGAGCTGCATCTGAACGCCGACTTTATCGCCCTCTGTAACTGCAACCTGACGCATATTATCGCCGAATCTTACAACCTTGAGGCTCTTGCTTTCAGCGTAACCGATTGCACTTCTCATCCACAGACCAAGCTCTTTAAGAGGAGCTTCATCCTGCCAGTAGCCCATTATGATTTTTCTGGGCATACCCATTCTTGCACCGATAAAGCCGTGCTCTCTGTCGCCGTGAGCGGCCTGATTGAGATTCATAAAATCCATATCGATTTCTTCGTTGGGGATTTCACGGTTATACTGAGTTGCAAAATGGCAGTAGGGCTTCTGAAGAATCGAGAAACCGTTTATCCACATTTTGCTGGGGCTGAAAGTATGGCACCAGGTAACAATACCCGCACAGTTATCGTCATAGTTTGCTTCTTTCATAACAGCGGTTACCTCATCGGGAGTTTTAACCGTTGCTTTATAAACAAACTTACAGGGGATATTGGGGTTTGCATTGATTTTTTCTGCCATTTCTTCGGCTCTTGCTGCAACAATTTCAAGCACTTCGGGGCCGTAAAGATGCTGACTGCCTACTATAAACCAAAACTCTCTGTTTTTCATAATCAATCCACCTTGCCTTATGCCTCAACCGCTGCTTTTTCTGCGGCAAGACCTTTTTTATAGTTTTCAAGATAAACCTTGAAGCCTGCGATGTCTTCTTCGCTTGCCATTACTTCTGTTGAATCCTGACCTGCGAATACCTTTGCGTCAAGATAAGCTTCAAGAGTTTCGCCGTCTGCTTTATTCTGCATATAGTTAGCAAGAATTGCAACGCCCCAGGGTCCGCCCTCGCCCGCTGTTTTCATAACCGAAACAGGTGCGCCGAGTGCCGATGACATAATTGTCTGACCCGCAACGGGAGCCTTGAAATAACCGCCGTGACCGAGAATACGGTCAACCTTAACTGCTTCATCGGTAAGAATTTCCATACCGATTGAAAGAGTTGCGGCTGCGGAGCAAAGCTGAGTGCGGTTGAAGTTTTCAAGAGTGAACTTGCTGTCGGGGCCTCTGAAGAACATCGGCTTGCCGCTGTCAAGACCTGTGATAACTTCGCCCGAAAGGTAGTTATATCCTACAAGACCGCCGCAGTCCTTATCGCCTGCAAGTGCGGTTTCAAACATCTTATCAAGAACTTTATAATAGCTCACGTCAACGCCCATCGCCTTGCACATTGAGGTAAAGATACCTGCCCAGGCATCGATTTCGCCCGAACAGTTGTTGCAGTGTACCATTGCAACAGGTCTGCCCGAGGGAGTTGTTACCATATCGATTTCGGTATAGAGCTTTGAAAGTGCCTTTTCAAGAACAACCATAAGGAAAATGGACGTACCCGCAGAAACGTTACCTGTTCTTTCAGCAACGGAGTTTGTTGCAACCATACCTGTGCCCGCATCGCCTTCGGGAGGACACATGGGAATGCCTGCTTTGAATTCGCCGCTGGGGTCAAGAAGCTTTGCGCCCTCTTCGGTAAGAACGCCGCCGTTTTCTCCCGCAACAAGAACTTCGGGAAGAATATCCTTAATCTTCCAGCCAAAGCCCTTATCAGCGATTTTTGCATCGAACTTTTCGAGCATTGCGGCATCGTAATCGTTTATGAGGCTGTCAATGGGGAACATACCCGAAGCTTCGCCGATACCGATAACTCTTTTGCCTGTGAGAATCTTATGTACGTAAGCGGCAAGGGTTCCGATATAGTCGATATCCTTAACGTGCTCTTCGCCGTTGAGAATTGCCTGATAAAGGTGAGCAATGCTCCAGCGCTGAGGAATATTGAAATCAAATTCTGCGGTAAGCTCTTCCGCCGCCTTTGCGGTGATGGTGTTTCTCCAGGTTCTGAAAGGAGCAAGAAGATTTCCGTCTTTATCGAAAGCAAGGTAGCCGTGCATCATACCGCTGATACCGATTGCGCCCGTGCTTTCAAGCTTTACGCCGTATTTTTCGTTAACGTTTTTCTTAAGAGCGGCAAACGCCCCCTGCAAGCCTTCCCAGACCTGCTCAATGGGATAAGTCCATACGCCGTTATCATAGCTGTTTTCCCAATCGAAGCTGCCCGATGCGAGAGGCTCGTTTGCTTCGTTGATGAGAACTGCCTTGATTCTTGTTGAACCGAACTCGATGCCGAGAGCGGTTTTTGCAGAAATAATTGCCTGTTTGATTGTATCCATAAATATCACGCTCCATAAATGGATTTATAAATTTGCCTATACAAATAAATAATAACAAATCGCTCACTTGCAGTCAAGAAAAAACGCAACTAATATTTTAAATATTAACAAAAGTAAATAATAATATTGCAATTTTTTGTATAATTAGTTATAATAAAATTTATCATATTCGGCTATAGCCATTTAATTTTGATGGGAGGAATTGAATGAACCCCGTATCACTCGTTAAGGAAGGTGTGTCAAAAGTACGCACCTACTGGAAAACCCCGCCGCTGGGCAGATATATGACCTTTAAAGAAATTGCCGCTTATTCGGGCGGCGGTATCGGTGCATATATGATTATTACCCTCGGTAACGCCTGTCTGCTCTCAACCAACAACGTTCTGCTTTCGGGCACACTCGGTGTCGGTCCCAAGGATATGTACATTCTGTACATCATCGCTGTTCTTGCCAACATACCGCTCACAGGCATCAGAGCAAACATAATCGATAACACCCGAAACAAAGCCGGTAAATACAGACCCTATATTGTTTCAATGGCTATCCCCTCTGCGATAATCTGTAACATTATGGTCTGGTTCCCATATAACAAGCTTGGCGACTGGTTCGGAACCGAAATGATTTTCGGCAGAGAAAAAGATTACGTTATAAAATGTGCAATAATTCTTATTCTCAATCTGCTATTACATTTCATATATTATTTCTTCTATGACTCATATGAAAATCTTATCCACGTTCTTTCGCCCAACACACAAGAAAGAACAGATGTTGCTTCAGTAAAGAGCATCGTTTATTCATTTGCTCCCACTGTTGTAAACCTCTTCACCCCCATTATCGCTCAGCATCTGTTCCACACTAATACAACTGATATACGTGTTTACCGTTTCCTCTATCCCCTTCTCACCGTTCTCGGTCTTCTCCTTTGCATTGTTGTTTACAAGCATACCGAAGAAAAAATCGTTCAGGCACGAACTCACGTTGTTCAGATAAAATTCACAGACGCACTCAAAGCGGTTGCAAAGAATAAGTATTTTTGGATTATTTCTCTTGCTTCCTGGATCGGATTCCTTGAAAGTGCATACTCAAACGTTCTTGCCTGGCTCTATAACTACGGCGGAGCCTGCTCAGGTACAGAATACGGTATTGTTGTTACCGTTTACGGTAACGCTTCACTCTGGGGTATGATTCTCGCACCCTTCTGCGTTAAACGCTGGGGCAAGAAAGCTGTTCTTGTTGTAACGAATATTTTCAACATATTATTTATTCTTGCAATGCTTCCGTTTGTTAACGAAGTTAAGCACCTCACTATCTGGCTTGTTATGGGTTGTCTGTGGCTCAACGCTCTTATGGGCTCATTTATGCACATTCTCAACCCCGCAATTCAGGCAGATATCCGCGACTATCAGCAGTATATCACAGGCGAAAGAATCGACGGTATGTTCTCCGCTGTTGCAACAATCGGTACTGTTATCACCCTTGCAACATCTTCGGTTCTTCCTGCTATTTACGAAAGCAAAGGTCTTGTTCCCGAGGTTGCGAAGAAAGTTACCTCAGACCCCGCAATCCTTAACAGAATGCTCGGTGACGGCAAAACCGTAGGCGAAATTCTTGCAGAGCAGTTGGCTAACGGACAGAACAACTATGAAAACGCCTACTCCGCTCTTTATGACCCCTCAATTCTTACAAGCCTTCTTCAAGTACTTATTGTCATTGCGGCCGTAGGTGCAGCAATGAATGTTATTCCCTATCTTTGGTATGATTTCAACGAAAGAAAGCAGAAATCAGTTATCAGAGTTCTCAAAGTTCGCAGTATGTTTGAAGACTACGGCAACGGCGTCCTCAACGACGGCAACCTCGTTGAAGCAATCGACATTATCAACAACGCCCGTGAAACATCGGTAAAGGCTCCGAAAACTGCTGACAAGGTACTTAAGAAATCCAACAAAAATGCTTATAAAGAAAATCTTGCATACAACGAAGAAATTGAAATTGCAAAGTTTGTCTGCGATGAGCTCGATAAATTCTCAAACGAAGAATTCAAGTTCAGAGTTGCAGAAAGCAAGGCTGTTTACGGTGCAGGTCTTGACGGCATTCTTGCTCTCAATTCAAAGGAAGTTAAAAACGAGCTTGCAAAAGCAAAGGCAATGCCCACAAACACTGCTGAAGAAAAGGCTATACGCAAAGCCGCAATTGAAATTGCAAAGAGCAAGCTTTCAGCAGTCAAGGCTGTTAAGAAATATTATCCCGATGCTGAAACTCTCACTCAGCCCAGTTTCAAAAAGCTTGAAGAAAGCTACGAGCTTGAAGATAATCTCAGCGCTGAATTAAAGGCTCTTAACAATTCAATTGCCGATATGAAGAAGTCAGGTAACGGCGACGTTGCCGCCGCAAAGGCAAAATCAAAAGAGCTTCAGGCAAAGTTTAATGCCGCTAAGAAAGCATCGAAGCTTCTCAGCGACGAAATTACAAAATTCAGCCGTGCAGCAAAGCCCTATAACGAAGCAAAAAAGCTTATCACACAGTACGAAAACTATCAGCGACTTGATGAAATTTCTGCAATCTACGAAGAAGCAAAGGCTCGCCACGAAGCCGCTCTTGAAGAGGCTGCAGCAGAAGCAGCACGCAAGGATGCCGAAGAAAAGGCTTACAGAGAAAAAATCAGAGCCGAAAAAGCTGCAAAGAAAAACAACAAATAATATTAAAAGCAGGTACACTTCGGTGTACCTGCTTTTCTTTTTATATCTTTCTTATAAAAAATTCTGAGAACATTACACCCGCTTCAGGCTCGCTGAATTCAAGGTCAACACAGCCGTTTTCAATAACGGATTTCGGAATAATATAATCCGCAGTTTCAAAACCGGGTGCAAGCATTTCACGGTCGTAAGCTTCATCGGTTTTGCCAAACTGTACTCCGTCATAAATCGCAACTCCGTTTGCTGTGATTTTATGGTGGTTACTGCCCTCGTTTTTGCGACTCATAAAGGTGATTTTCAGCTTGTAATCGCTGTCTGCGGTAAGACCGCCGACCTTACATCTGAAAGTGAAATTATCGTAAACCTTAAACATACAAACAGGCATTGAGCCGTTGTTGACGTTGGGTCTGTCGCCCTGGAAGTTCATATAAATTTCGCCTTCCTGATTAAAGCCGCACTGCTCAAGACCGTTAAGGGCAACAGAGAAATAATATTCATCGCTTTCAACCTTGTTGCGGTTTATGATTCTCTTCATAAATCCGACTGAATCATCAGCGTTTTCGGCATAGTCAAGTCTGTTGAGAAGCCACGCCCTGTCGGTTATAGGAAGGTCAATCGTATCAAGGATTGCTCCCCTCTCCCAGTTATCCGCACAGTAGTTTTCAACGTCAAGCTGTAAACCGATCAATTCAAAAAGCTTTGCCGCAAAATCGGTTATATCGTTTCTCTCTTTTTTGTATTCGGCAGATGAATCCGTATTCAGAATTTCTCTTGCCTTTTTGAGATTGCCGTTTTCAATCTCACGCTTTGCCTTGCTTATCAAATCAAGCTCGAAAAGTCTGCGGTGGCGCAAAACCCAATCGCACTTTGCACGCATAAGCAACTGCAAAAATCTCCAGTTTTCTGCAAGGAAAGGATTATCCTTTTTAAGCTCTTCAAAGACTCGGAGCGTGTAATCGATAACGGGATTTTCGGCGGGGTCGCACTGCCAGTTGAGTTCAAGAAGCATTATGCCGTCTGCCGCTTTCTGCACGTCTGCACCGTAGAAGAAAAGACGGCAATAATCAAGCAAACTTGTGTTAAGGTCGCAGTCGGGGAAATAATCCATATCTGCCCACACCATTTTATTTACGTCATCGGTTATTCCCTCCGAATAACTCACCGAGCCTACGGTGTAAGGTCTTGTAAGCCTGTGAATAAGCCTGTATTCCTGCGGTCTGGGGTTTGTGCACTCACGGCTGAGTCCCGTTGTGAGGGCAAAATGCCAATCGTCACGGTTAAAATGTACGGGGTATTCACAGCGTACGTTGTGAGTGATATCGGGATAAAGACGAATGGGATATTTTGCGGGAAGTCTGCGGCGAAGCACGTCAATCGGGAAAGCCTTGTTGGGTCCGATAATAACGCCGTCGATTTCTTCAGGCAGTTTTTCCATTTCTTTTATGAACGTTTCGCCCCAGGTCGGAATGGAATGGGGCTGCTGTGCCGACGGCCACATCTGTGCCTCGGGATGAACGGATTTCAGAGCCTTTGAAATCTCTCTGCAGCGAAGCACAAATTCATCGGCGTTATATTCGCCGGGGTCTCCTCCCGGAGGAAATACAACGTCAAGTCTGGGTATTGTTTCGTAAAGCTTTCTGCGTCTTTCGGCGGCAAATTCAACCGTTTCACCGTCATTATTGGGGTGCCACAGCGAAACGTCAAGGTCGAATTCATCGGCATTCTTCGTTGCCGTTACCAAAAATTCTTCCTCATCGTATTTCATAAGGCGGTTTCGTCTTGAAACTCCCCTCTCATACGGAATATGCTCAACGGTGTTTGTACCGAAAAACATCATATCAAGATAATATCTGCGGTAATCCTCGTGACTCCAGGCATCGTAAGTATTCGGTGTTGTGCGGTAGCCTATCTGATGACCTCTGATGGGTTTATCGGGTTTATAATCACCCGTCAAATCTTCGGCAAGGCAGACTCCGTCACCGCTTGCAACGATTTTTCTCAGGAACATTCCGATGCCGAAAATAAAGCCTCTGATTCCGCTTGCGAAAAGCTGAACTTTTCTTTCATCTGTGGCAAATCTGTAACCGTCGCGGTCAATCGATTCGTCGGTAACAAAAACATAATTCGCCTTGTCAGCCGATTCGGCTTTATAAGTGTTTTTCTGTGTTCTTGTAAATATTTCTGCGGAAAAAATCTCCGCCGCCTTTTCTGACGGCGGAGTATCCGAGAATATTCTGAATTCTCTGATATTAACCATTTTCAATCTCCGATAATTCTTGCATCTTTTTTATAGCTCTTTGTTTTCTGTGTTCATCAAGTTCAGCAAGCATACGCTCTTTTTCTTTGCCGTGTACGTTGAACAGAAGCAATGAAAGACCGTAGCCGAATCTTGCCGCCGCGGGTGCAAGGCAGAAGATTCCCCAGATTCCCTGAAGAACTTTGGGATTGCTGTGAGGAACAACGTTGCCGTAGGAGTCATACTGGGGCTTGAATTTAATCCAGTCAAACACAACGCCCGAAAGAAGAGCGTGGAAACTTGACGAAAGCTTGTTTACGTAGCTTGAAACCGCATTGACAATACCCTCGTTGCGGATACCGTTCTGCCATTCAAGATAGTCGTACATATCGCCCTTGAGAAGCGGGTCGCAAACACCCATAATATGGTTGGGCAAGCCCGCAACGGTAAGACCGATTGTGATAATCGCAAAGTCAAGCCAGTAGTTGCCCGTAGGCTTGTAGCCGATAAAATAAAGAAGAGTATAAGCCGCGCCGCTGAATATACCAGCCGAAACGGCGGTTGTTCTTAAACCGAATTTCTTGATAATTGCGGGAGCAATGGGAGTTATAACGTAATTGGGGATACCTGTGAAAAGGCTGCAGAGCAAACGGTTTGAAAGTCTGCCCGTACAGTTAAGCCAGAAGAAATCTTCCGAAGCACCGCCAACGCCCTTGATACCGCCGAAGAAGTTTGAAAGCAGAAGCACCCATAAGGGGCGGCAGGTAATCATTGATTTTGCTGACTTGAAGAAGCCGACCTGCTTAATTTCGTCTTTCTCTGCAATGGTAACTCTTTCACGCATTTTGAAGAATCCGTAAATACAGCCGAGAACGGCGAAAAGCACAAACGCAACGGCAAATCCCGAATAAACGTCGGGCTGAGTGATCTTGTTTTTGGTTGCTGACGGAACAAAGTCAACAAACACTGAAACAAGCGACGGCAACCACGTAAAGAGGTTAACAAACTTCTGGGTTGCAATCAGCGTACTTCGCTCGTTGGTGCTCGGAGTTATGTTATAAAGCAGAAGTTCCCAGCCGCTAAGATATGAAAAACCGATTCCGTAAATGATTGTTGCAATAAGTGCGTAAGCAAAAATCTGTCCTTCGGTCATAAAACCGGGAACGGTATAGAATAAAATCGAAGCGATAGCCCAGAAAGGCATTGAGAAAATCAGGAAAGGTCTGAGTCTTCCCCAACGTGTTCTCATCCGGTCGATAACAATACCTGAAAGCGGGTCGTCAAGAGCGTCCCAGATAGTTGAAATTGTGTTTACAAGACCGAAAGCAGTACCCGAAATTCCGAGATAACTCATCATGAAATACTGCTTGGTTGCACCGACGAATGATGTAAGGTTATTGATACTGTAAGAGGTCAGAGCAAAGGCAGCCACTTCTTTGGGGCTTATGTACCTTTTAATCTCCTTTTTTTCTTCAGTCTGAGGGTTAACGTTTTCGTTTTTTACTTTTGTGTTACTCTCTCCCAAGGCATACGCCTCCCTGCACATTAATTAAATAAATAATATCATATATGAAAATTACTGTCAACAAAATGTAATAAAGCACAGGCAAAAGTAATATAATATTTATACAAAACCTATAACAAAGCGGAAAAGAAAACAAATTTTAAAATTATGCTTGACTTTTCGCTGAAAACGTGTATAATTATAAAGCACTCGAAAATATATCGCGGAGTAGAGCAGCTCGGTAGCTCGTCGGGCTCATAACCCGGAGGTCGCAGGTTCAAATCCTGTCTCCGCAACCATACTGAATACCCATAAGGGACTTGAAAGGTTCCTGTGGGTATTCGGTTTTTTACAGACCATTTTGCATTATGCAATGCGGTCTGTTTTTTTATTTCCTAAACATTCCGAATATTCTTCAAGTTTTGAACGGCTGATTTGAGGTAATTCAATATGACCTATCATCTTATAGTAAATCTCAACTCGCTGAACCGTTTCGCCAAACCGTTTTTCTTTGTTATAAACAACGATTTTGTCTATAAACTCTCTTAAGATTTCCGGTGTCAGTTCTTGAAAGTTAGAGTATTTGCGAACAAGTGCCAAAAAGCCGTCTGCATTCATTTCGTTTTGCTTTTCTTCATCAACAATTTTTTTGAGGTTTCTTATTTTTTGCTTCAATTCAGCTTGCTCATCCTCATATTTTTGTGATAACTTGCAGAAACGTTCCTCGGTCAGATTTCCTAAAATCTTTTCTTCAAACAACTTTTCATAAAGCACATCAATTTCTTTACTGCGAGCTAATGCTGCCTGATATGCTTCTTGATTTTTCCTTTGTGCAAGAACTATTCGTTTATAATGCTCATCAACAACAATCTTTACAAATTCATCTTCAAAATATGAAGCGAAACGAACAATATCAGATATGCTTCGTGTTACAATATCTGTTATCACGTCAACTCTTATGTGGTGAGTTGTACTGCATAAACCATTGTTTGCTCTCTTGTTTCGGCAGGAAAAATAATGGTTGTTCGGATTATCGTGAGTATATTTGTAATTCAGATTCGCACCGCAATCAGAACACTTTAAAAACCCCGAAAACATATTCTTTTCAATATGTTTTGGTTTTCTGTATTTGGTATCTCCAAAGGTAGTTTGCACATATTCCCAATCTTTGCTGTCAATGATTGGTTCGTGAACACCTTTATGGATTTCCCATTTTTCTTCGGGATTTTGAAGTCTTTCTTTCAGTTTGTACGATTTACTGTATGTACGAAAATTTATTACATCTCCGATATAAGCTTGATTCATCAGTATGCTTCTGACCATACTTGTATCCCAAAGATACTCACCCCTGCGAGGAGTTTTGGCAGCCTTTTTGAAGCCTTTATTCTGTGCATATATTGAAGGAATAAGGTACTTTTCCTTTTTGAGAATTTCGGCTATTTCGTTTATGCTCGTTCCTCTAATTCTCAAATCGTAGATGTGTCTTACAACATCTGCACCTTCTTCGTCAACAATCCATCTTTTCGGTTCAAGAGGGTCGCACATATAACCTAAAGGCGGTCTACCTATTGCGTATCCTTGCTTACTTTTTGTTCGTAAACTTGACCGCATTTTTCGGCTCATATCCTTTGCATACCATTCATTCATAATGTTGCGGAAAGGTGTAAAATCATCCTCGCCTAATTCACTATCAACACCATCGTTGACTGCAATAAAATGAATGTCGTGCATTGGAAAAACAGATTCAGTCAGATGACCTACTTCAAGATAGTTCCTTCCTAATCGGGACATATCCTTTACAATTACTGTTCCGACTTGGTCAGCTTCAATAAGTGCCATCATATTCTGAAAGCCTTCTCTTTTCATCGTTACTCCAGAAACACCGTCATCAATAAAAATCTTGACATTCGGTAGCTTATGCCTTTTAGCATAATCGATCAGGAGTGCCTTTTGATTCGATATGCTGTTACTCTCGCCTGCAAGGTCATCGTCACGAGAAAGTCTTAAATATAACGCTGTAATTTTACTGTCAAGGTTTGACTGCTTCATTTCTTCCTCCTTTCTTGCAGCCAAACAGCAATGTAACAATAGCATTTTACAGCACATTCTATTTAGTTGCAACTTTATCAACTATATTAACTAAATTCTTTATAATGTCGCCTCTTAACAATCGAGTCATTATTTCTATAAAATCTTCACCATCGTCATCAAAAAATGATGAAACTTCATATCGAGTGTTTCCGATTTTATAGCTGGATGTTTTGTTTAACTCGGTAGGTAAACTCATAAATTTCACTTCCTTTTATCAAAAGTACAATAATGAGTAGGCAGAATTTCCATCTCATTATTCTGCCTTTGAGTAATTAAAATTATGCTTCATTGTTCGGCTGTGATTTGCTAAATCACACTCGTTCATTAACCCTCCGATTCACTTACGAAGCCTCTCACTCTACTCAGTCTTTATGACCTTTCACAATGGGGAGTAGCCACTTTCTGCTGTCATCGCTCAATCGGTAGCATCCGATTTATCTGCCGTGATATTTCTCGCTCGCTTATTAGGTCTTGGCGTATCACACAGACGGCTATTTCAGAAAGATTGTTGCCGTGAAGCTATTCAGTTTTCAAGGTTCATTATCTCTATTTATATCATTTCTCCTTGTGGTTGAGATGAAAGGGGTTCCTTTTCATATTCAATGGAGGAGAATACAGATATCTATTTAGGTCTGGCGAAATCAATCAGAATACTATGTAATTCTGATATATTGGGCGGCAATCCATCTATTACATCTCGAATAGCTTTCTCTTGCTTATCTGACAAATAATTGGTTGTTATATATTCTTTCCTTTTGTAAAAACAACCTTTTTCAAAATAAACGCCGCCAGCCGGACCTCTCACAGTATAAATAGGAGAATACTCTATCAAGATCCTAATGTCCCTCATTATGGTGTATCGACTAACTCCAAACTCATCAGCCAAATTAGCAATCGTATCAAAACGTCGAATACTTAAAATCTCAAGAATCTTCTCTTGTCGCTTTGATGAATTTGAAATAGCCACACACCTCCTCTCCTATTGCTGTAAATGAAGCATAAACTTTATTGGTTGCAATCCTTGCAACAATTGTTGAAAAGTTAACTTTATGTTCACAAATTATTTACATTCTTCAAAAAAGAGAAAAGCCAACAACAGACACCCTTCTGTGCAAGAAGTCGTCTATCGCTGACTTTTAAAAATCACATTATTAAATTGAATGTTTTTAAATCTGTCTATTCCTTGAATTTTTTGATATGATTAACATAAGTGTACCCACAAAACAGTAAGGAGTAGATAATAATGGTTAATCTGTCAAAACAAATCAAAGGATATATTGATTTCTGTGAATGTATGAAAGGTGTTTCAGAAAAAACCAAAGCAGCATACCAAACTGATTTGAAACAATTCAGAAGTTGGCACGGTAATGATTATGAATGGTGTAACAAACCTGTTATATCGGAATTTATTAGCTTTGCTTATAAAAAATATAAGCCAAGAACGGCTAAAAGAAAAATCGCTAGTTTAAAAGCATTCTTTCATTATTTAGAAACGGAAGAAATAATTGAGTATGACCCTTTTCATAAGATAAAATACAAAAGAAAAGAAGCTCTGATTCTTCCAAGAACATTTCCATCAAGTGTGCTTTCAAAAATTTTAAACTACGCATACTCTTCTTTCAACTCAAACACCACTAACGACTATCAAAAAAAGAATATATCAAGAGATATTGCTGTGTTTGAATTGTTATTTGCTTCAGGGGTTAGAGTAGGAGAACTGTGTTCGTTGAAAAGCCACGATGTTGATACAAAACAAAAGCTAATCAAAGTAAACGGTAAAGGAAATCGAGAAAGATACATTCAAATAACTAATCCAAGTGTTTTAAAAGCTTTAAGACTTTATAAAAACAACTTTTCTAAAAGTATAGATGAAACCGGATATTTCTTTATAAACAACAGAGGACGAAGACTTCAAGAACAGTCTGTTCGCTGTATGATAAACAAATATGTAAACAAAGCCGGTATTGAACTCCACATCACACCACATATGTTTAGACACACCGTAGCTACTATGCTTACAGAAGAAGATGTTGACATTAGATATATTCAAGAACTTCTTGGACATAGTTCAATACAAACAACTCAGATTTATACTCATATAAGTTTATCTGCCCAAAAGAAAATATTCTCTAAAAAGCACCCAAGAAACAAAATACATATTAACATTTGATTTTTCTCATAGCTGCCATTATTTTGGCAGCTATTTTTATGCTGATAATATTTAATTATCTGTATAAAAATAGTAGGAGGTATTTATTCAAATGAAACTGTTAGACAAAGAAAACATTTATTGTTCACAGGGAGATACATCTGGCAAACACATACCTAAAAAGATTTTTAGCAAGGCAGAAGGC
>JAZQKN010000030.1:0-8216 GCA_045542175.1 Acutalibacteraceae bacterium | reverse complement strand
ATGAATACGATAAAAAGAGTGCCCGCTCCTATGATAACGAGCGTCGCAGAATTGAAAGCTGGCTTGGCGGTTATATGGGTTTCCGGCAGAGTGAAAACGGCAAGAACGGTTTTCTTTCCATTGACAGCCGTTCATCATGCCGCAATCCGCTTTACAATGTTTTTAAATCAAAAAGCTTCACCGACGGCGATATAACGCTGCACTTTATTCTTTTTGATATTCTTCATTCATCGGATATTGAACTTACTCTCACGGAGATAATCGAAAACATTGAAGATTATCTTCTTTGCTTTGAAAATCCGATGGAATTTGACGAATCAACCGTTCGCAAAAAGCTTAAGGAATACGTTTCTCTCGGCTTGCTTGATTGCAGAAAAGAAGGCAAAAAGGCATATTATTCAAGAACAGAAGATGCTGATATAACATCGTATTCCGATGCAATCGAATTTTTTGCGGAAGCAGGTCTTTGCGGAGTTATCGGAAGCTATATGCTTGATAAAACCGAAAATAAAAACGAATACTTTTCATTTAAGCACCACTACATAACCCACGCTCTTGAAAGTGAAGTTTTATGCGGACTTTTTGAAGCAATCAGCAAAAAGCGGTGGGTTAACCTTACCAATAACCCAAGACGCTATGACAATGAAAGGGAAGAAACTGTTTTACCTGTCAGAATACTTGTCAGCGTTCAGAGCGGCAGAAGATATCTTGCGGCATATTCAAAAAAATTCCATAACTTCAAAATGTTCAGACTTGATTATGTCAGCAATGTAACACCGCTTGATGAATGCGATAAATTTGATTCTCTGCGTGAGATGTTTTCGGAGATTGAAAAGCATATGTGGGGTGTTGGTTACAGCGGTAAAAATCAGCTTGAACACGTTGAGTTTACCGTTCATATCGGTGTGAGAGAAAAGCATATTTTTAAACGCCTTATGCGTGAAAAAAGATGCGGTACTGTTGAAAGAATAGATGACCATACGGCGAAATTCACCGCAGATGTTTATGACTCAAACGAGATGCTCCCGTGGATAAGAACATTTATCTGCCGCATAACCTCGCTTGAAATGTCAAACAAGCTTGTTGAAAACCGCTTCAGAATGGATATGACGGATTTGTACCGTATGTACGGAATCGGAGGTGAGGAGTAATGCTTTTTCACGAGATTTACGGCAATTATTATAATGCCGTTGCGGCAATCCTTGCCGAAGCCGTCAAAGGTGACCTGACAGAAAAAAGGATGAATGAAATTGTCACCGAAAAAGCCTTTGCCGAGAGCTTTCTCACAATTGTTCCTGCTCTGAAAAACGGCAAGTGGCAGCTTCTCGATGAGGAATTATCAACTCCGCTTGAGCATAAACCCTCAATGCCGCTGACGGTTCTTCAGAAAAGATGGCTCAAAGCAATCAGCCTTGACCCGAGAATAAAGCTTTTTGATGTGAACTTTGATTTTCTCGGTGATATTGAACCGCTTTTTACACCTGATGATTACGTTGTTTTTGATAAATACAATAACGGCGACCCCTTTGAAGATAATACCTATATCAAGAATTTTAGCGTATTTCTTTGGGCAATCAAAAATAAAAAGCGATTAAAAATCCGTTATCACGGCAACAAGGGTCATTTTATTCTTATGGAAGGCGATCCGTATAAACTTGAATATTCTGAAAAAGATGATAAGTTCCGAGTGCTTCTGCGTAATTGCTGCAAGGGCACATTCATAAATCTCTCAGGTGTTGAGCGCTGCACCATTATCGGTGATGCCTGCGGTAACGAAACTGACATTGCTCTTGACGGTGAAACATATTTTATTCTTGAGCTGACGGATGAAAGAAACTCTCTTGAAAGAGTTATGCTTCATTTTGCACATTTCAAAAAGGAATCTGAACGACTTGATGACAATAAATATAAGGTTAAAATATATTATGACTCATCAGACGAAACGGAGCTTGTAATAAGAGTTTTGTCATTCGGACCCCTTGTTGAAGTTACCGAGCCTCAAAGCTTCAGAAATCTGATAATTGAACGGCTTTTATCACAAAAAAATATTGAATTTTAACGGTTGCGGGCTTGATTTCTGTCAAGTTCGCAACTTTTTTTCCGTGATTTTCCAAACTTTGGGAAGTATAATCGCAATTGTGAAAGGCACAAACAGCAAATCTTTAGTTGGAGTATTATTATCGGGTTTACATCCTGTGCAACATATTGTGCCTTGATTTTATCAATAAAGATGCCTGCACAGCAACAATGCAAGTTCTTCTCCGATTGGTATCCGGAGAGATGCAGTTTTAATCTGCGTCCGCCACAGGCAATGCCAAAAGGGCATCTTGAATAAAAGCACCAACAGCAATTACTTTTTTGGAGTGAAGAGGACTAAAAATCCTCGTGCACATAGACGGTGCTTTGCTCTTAAAACTAAAGGCACAAACAGCAACAATTTGCTTAAAGCTACCACAGAAATCATATCCGGTTCTTTTTGTGCCTTGCCAACTGAATAATAAAGATGTGTACAGCAAACTCGATGTTCCGTGTATCAAATTTTGGGACTGCGTAACGGCAATTGTAGCCTATTGACGTACAACCGAAATTTGTTTATTCAAGAGAGCTCAAGACCTCTTGAATAAAGACACCTGCAGCAATCATTAACTGATTCAGTCTTCTGAACTGATTACAGATGTGTTTTACGGTGTCTTGTCAAAGGCACAAACAGCAATATATACACAGCTTCCATAGCGGATTTAATTTCTGCTGATTGTGAAATTGTGCCTTGTAATTTAATCAATAAAGATGTCTGCAGCAATTCTTACAGGGAGTCTATGAATAGTCATTGACCGAATCTGCAACGAATCGCAGGATTCAACCGAAAAAGGCATCTTGAATAAAAGCACCTACAGCAACTGTTATGTAGCTTATTTGGATAAAGCAGGGGACTGAAAATCCCCGTAAGCAGGTCCGAATCCTGCCGTAAAACGGTGCTTTGTAAAATTCTAATAAAGACACACACAGCAATAATCCTTTAATCTTGAAACTTAATGGATTTTTTCAAGGTGTCTTGTCAAAGGCGCAAACAGCAATTTGACTCTGAATAAGCTAAGGTGAAAGCCTGAACTTTATCAAATCACTTTTACGCCTTGTTAATTAATCATAAAGGCACGGACAGCAGCAAAGCATTTCGATGCCGGCAATAACTATATTTGCCCTGCTATAAACTTTGGCTTATAGATGTGCCTTGTTTCAAAAAATATTTCAAGGAGGGGTTTTCAATGTTGAATTACCTTAAAAACGAAGCAAACAAAACCTATACAGAAAACGGTGCAGCTACATATCTTTCAACAGGTTCAGAGTGCCTCGACCTTTTCGGCACAATAGGTGCAATCCGCAACAATTCCGAGCAGGAAATAATAACTCGCTTTGTCAGGGCGTTCACAGAAAACCCCGATATTGCAATGAAAATATTATTTTTTGCAAGAGATGTACGCGGCGGACTTGGTGAACGCCGCGTTTTTCGCACCCTTTTCAGATGGCTTGCGGTTCACTATCCCGAATCTGTAAAGAAGAATATTTCTTACGTCTCCGATTACGGCAGATTTGACGATCTGCTTGTGCTTATCGGTACACCTTGTCAGTCATCTATGGTTGATTTCATCAGAAATCAGCTTGCAAAGGATGTTGAAGCATCTTATACAGGCGGTGAAATCTCACTTCTCGCAAAGTGGCTTCCTTCCGACAATGCATCGGACAAAGAAACCGTTAAAAATGCTAAAATCCTCATCAAAATGCTCGGCACAACCGATAAGGAATACCGTAAAACACTTTCAATGCTCAGAGCAAAAATCAGGATAATCGAAAATAATCTCCGTGAAAAGGATTATACCTTTGATTATTCAAAGCAGCCCTCAAAAGCAATGTTCAAATACCGCAAAGCTTTCAGACGCAATGACGGCGAGCGATATAACGAATATCTTCAGAAGGTTGCGGGCGGCGAAGCAAAAATGAACACCGCAACCCTTATGCCTTATGAACTCGTAGCACCTTATATCCGTCGTTATTTAGAGCCTGACACAAGCATCGAAACTGCGTGGAATAATCTTGAAGATTTCACAAACGGCGAAAATGCTCTTGCTGTTGTTGACGGCTCTGGTTCGATGTACGGCTATTACGGCGACACCGACTCGGTCAAACCCATTACCGTCGCAATGTCGCTCGGTATTTATTTCGCAGAGCACAACAAGGGCGCATTCGCAAATCATTTCATAACGTTCTCGGAAAATCCTCAGCTTGTTGAGCTTAAGGGTGAAAACCTTTATGAAAAGGTAAAGTATTGCAAAACCTTCAACGAGGTTGCAAACACAAACATTCAGAAAGTCTTCGAACTTATTCTCAATACTGCTGTGAAGAATAATCTGCCTCAGTCAGAATTACCCACAACTCTGTATTTCATAACCGATATGGAGTTTGACGTTTGCACAGAGGATGCATCCCTTACAAACTTTGAATATGCCAAAAAGATATTCGAAGAAAAAGGCTATAAACTCCCCCGTGTGGTTTTCTGGAATGTTGATAGCAGAAATATGCATCAGCCCGTAAAACAGAATGAACAGGGTGTTGCACTCGTTTCAGGATGCACACCTGCAATATTCTCAATGGTTGCTGACGGCACACTCTCACCCTACAAAGTGATGATGGATATCATCGGCAGCGAAAGATATAAAAAAATAGCGGCGTGAGTTTTCTCCGCCGCATAGAAAGGATTGATTATTATGTTAACTATCGGCGGAAAATTTAACACCGCAAAAGTTTTTATTGATAAAATAGACAGTACCGCAGCCGAGCAACTTGAAATCCTCTGCAATCAGAGTTTCGTTGAAGGCTGCAAAATCAGAATCATGCCCGACGTTCACGCAGGTGCAGGATGTGTAATCGGATTCACGGCTGACCTCGGTGAAAGGGTTATTCCCAACATCGTGGGCGTGGATATCGGTTGCGGTATGCTTACGGTTGACCTCGGATTCAATCACGTTGACTTTGACAAACTTGACAGAATCATCAGGAATAAAATTCCTTCGGGTGCAGAGGTTCAGCCGGGCAGACTTGTACATCTTCCCGAAATGCAGAATCTTTTCTGTTACAGAGAGCTTAAGCATTCAAAGCGCCTTGAGAGAAGTATAGGTACTCTCGGTGGCGGCAATCATTTTATTGAAATTGACGTTGACGATGAGGGCAGAAGATATCTTGTTATCCATTCGGGCAGCAGAAATCTCGGTAAGCAGGTTGCGGAGCATTATCAGAATATGGCGTGGGAAATTCACAGAGGTATCGAAGAGTTCTGGGCGGAAAAAGACAGAATTATCACCGAATACAAGGAAAACGGCAGAAGGTCTGAAATCGAATCAACTCTTAAAGCTTTGAAAAAGAGCTTTGCAAAAAAAGAGTCCGAAATCCCTAAAGATCTCTGTTACCTTGAAGGTAAATACAGAGATATGTATCTCCACGATATGCAGTTCTGTCAGTACTTTGCAACTCTTAACCGTTATATGATGGCGAAAATAATTCTCAACAGCCTTTTTGATAAAGAACTTGAAGATTTTGAGCATTTCGAAACAATCCATAACTATATTGATATGCAAAGCAATATTATACGTAAAGGTGCAGTTTCTGCAAAAAGCGGTGAAAAGTTGCTTATTCCTATCAATATGCGTGACGGCAGTTTAATCTGCATCGGCAAAGGCAATGAGGATTGGAATTGCTCCGCACCTCACGGCGCAGGCAGACTTTTCAGCAGAATTCAGGCAAAGGAAAAATTCACTGTTGAGGAATTCCAAGATAGTATGCAGGGAATCTACAGCACTTGCATCAGCCACAGAACAATCGACGAAAGCCCCATGGCATACAAATCTATGGATGATATTGTTAATAACATATCACCCACGGCAGATATAATCAGAATTATTAAACCCGTTTACAACTTCAAGGCGGAATAGTAAAGGGGAAATTATATGAATAACATCGATTATCTTTTATCGTTGCTTAATGAGCTTCCGCCCGATTTTGATAAGATTGAAAATGAATTAAAAATCAACTCATATACGCCCGAAGAAATTGCAACGGCTGCCTGTTATTTTACTGAAAGCTGTTTTTGTGAATTTCGGGATTTCAAAGAAGAACACAACCGCATCCCGCTTGATGAAGAACTTAACAGCACATATATTTATGATATATGCAAGCTTCTGTTGAAATACGGATTAGACCCCAATATGGTTGTCGGCGAAAAATATTCGGAATACAACATTATGAATGAAATGAGATATATTGATAAACCGTATGTTGGTGCAGATACGTTAAGATTGATGCTTGAGAATGGCGGAAATCCTTATAACGTATGCGACGGATCTTCTTTGTATCATGAAATTGAAAACGGAATTTGGTTTGATATTTCAGATGGTTATGCTGAACAGGATTTTTATAAGAACCTGTTTGATTGTAATTTTCATTGTTATCTTGTTCTTCAGGGTTTTACGTCGGATGAAGAAAATCCCGAGGCTGTTAATTTTAAAAATCACGAGCAATACACATACAAGCTTGTAAAAAAAGACGATAACAAATGGGATTTGTTAACGGTCAGACTTGATAATTAACCCGAATACAGTTATTATATGTTTGCTCCTGTCTTGTGCCGTATGAATGAGATAGGGAATGACAGCCTGAACTCTTGCGTTGGCACAAGATTGAAAGGCAAGTGAAAGAAGTCACAAGAAAATGAATCTTGTCAGAAGGAGCATAATATAATTGCTTTTATAAAACTGTTTCTTTTATTATTGTATGCACCTGTCAAGAACAGGTATTTATTGTTGACGAATTTAAATACTTGTGATACTCTAATAGTAGAAATCGGGCGAGGGTGTGTCGGTCTGTCCTTTTGGACGGCGGTATACTCCATGACCTCGGTTTCTGTTTTTGGGGGAATATTTTTTTAACAGTCACTTACAAAAGTAAGGAAACCACCGATTCTTCTGCGTGAAACTGCAGATAAATCGGTGGTTATCTTTATGCTCATTTCAATTCATCTATAATGCGGTCAACCTCTGCTTTGATTTCGTCAAAACGGAATGCTCTGAATCCGAAGTTTCTGATTCGGTTGAGGGAAATTGTTTTGTTGTTTCCGCAATGCTCATTAATAAATGCGGTCGGTACAATGTAAAATTCCCAGTTGTTAAGATTCAGCGGATATGAGGTTTCTTTTGTTTCACCCGTGTTAAGGCAAAAAACATAAATATCGTTCTGGCGTTCAAACTTGTTTTCGCCATTATTGCTCTCATAATTGCTGTTGGCTTTTGTAATGCCGAATGTTCTGATTTGCGAAACCTTGCCACCCTCATTCCACGGATGATAATATGAAGTTTGTTTGACTTCGATTCTTGTGTCACGGTAGAACACATCGAACAGGGTCCAATAACCTGTGTTATATGAGTCGTCTGAACCAAGAGCCTTTGCAACAAGAAATTCCGCAATGGTCTCTTGCATATTATATATGTTTGAGTACTGAAACTCCCAGAAATCCTTAAAATCAAAGCCCAAAGATTTTCCGTCAAGTTCAAATTTCTCCTTGCCTGTCATTTTCTCACGTCCAAAATTCATATTGATTTATTATATCACATATATCAGATTATGTACAACAACTTGTTCCGAAAAGTTGATTGTGACTAATTGTGTGCTTTGATATTATACTTTTGTATCTTCATGAATATTTTACTTTTGTAAACACATACTAATAAATTAACCATATCGATCCATGAAATTGACCCGTTACAGACAACATTGACACGATCAGAAAACTACATTTCCGCTATGCTCGATTTGGAGAAACGGTTGGAGTAATTTCCTTACATATCAACAGTTTCAGGCGTTTGATATATAAATTCCAAAGACTGCATAGGTATTCCCTGTGCAGTCTTTTGATTAACCAATTCGGTCAGATTGTGCAAGTCCAATCGGTCAGATTTTTGGATTTCAATCGGTCTGATTTTTGATTTTTAATCAGATACATGGCACTCGTCAGATTTTTGACGGGTGCTTTTTTATGACAAAAACCGTTGAAGTTTGCTGTTTGTTGACTTTGGTCATAATCTGATTCAGGATATTATGACTAAAGTCAATATAATTTTGAGACATAATGAAATTACACTAATCCACTCTTTTTCTTCGGAATACGGCTCATA
>JAZQKN010000029.1:0-12623 GCA_045542175.1 Acutalibacteraceae bacterium | reverse complement strand
AAATTCGGGAGCAGCCTGATAATTGAAGAGAACGTAAAGGCCTTCTGATTCGTCATTGATGAGGTATGCGAGCTTACGCTTGCCCCATTCATCAACGCTCTCAAGAGTGCCGTTAGCTTCAATCATAGCCTTGAATTTCTCAACGAGAGTCTGAGCAGCTTCTTCGCCGTTGGCAACTGAAAAAACCATCATTGTCTCGTAGCTGATGTTTGCTGACATTCTTAAAGCACCTCCTTCTGGTCTTTGGCCACGGTGCATCCGTGGCAAGGAATAAAATTTTATTTAATCCTGCTGCTTTTGTGCAGCGGTTTATTATTTTAACAGAATAATCTTATTTTGTCAAGCAAGAGTTCTTGGGCATAATGCTCAATCTTTATTTTGACAATTTTATAAAAATAGTTTATAATGTTGCTACAGTCCATTAACGGAGGCATTTCCGATGAATAAAACTTACCGAAAAATTGACCCGAAGCAACTTGGCGAAGTGCTCAAAACATTGAGAAAAGCAAAGGGGCTTTCTCAAAGCACCGTTGCCGAATATCTCGGTGTTGACCGCACAACGTATACAAAATACGAACTCGGTAAAATTCCCGACGTTTCGGTTATTGCAAAGCTTTCGGCTTATTATAACGTTTCAACCGACGGCATTCTTTCCGTATTTTTTGAGGAAACAAATGCCGATTCACACACAGCGGTGCTCAATGCCGTTGACGAAAAAACAAGCCTTTATCTTCTCAACGAAGATGAAAGAAAACTCATCGAAGCATTCCGCCTTTGCTCAAACAAGGATACTATCATCGATTTCGCTCAGGGAGTTTATCTTGAAGAACGCGCCTTTGCAGAGCTTGACACGGAAGAATAAACAATAACAACACACTAAAAAAGCATCGGTTCTGACCGATGCTTTTTTGATTATTCAGCTGATTCGGGAGTTTCGATTTTGCCTGTAACGCTTCTGATATTCGTGCGTGCAATCTGAATTTCGTTAAGGCTTGTTGCGATTGCGTCATTGGCTGTTTTCATGATATCTTCAATGAAATCGCCTGCTGCAACCCTGATTTCTGCCGACCACTTGTTTGCCTTGTCGATAGCTTCGTCTGAGCGGCGGCGTGCATCTTCAATTGTTCTTTCAGCCTGCTCTGTTGCGGCGTTGAGAATATTCTCTGCCTGTGCCTTTGCGCCTGCGATTGTTGATGCGGCATCATCCTGTGCAGCCTTTGAGATTGACTCTGCAGTTGCCTTGCTCTGGATTACGATTTCGCTCTTTTCAACCATTGCGGCTGCTTCAAGCTGAGCGTTTGCCTTGATGATTTTTGCATCCTCGTTGGCAACGTCGATTATCTTCTTTGCCTGTGCGTCAGCTTCCGAAACCTTATTCTTTGAATAGTCTTCGGTCTTGAGTACAAGCTGTCTTACCTTATCTTCTGCAGTTGAAATAAGAGCTCTTGATTTTTCCTGAGCGCTTGTAACTGCGGTAACAGCTTCATTCTTTGCCTTAACAAGAATGTTATTTCTGTCGGCAACAATTGCTCTTGCCTGTGTGATTTCATTGGGAAGGTTGAGTCTGATATCCTCAATAATGGTTTTGATTGCCCTTGCATCAACACCGATTTTGTTGCTCAGCGGTACTTTTGAACCCGCCTCGAGAATATCTTCAATCTGATCAAGTAAATTTTCAATACTCATGTAAACATATTCCTTTCTTTAATGCGTCTGATTATATCGTCGCAGACCTCTGCGGGAACAAATTCGCTTATGTCTCCGCCAAATTCGCAAACCTGCTTTACAACACTTGACGAGAGATACATATTGCTTGCCTCTGCAGTCATAAACACGGTTTCCAACTCGGGGTTGAGCTTTTTATTGGTCAGCGCCTGCTGGAATTCATACTCGAAATCCGAAACGGCTCTGAGTCCTTTTACAACGGCGCACACACCTTTTATGTTTGCATAATCCGCAAGCAGACCGCTGTACATATCAACCTCAACGTTTTCAATGTCAGAAATACTGCGTTTGATAAGGTCAACCCTTTCTTCAGCAGTAAAATAGCTCTGCGGTTTATGATAATTGACCATAACAACAACTATAACTTTATCAAAAAGCTTTGCCGCTCTGCGGATAATATCGATATGACCAATGGTTATCGGGTCAAAGCTGCCCGGACAAACTGCAATTTTCATATCATCATCCCTTTCGGTAAAGAGTAACGGCAATCTTGCTGTATTTATATTCTCTCTGCTTTACAAGGCCGTCCTGCTCTTCGGGCATTTCCTCTTTGAACGGATGCTCGCAGATAACGATTCCGCCCTCTGCGATGCGGGGAGCAAGCTTTGCAAGTATCTTCTGAAGAGTTCCCGTTGCATAGGGAGGGTCAACAAAAGCGATGTCGAAAACTTTATCCGTCATTCCCAGAAATGCAAAAGAATCCGTCTGCGCAACGGTTGCCTTGAAGCCGAGCTTTGTTTTTTCGAGGTTGGATTTGACAACCCTTACCGCATTTTTATCGGAATCAACAAAAGTACAGCTTTCGGCGCCTCTGCTGAGTGCTTCTATTCCAAGCTGACCTGAGCCTGCAAAAAGGTCAAGCACTCTTCTGCCCTCTATTTCAAACTGTATTGCGCTGAACACAGCCTCTTTAACCTTATCGGTTGTAGGTCTTACGTTGTCACCCTCAAGAGTCTGAAGAGTCATTCCTCTTGCGGAGCCTGTAATTACTCTCATATTTTTCCTCCGTAATTACAATTAAGGGTATAACACCCTATTATTAATTTATTATCTCACCAAAAAGCATAAATTGTCAAGACAAATTATGGATAATGGATAAAGATTTTGTAAAACATCAGTCATTATCCGCCGTTTTCGGGATGAAACGCATCAAAAACAGCCTGAGCGGTTTTTCTGCTCATACCCTTGACCACGGCAATTTCTTCGGCGCTTGCCTGTGAAATCGCTTTGACTGTTTTGAAATGTTTAAGCAGAGCCTTCGCTCTGTTTTCGCCCACTCCCTCAATTGCGGTAAGTGAGGTTGAAACAGAAGCTTTTCTGCGGTTTCTGTGATACTCGATTGAGAAGCGGTGAACCTCCTCCTGAATGGTTGAAACAAGAGTGAAAGCTGCTCTTTTTGAGGTCAGCGAAAGCTCCTCACCCGAGCAGGCAATTGCCCTTGTGCGGTGATGTGAATCCTTGACCATACCGAAAAGAGGGATATCAAGGTTATACTTTTCAAGCAACGGCAAAACCGCGTTTACCTGACCCTTGCCGCCGTCAAGCAGAATTAGGTCGGGCAGTCTGCCGAAGCCTTCGCCGCTGTCTTTTTCTTCAAAGTAACGCAAAAATCTGCGCTCAAGCACCTCCGCCATCGAACCGTAGTCATCCTGACCCGAAAAGCCTTTTATTCTGAAATGCTTGTACGCTTTTTTATAAGGTACTCCGCCTTTGAAAACAACCATACCCGCAACGTTTTCACTGCCCGCGGTGTGCGATATATCGTATGATTCGATATATTCGGGCGGTGCTTTGAGTCCGAGCAAACTGCCGAGCTCATCGAGTGCCGCGGTTGTTTTGCCCGTTTTACCCATATAAAGTGCAAGCTTCTGTGCGGCATTCGAGCGGCACATTTCAACAAGGGAATGCTGCTCGCCTCTCTGAGGAAGAACAATATTCACCTTTCTGCCCGCAAGCGAAGAAAGCCATTCAACGAGCACCTCAATGCCTTCAACGTCGCCGTCAACCGCAATTCTTCTGGGCACGAAATCTCTCATTGAATAGTAGCTTCTGATAAGCTCGTGCCTTGCCTCGGACATATTTTCCGGCATATCTATTATAAAATGCTCACTGTCATAGAGTCTTGCATCCTTGAAACGCAAAACGGAAAGACAGGCTTTGGGGTTGTTTTCGCCGCCTGAACAAACAACGGCAAAAACATCCTGCTCCTCTACCGAAGCCGAAACAACCTTCTGCTTTTCGGTAACTTTTTTGATTGCATTTATCTTATCGCGGATTTTTGCGGCTTTTTCAAATTCAAGATTTTCCGAGGCTTCAAGCATTTTCGCCGTCAGCTCTTCAATCGCCTTACCCGAGCCGTTGATTATAAAATCAATCGCCTGCTCAACCGCCTGTGAATGCTCCTGCTCGGTTATTTTACCCGCACAGGGAGCTGCACACTGGCCGATAAAGAAATTCAGACAGGGTCTGCTCTTTTTGTAATCCCTCGGAAAAACCTTACTGCACTGCGGAAGCTTGAATATCTTTTTAGCCGAATCAACCGCATTCGTTATTCCGTATGAGCCCGTATAGGGTCCGATGTATTCCGCACCGTCATCAAGCTTCTGCTTGACGGCAAGAATGTTTTTCCAGCCGTTATCGGTTATCTTAATATAATGATAGCCTTTATCGTCTTTCAATAATATATTATATTTCGGGGTGTGCTGTTTTATCAGCGAGCATTCAAGCACAAGTGCTTCGAATTCGCTGTCGCATAGGATATAATCGAAATCCTCAACGTTTTCAACCATTTTACGCACCTTGGCGGTGTGATTATTCTGCGAGCCGAAATAGGTGCTGACTCTGTTTTTGAGCGCCTTCGCCTTACCGACGTAGATAATCTCGTTTTTCTTGTTTTTCATAAGATATACGCCCGGTGTCAAAGGCAGACTCATCGCCTTTTTGCGAAGCACAGGCAGTTTTTCGTTCATCCGGCTCACCTCCTGAACAGTGAAAAGTAAAGGGCGGTTTTCACACATACCCGATTATATTATAACCTCTTGGGGACTTTTTCGCAACAGTAAAAGTTTTTGTTGCCACAGGGCGATAAATGTGATAAAATGTGTTTTTGATGAAAGGGTGATTTCTATGGTTAACAAAGAAATTTTCAAAAATACAAAATATTTTATCATCGATATGGACGGAACTTTCTATCTTGACGGAAATATCATTGAAGGCTCGATAGATTTTCTTGAAAAAGTGCGTGAAACAGGCAGAGATTTCTACTTTTTCACAAACAACTCCTCAAACAACGTTCCTGTTTGCAGAGCAAAGCTTGAAAAAATGGGTTACCCTGTTGACGAAAAAAGAGTTGTTATTTCTTCACACGTTGCCGCCGATTACCTTAACAGAAACTATCCCGGCAAAAAAGTATTTCTTCTCGGTAACGAAAGACTTACAGGCGATTTTGAAGCCGCAGGCATCAACCTTGTTTCGGAAAACCCGGATATTGTTGTGCTCGGCTTCGACACCACTCTCACTTATCAGAAAATGTGGGACGCTGTAAAATATATTGACGGCGGCGCAATTTATATTGCTACTCACCCCGACCTCAACTGCCCCACCGCCGACGGCTATATGCCCGACACAGGCTCAATGATTGAGCTTTTTGCGGCTTCAACTGGCAAAAGACCTCAGGTGCTCGGCAAGCCTATGACCGCTACCGTTGACTACATCACCGAAATGCTCGGCTGTGAAAGAAGCGAGCTTGCATTCATCGGTGACAGACTCGCAACCGATATTGCTATCGGTGCAAATCACGGCATTCCCTGTGCATTGGTTTACAGCGGAGTTACAACTCCCGAGGAATATGCAAATTCCGAAATCAAGGCAAGCGTTGCCGTTGAAAACCTCAAGGCACTTGCGGAATATCTTTAATCCGCTTGTATACTTTTTTCAAAAAGTATAAATGTCAGTTCGAAACCTTCCTGACAGGCATCTGCCCAATGCCGAACAAAACTAAAGGCGCTGCACGGCAGCAAAAGGAGCAAAAATGAAAAACAGAAACAAACAGGCAATTATGCTCTCACAGGGAGCAATGATTGCCGCGGTCTATGCGGCCGCAACCTACCTCAGCTCGGTTTTCGGGCTCGCTTACGGGAACGTTCAGTTCAGATTTTCCGAAGCACTGACAATTCTTTCGGTATTCACACCCGCGGCGGTGCCGGGACTCACTCTCGGCTGCGTAATCGGAAACCTCACAAGCCCTATGGGAATATGGGATATTCTTTTCGGCTCGGCGGCAACCCTGCTTGCGGCTGTTACCGCACGTAAACTGCGCAACGTCACGGTAAAAGGCTTTCCGCTTTTTTCTCTGCTGATGCCCGTGATTTTCAACGCTCTCATCGTCGGTGCGGAAATCACGTTCCTGCTCATTGAATCCGATGCGACTCTGCCGCTGTTTTTAATTTCGGCACTCGAAGTCGGTGCGGGCGAGCTTGCAGTTTGCCTTGCAGGCGGCATTCCTCTTTTCTTCGCCGTTAAAAAATCGGGTTTATTCAGCAAAACAAATTTATAAAACAAAAGCTCCGCAGATTTTCGTCTGCGGAGTTCTTTTTTACAGTTCAATTTTCCAATATGCAACGTTGAGTCGCTCATAAGTATACGTAATATAAAGGCAGCCGTCCATATACTCGATTGCGGGGTATGCGAATTCGCTGTCTTTTTTCTCTTCTTCAAGAGTCAGAACCGTTTCCCACGTTGCACCGTTATCAACGGATTTCTGAAGCGTAAGGGGTGAACGCTCGCCCCAGTTTTCTTCAACGGGGTTTGAAAGAAGATAAAGGCTTCCGTCGGGGGTTTTAACAAGGTCGATACCGCTGTTATTATTTGGCAAATCCGTTGCGTATGCCTCGCACCAGCTTTCGCCGTAATCCTCGGAATCACTTCTGTAAATTCTGCCAACGGGTGTTCTTGTGAGCATATGTACTTTGCCCTCTTCGGATTCCCAGAGAGTGGGCTGAATCATCGGGATTTTGTTTGTTGTGTAATTATTGAGGCTGTTGAGAATGGGAGCTTCCCTTTCCGTTCTGACTTTCTGCGACCTTCTCCAGGTAACGCCGTCGTCAAAAGAGATATCAACAAAGCAGTTCCAGCCTCTGTTTTCGGTTGAGAGAGGTGCAAGAATTCTGCCGTCACTCAGACGGATGCACTTGTTTTTAACGGGACCTCTGCCGCCGCTTCTGTCACCCGCAACAAGCTCGTATGGTTTGCCGAAGGTTTTGCCGTTATCTGTTGAAACGCTGACGAAAGTTCTCCACGGCGGAATATTTTTACCAACCTTGAAGAAAAGGCAGATTTCACCGTTCTTACGCAAAAACAAAACGGGATTCCAATGCGGAATCTTTGCGGCATAGGATATTTTCTGCGGCTCGCCCCAGCCGTTTCCGTCACGGCGTGCGCACCATATATCAACGTCACCCTTGCCTTCTTTTGTTCCGCCGAACCACGCGGCTAAAACCGTGCCGTCAGGCAAAGGTAAAACGGTTGACGCGTGTGCGTTTTCGGTGGGGAGCGGGTTACATACCATTTCTTTTAACGTTTTCATAATCAATTCCTCACAGTTCAAAATCCGCAGGGTCTGCACTCGCTACGGTAAGGGGTTTATTCGGTCTGCGCTTGAGAGGGTCGTAATCGTATCTTCTGCACTTGCCGTCGGGGTCAACAAGTCCCTTCTTTACGCAAAGCACCGTATCGCCCTCGGGATTGAGTCTGCCGTGTCTGCAAAGCTTACAGGCAGCTTCATAGGCATCTTTATTAATAAGCTTTTTCTTCATACTCATCAACCTTTCAGTCGAATTTTAGCATATTTTCTTTTCCTTATCAAGTTCTAAAATAAGCAATGATGCCAAAAACACCAAAGAAATTGCCGCGGGAGCGGAAAATGACCACGCAGAAGCATTTTCCGACAGGCTCAAAGCCGTTTCTTCGGCAACGGGAAATATCTTCAGAAGCAACGCACATATCACTCCCGACAGAAGCGAATGGATGACTCTGAAAAAGTAAAATTCGGATAATTTCGGCTTGAGTTCACCCGCAACGGTGAAAATCTGCATATGAACGCAAAGCCCGCCGAAAGCACACACCGATGCAATAACGGGTATCGGTACCTTGCCCGCAATTTCAACGCAGCCGCTCGTAACCTCAAGCAGACAGGCAAGTGCCGCAACGGTGTTTTCTTCAAAACCCAACTGCGAAACAACCGATATCACACCCGAAAACAAAGCGGTATAGGCACAGACGGTGATTATTCCTCTTGAAGCCGAGCCAACGCTTTCAACAAAAGCTTCAGAAAAACTTCTGCTTTCAGTAATTACAGGCACCTGTTCAGGCGGTGTTTTTTTTCGGGTAAAAACACCTGTTATAACTGCCGCAAGGCACATTGAAAGAAGAATTATTCTGCCCGCCTTTTCACTGCCGAGCATCGAGATGCCCACGGCGTTAACGCAGAAACCCGCACCGCCGTTTACGCAGAAAAGCACGAGCCTTTTTGCGTTTTCTTCGCTTATTTTTCCGCCCGACCAAAGGGAACAAGCCGCCTTTATACCCGAGGGATATCCGCCGAGCAAACCCGGAATAACCGCCGCAACGCATTCCGACGGCTGACCGAAAAGCAACTGCGTTATCGGGTCGGCAAAGCGTTTTAATCCCCTCGGAATTTCGGCGGTGCCCATAAAAGACGCCGCAACCATAAACGGAAATAGAGAGGGAATTATCACAGACGCACAGTTTCTGAGCCCTGTTATTATTCCGTGCGAAAAAGCCTGTGTGTATCTGAACGTAACAACAAAAATCAGCAACCCCAAAACAGCGGTTACCGTGCTCCCCTTTTTCATCTGCTTTTCCTCCGATGTTCTTTTTGATTATTCTCTTTCATAATATATTGTGAACGGAGGGTAAGATATGAGAAATAAAAGACGCTGCCGCGAAGGCAGAGGCGAAAAAATCACCGAATCCATCGGAAGAAGCCTTGATTTACCTCAGGACGCTCTTTCGGGCTATGCAAGAATTGAGCTTTGCGGAAACCGTGAGGTAACGGTTGAGGGGTGTCAGGGTGTGCTTGAATACAGCGATTGCTCGGTAACTCTCAACACAGGCAAGCTGACGGTGAGAATCTGCGGCTGTGACCTGACAATCTGCTCAATGCAGGAGAGCAGTACCGTTGTAAAAGGCACGGTTACAGGCATCGATTTCGGAAATTAGGTGAGACTATGCTTGTTTTACGGTTCTTAAGATTTCTGCTCGGTTACGTTTGCTTCACCGCCGAATACGGTTTCCCCGAAAGGTTTATCAACCTGTGCAAGCTCAATAAAATCAATATATGGGATTTAAAAAGCAGTAACTCCGTAATTACCGCCTGCACCGACAGGCAAAGCTACCGCCGAATACGTCCCGTTGCAAGAAAATCGGGCATGAAGGTGCGCATAAAATCCAAACACGGTCTGCCGTTTTTTCTTTCCGCCCACAGCCGACGCGCGGGTGTGCTTTTGGGAATTATTTTATGTTGCGTGTGCGTCGTTTTTCTTTCCACACGAATATGGAGAATAGAGGTTACGGGCAACTCAAGAGTGTCCGATGAGGAAATAATTGCCGTTTTCGAAAATATCGGACTTAAAAACGGTGTTTCCTCAAAAGACCTGAACGCAAGCTCAATCGAAGCTCAGGCTTTGCGTTATCTGCCCGAAATTTCCTGGCTGAACGTTAATTTTTCGGGCTGTACGGCAACGGTTGAGGTAAGAGAAACCGTTATCAAGCCTCCCGCAGAAAGCCCCGAAGAGCCGAGCAACCTTGTTGCCTCCCGAGACGGACAGATTATTATTCTACGTCCATTCAACGGTACACAGGAGCAAAAAATCGGAAACCCCGTGCTCAAAGGCGATTTGCTCATAAGCGGTATCGAGCAAAACAAAGACCTCACTTCGAGCTTCTGCAAAGCTGAGGGCTACGTTGTTGCAAGAACGGTGCGTGAAGAAAGCAGTACTCAGCCTTTAAAAATAAAAGCTCTCCGCATTACGCAAATGCAAAAGAGCTATAGTCTTAATTTTCTGTTTTTTGATATTCCCATAGGTAAATCACAGACGGATTTCAGCGATAAATCCGAAATTAAAATTAACGGAGTGACCCTGCCCGCCGCTCTTACCCGCCGATACGGTTATACTTTCAAGGAATGTGAAATCAATTTTAAAAGGGATGAAGCCGAGCTGCTTAACGCTTTGCGTTATCACAAGGAATGCTCTGAAGAATTCAGATATCTTGAGATTGAAAGCGGAATACCTAAGCTGAAAGGTACGCCCGATTCCGTTTATCTCGGCGGTCAGTACACCTGTATTGAAAATATAGGTCTGAGCGTACCGATGCAGATTTCTCAGGAAGACGTCGCCGAAACCGAAAATACAAACTGAAAAAGGGTCGGCATAAAGCCGACCCTTTTGCTGATCAGAATGTATCTTCTGTGATGAATACGTAAAGAAGCTCGGGAACCATAATGAGGAACTTGGGAAGCCATTCGCAGATTGCGTAAGCCGCAAGTCCGAGGAAGCTGGGAACGATGCCGAGGTTATACTCAAGCTCGCTTGTTGTGTTGTCACCTGTGAAAGTGATTTCGTTCTGTCCTACTTCTTTAGTGATTGAGAAACTGTCGATTTCGGTGATAACGGGGTTACCGTTTGCATCGGGCTCGTCAGCAAGAACATATGCCTTGTAAGTAAGTGTGCCGCCGTCGATTGAAACGCTGTTGAATACGCCGCCGATGTTTGTATCAAGCGACTGATCCCAATCTTCGCCGTCCCAGTAGTTGCCGTAGCCGTCCTTCTGAACGGTCATAGCACCGATGAAATCGGTATCAAGGAAATGGTCTGCAAGGAATGAACGGATTTCATATCTCTTTGCGCCTGCTGT
Organism: Acutalibacteraceae bacterium; assembly: GCA_045542175.1. Taxonomy (GTDB): domain Bacteria; phylum Bacillota; class Clostridia; order Oscillospirales; family Acutalibacteraceae; genus CAG-177. The sequence goes on along the minus strand of JAZQKN010000029.1, from coordinate 1,964 downwards.
ACCTGCAAGAACGTAAACTGTACCGTCGTCTGAAAGTCTGTTGTTTTCAAGAGCCTTTGTGCGAAGGTACATATGGTCGTGACCGCTCATAACGATGTCAACGTCGCAAGCGTCAAGAACGTTTGTGAGTGACTTCTGGAGATAGAGAGCATCAGGCCATTTTGCATCCTTACCGAGTGAGTAGGGTGACTTGTGCATGAAAACGATTTTCCAGTCTTTATCGGTGCTGTTCATATCGTTCTTGAGCCAGTTGAGCTGTGCGATTGACATTGAAAGAAGGTCGTTTGTGTTAAGAACTGCAATGTGAGCGTTGCCGTAATCGTATGAATAGTTAACGCCGTCCTTAACCTGAACGCTTTCGCTTGTATCAAGAGCAAACATATTGTTGAACCAGTATTCAACACCGAGGCCGTCGTGGTTGCCTGCGATGGGAACGATTGTTGTGCTCATATTGTAAGCCTTCATTGTCTGGTCATAGAAATCCCATTCTTCGTTTGTGCTGTCATCGGTGAAGTCACCGAGATTTACCATAAACTCTGCATCGGGAACCATTGTCATAGCGGCATCAACAACTTTTGATGACTTTTCAAAGTTTTCAAGGTTGCCTGCCTGAACATCTGCGATAGCGATGAACTTGAAATTGTCGTCGCCGTCATCGGTAACGAATGTACCTACGGGGCTTTCAACTGTGCCGTCACCTACTGCATAGCAATATGTTTTGCCTGCTTCAAGGCCTGAAACAACTGCCTTGTGAACGTAGTTGCCTTCCCACTCGTAAACGTCTTCGTATTCAATCTTTGCGTTTACGGGAAGACCCATTTCATCAAGGATGATAACTTCACTGCCTGTGTTTTCTGCGGTATACCAGCAGAAGCCTCTCTGTGTTGAAGCGTCGCCGTTCATTGCAACTGAAATGCGGAAAGGAGCTTTACCGTCACGGGCAACGTCTTCTGCGAACGTTGTAAGCATCATACAGCTTGCTGTGATTGTGAAGCAAAGAATGATGCTGAGAACTTTCAAGAAATTCTTTTTCATAGGATTTTTGCCTCCTGTAATCTGAATAAGCGGTTAATCAGGCAAGTTCGATAATTTCGTCATAGTCGGAAACCCATTCGCCTGTCTGAAGATTTCTTGCTCTGAAGATAACTTCATCATCGTATACTTCTACAATATAGCCAAGACCTGAAGTGTTGTATTCACCGTCTTTGTTTTCGATTGTGAGTGAAGGAAGGTTTACAAGGTGAGCTGAACCAAGCTGTTCGTATGACTGCTCGCCGAAACCTGAATGGAGATGTCCTGTGATGAAAATTACGTTTTCGTATTTTGTGATAACCTCTTTGATAGCGTCACTGCTGTCGCCGACTGAGCCTGCGTTAACGTTTGTGCCGCTGCCCCATGTGTTGGGAAGGTCGTGTGTAAGCTTAAGAGGCTGATGGCAGATAACGAATACGGGATCACCGTTTTCTGCTGCGATTTCTCTGTCGAGCCATTCAATCTGCTCATCGCTTATGTATGCTTCTTCAAACTCTGTTCTTTCAGAACCCATAACGATGAATTTATAACCGTTAACTTCTTCTGAATGATAGGGAGTGTCGATGGGATTTTCGTTGTTGTTAAGAGCGTTTGCAAAGCCGTAGAATCTGCTCATTGACTGGCTGAAAGCTCTGAGTCTGATATCGTGGTTGCCTGTTGCACTGATATAACGGCAGCCTTCAAGACCTGAAATGCCGTCATAAACAAGCTGATATTCTTCTGCAAGACCGTTTTCTGCGATGTCGCCTGCAAGAATAACAGCGTCAAGGTCATATTCGCTTGCGTGAAGGTCCATCATTGTTTCTTCAAAAACCACGTATCTGTCAAACATATAGTTTGATACCTGAGGGTCTGCAAGAGCAGCAAAAACAAGATTAACTTCGTTGGGCTTTGTTACGTCGATGGGGTTTTCGGTTGAGGGAGGAACAACA
>JAZQKN010000028.1:0-50222 GCA_045542175.1 Acutalibacteraceae bacterium | reverse complement strand
TCCGTTGTAGAGATTAAGAATTATAAGCATAACCATTACAGAAACAAAAACTTTTCTGATAAGCTTATCATCGAATTTTTTGTTGAGTGTGTTACCGATTATTCCGCCGAGGATTGCCGCGGGCAGAATAAATAAAAGCGTTTTCCACTGATGTGCATACGGCTCAATTCCGTCGGTTGCAAATAACGTTATCAGTTTGGAAAGCTGCGAGAAAAATATAATCGCAACCGAATAAACCGCAGATTCTTTAACGTTAAGAGAAAAGAAAAGAGTCAGCACGGCAACGTTTATCGGGCCGCCGCCTATTCCGAGGAATGAAGCGAAAAAGCCGAGCACAAGACCGACGGCAAGAATAGCCGCCTTGCTCTTGACGTTGAATGAGAATTTGCATTTTCCCACGTAGATGCTCACCGCAGTCAGCAGACTTGCAAGCACAAAAGCCTGCACGCAACGGATAGTGCTCTGCTCAACGTAATTGCCGATGAAATCCATAACGGCACTGCCGAGCCATCCGCCCGCAATTGAGCCGAAAGCAATAAACAAAACTATGCTTTTATCAAATTTCTGTTTGTTCCTGAGGCTTTTGAACGTTGAAACAACCGACATTGTAAACACTGCAACGCAAGAGAGAAAATCAACCTGCATTCTCGGTTCCTGACCGATAAAATCCAATACGGGTTTGATAATTACTCCTCCGCCGAGGCCTACGAATGCACCGAGAGTTGTTGCCGCAAGAATAACTGCAGTATAAATTGCCGTTAACATCAGCTTTTCCTTCCTCAGCAGTTTTTGCCGAATTTATAAATGCTCTGGGATTCTATATCGAAACTTGGAATAATTACAGGCGGAAGACCTGCATTAACGGTAAGATTTGTAATCATTGTTCTTGCAAACGGAAAAAGCTCCTTGAAAGTTTCAACGTGAAGCAATTCTTTTTTAACGTCGGGCTTATAGTTGAAAATTCCGCACATAACCGCTTTGATATGGAACTTTTCCTTGTTGTTTTTATCATTCACTTCAACGGTAAATTCGCCTACGCAAACGTTATTGGGAGCGTATTTAACGTTATAAGTGTATTTATTTTCAAACTCGATTTTCGTTCCGTTTTCGTGCTTATTCACGAAATCAATCTCCGTAGCTCTGAAGCTTCTGAAGGTTACGTTACTCATGAAATTACCTCTGCTTTTTCAATTACGATGGGTGTTACGGGTTTGGACATTTCGCCGCCCGAATTGTAAGTTCTTTCAACCTTTAAGAAACCGTCAACAACGTCCATTCCCTCAACAACCTTACCGAATGCGGCATACCTGCCGTCAAGACTTGCTGAGCAGTCGCCATAGCAAATAAAGAACTGCGACGTTGCGGAGTTCATATCATTGCCTTTTCGTGCCATTGAAACAACACCTCTCTGATGTGAAAGGGTGTTTTTATCATATCCGTTATATGCAAACTCTCCTGTGATTGTTTCGTCCGAGCCGCCAGTACCGTCGCCTTTGGGGTCACCGCCCTGTGCAACAAAGCCCTCAACAATTCTGTGGAAGGTAAGTCCGTCATAGAAGCCTTCGTTAACAAGCTTGATGAAATTAACACAGGTTGCGGGTGCATATGCGGGGTAAGTTTCTATAACAAAGCTTGAACCGTCAGACATAGTAAATCTGACTCTCTCGTTTTTAATGGTTGTTACACCGCCGAACAAAGAATCATTCTTCTTTGTTGTTTCATTTGTTGATTCAGCTTCGGTTACTGTTTCGCTTTCAGGAACAGTTGCGGGTGTTGTTACAATTACACCCTGTGTGTGTTCGTTATATTCTTCATCGGTTATAACTCTTGCAGAAGCGATAACAATAGGTGTTTTTGGTGTTGAAATTTCACCGCCGAAACCGTTTGAAATTCTGGGCACGCTGAGGAAAGCATCAACGTTTTCCATACCCTTGATTACTTTGCCGAAAGCGGCATAGTTACCGTCAAGACTTGCTGAACAGTCATCGTAGCAGATAAAGAACTGGCAGGAAGCGGAGTTATTGTTGTTTCCTCTTGCCATTGAAACAACGCCTCTTGTATGAGAAAGGTCGTTTCTGTGACCGTTATTCGCAAATTCACCAATAATCTTTTTGCCTGAATCACCTGTACCGTCACCCTTGGGGTCGCCGCCCTGTGCAACAAAACCGTCGACGATTCTGTGGAAAGTCAGCTCGTCATAAAATCCGCTTTCAACAAGGTTTATAAAGTTTTCGCAGGTTCTGGGTGCATATTCGGGATAGGTTTCAATTACGAACGTTGCACCGTTCTGCATTGTAAATAAAACTTTTTTATTTCCGTTTGAATCAACTTTATTGCTGTTATCTGAACTGCATGCAGAAAGCACAAACATTACTGCAAGCAAAAGTGAAATGATTCTGATTATTTTTTTCATAAGAACACCTCTCGGAGCTGAATGCATTATGCAAAGCATTCCGCAATTTTAATTTTTCCGCTTACTTTATAATTATTAACAGCCGCGTGGGGCATAAGGAAATAATCGCCTTTTTTGATTTCGCGCACGTAGTCTTCGCCTGTAATTCTGCCTTCTCCCTCAAGCACAACGTAAATTGCCGCTGATCTTTCAAGAGTGAATTCACCGCCGTCGAGAGTTGCGGTTCTGACCGAAAAACTTGTTGTTATATTCTCATCAATCATCGATTCATAAAGAACGCCGTTTTCGTTAAGAAGAGTTTTCGGTTTGAGCGGTGCAGGATAACGCTTTTGCATATCAAAGCATTCAAGAGCCTGTTCTCTGTTTAAACCGAGATACATTTCGTTATCGGAAAGTCTGTATTCGCCGCACCAACGCTCGGGCTGAATTGTGAAATCGGTAGGTTCCTGCACTTCAAGAAGCAGACAGCCGCTTCCGATTGCGTGAACCATTTTTGCGGGAATATAAATAACGTCACCCGCTTTAACGTCGATTGAGCAAAGAAGCTTTTCCATTGCATCTGCATCAGTTTCACTTGCGTCGATTGCCTTTTCGAATTCTTCAAGCGTTACACCGTCTTTGAAGCCATAGAAAATCTTCGCATCGGGTCTTGTTGCAAGAATAATCCAGCTTTCTTCCTTGCCGTATTTCGAAGAAAAATATTTCTGAGAAAAAACTTTGTCGGGATGAGCCTGTACGGGAAGTCTGATTGCGCTGTCAAGAATCTTTGTAAGAATTCCTATATCCTCACGCTCACCGAGAAGCTCTTTTCTGTATTTTTCGGTTGCTTCGTTAAGATATAAATCTTCGCCCTCGATTTTTGAAACGCCTTCGTATTCATCCGTGCTTCCTTCGTTAAGAGCTTTTACACTTGAAGCTACCCATTCCTCGGGATAGTTGCCGTCGATTGAATCGTCACCGAAGAAATCGGAAAAGAGTTTGCCGCCGAGATATACTCTGAAAACTCTGTTTTTCTCAAAAAATACAGGTTTGTTATAGAACATTTTATTCATCCTTATACTTTATTTTGAGGCACGCCTCGTCAATATTTTCACAAATTCCGCTTGCCGCCATTGCAGAAAGAGCCGCACCGTAAGCAGCTTCTTCTTCGTAAAGAGGAATTTTAATTTCCGTGCCGAATTTTTTTGAAACTATACGCTGTAAAGCCGCATTCAGACGGATACCGTTGCCCGAGCAGACAAGACCGCCCGCTTTTTTATCAAACATCTCATAAAGCTCCTGTGCCATTGCATCAAGCAAAGCAAACGCAAAATCGGCGGGAGTAAAGTTTTCCTCGGAAATTCCGCTGAAAGAGCCTCTGACTGACGGGTCGTTTCTTGTGCCGCAGAATCTTGAATCGGCTGAAAGTGTGGTTTCGGTTTTATCTTTTAGCATTTCATCGAGGAATGCGTAACAGGACTTACTCTTTTCGCCTGTTGCCGCTTCAACCGCCTGACGGAAAAATCTTTCAAGCAGTGCAAAAGCTCTGCCTCCGCAGAGTGCACAGCCCGCCGCAAGATAACGCTTGCCGTCAAATGGTCTGGTTTCAACGCCCGTAAGCTCAACGGGGGTTTCCGAAAGCCACGAAATCTGAGAGCCTGTGCCGATATTGATAAGGGCATCACCGCTGTTTCTTACCGAACCTATAAAGCTTGCCTGATTATCACCCAGAGCAACGCTGACTGCGATATTCTTATGTTTTCCGCACACCGCGAAATCTGCGGTAACTTCGGGAAGCATAGAATTCTTAATTGTAAAACTGTTATTTAAAACGTCAAAGCAGCCGAGACTTGCCGCATTTGTTATATGGCAAACAGGCTTTTTGAGTGAGCAAAGCTGCATTACGGCATAATCGGCAATTGTGCAAAAATATTTTGCGTTTTCGGGCACAAGACCGTTTTCACGGTTATAGAAATCGGTCGCATTGCCGTAGCCTGCGTGACAGCCGAGATATTCGGCATAGCTTTTGCCGTATTTATACTCCGCCGCCGCTCTTTCATCCTGCCAGATATAAAGCGGCGAAACAGATTTGCCGTCGGCATCGGTATACACTATGCCGTGCATCTGACCCGAAAAACCGATTGCAGATACAGATTCCGCATCAAGTTCGCCGAGTATATCATATACTGTTTGCATAATAACGTCGGGATTCTGGACTTTTTCGAAAGGCTTATCGGATTTGATAAAAGCCTCGTTGGGTTTGGTTACGGATTTTATCATTGCTCCGCTTTCCGCATCCGTCAAAACTCCGCATATTCCCGTTGTACCGATATCTATACCGATGATTTTCATTCAAACACCTCAACAAATTGCCGCTGAAGCGGGGTCAAGTCTTGTAATAATATCCTGCTGAATTGCAGGCGACAAATCAAGGAAGTTAACAAACGTGCCGTGAATTCTCATAATGTAAACACCGCTCGGAGCATACTTTTTGGGGTTTGCAAGCACCTTGCGAAGAATTTCGGCTGTTGTTACGTTAACGTAAAGGTAGAAAGGTGAAACTCCTTCGTTAAGAGGGTTGAAGAAAAGAGGATTGATAATCTTATCTCTGAATTCAACACCTTTTTCTTCATAAGACTCGGATTTGAAATATTTGGGGTCAACTCCGAGATGTGAAGCGTAGCCGCCGTTCATTTTTCCAAACGGAAGCTTCATATTTGAAAGCATACGGAAACCGAGTCCGTTTTCGGCACTGCCGTAAAGCGGGTCAACACCGTAGCCGAGCATATCTCTTGATTTTCTGCCGTCGGGAGTTGCGCCTACCCAATAGCCGTAAAGAAGATGGGTTGAGGGTGAACTGAAATCGGGACGGAATGAATTGCCGAGATAATTCTTTTCACCCGCAACGATATCTGCAACCTTTGAAGCGATTTCAGCCGCTTCACTGTCAACCTTTTCAATGTTGTTACCGAATTTATCAGCCGAAAGCAGGAATTCACGTAAATCTTCGTAGCCGACAAAATCAGCTTTGAGTGCGTCAACGAGTTTATCAGCATCCTCAGGTCTTTCCGCAAGAAGCTTGTCGATCGCAGAGAAGCTGTCAGCGATAACGGAAACGCCGTGAATAAGACAGCCGCTGCCGTTATATTTTGTACCCTGTCGGTTAATATCTCTTGCATCAATACCGTTTTCAAGTCCGCCCATCACGCACGAAAGGAAAGGTACTCTCTGGGTCGAAAGAGCTTTTGAAGCGCCGTTTGCAAACCTTGCCATTTCGGAAACGAAAAATTTAAGATTTTTATAGAATTCTTCTCTTATGTTTTCAAGCTTGCAAGCATCAACCTCAACAAGCTTTTCGCCCGTTACGGTTGAAACACCGCCTGTAAGAGTCATCTCAAGCACCTTGGGAAGATTGAGCCAGCTGTTGGTAGTGTTGCCGTTATCCTTACCCATAATAAGAGGCTCCTGACAGCCCGCAATTGAAATATCGGGTAAATCTTCGGCATCAACTCCGTTTGAAGCAAGCACCTCAAAAAGCGAATCGTCATTGAAGAATGATGGTGTGAGCACACCGGGGCTGAAAAGGAATCTGCCCATTTCTTCATAAAGCTTCTGAGGTGTGTTTTTGTGAAGCTTGGCCGAGAGAATCGGCTGGGGAAGATTCATATCATAATACGCATCCATAAGCGCGTAGGTTGTTTCGTTTGTCAGGTCGTTACCGTTATTATCTCTGCCGCTGACAATAAGATTCTGCGAAATTGCCCAGCTTCTGTCGGCAACGTTATAGAATACAAGCAGATGCTTGAGAAGTGCCGCAGTTGTTTCGCGGTCAAGACCGTTTCTGTAGGGTTCAAAAATTCTATCGGCATTACCAACTGAAAAAGCAAAGGGATTGGGCGTCTGTTCAAGGCACATTACCTGCCAGAGAAGCACAAAAGACTGAATTGCTTCACAAAGATTATCCGCTCCGTTTTCGGGCACCTTGCGAAGAGTTTTTTCCATAAGCTCAAGCTGTGCTTTTCTTTCATCAGATGCGGTTTTTGCCTGCTCAGCGGCAATATCGGCATATCTGTTTGCAAGGATTACAACGCTTTCAAGAGCTATACGGAAAGCCTTGTAGCCGTCACCTTCCCTGCCCTCAATCTTTTTAAGCATTTCTTTGATACCGTATTTAAGAGCAAAACGCATATCGGGAATAAGATGTCCCGTTACCTGCTCGAAAAAGAAAATAACTTCTTTTGTGTAGCACTCAGCTTCGCCGTAAACCTCGGCAAGCTTTTCAGCGTATTCGGTTTTGCCGAATTCGTTTCGGGCTTTTTCAATTCTCTCTGCGGTGAATTCTCCATTGGGCTCAATATCACCGAAAACTGCGGTAGGGTCACAGTAACCGCTGAATTCTTCAACCTTGAACGAAGGATTAATAAGAGCATAACTTCTTGCAAAGCCGTCATCCTGTGTGCCTGCGAAAAGCTGATATTCGCTGATATAAAGAGGGATTGTTTTGATTATATCGCGAAGAATGAGAGCTTTTTTAACCTCTTCATTTTCGTTTTTATATTTTTCGCAAAGCTCAAGCTCGGTTTCTTTTGCAATAAACCAGCCGTCAAGACGGTTGCCCGCTCTTTTCTGTGCAAACAGAGCTTTTGCCATTTCCGTTATTTTTTTGCTGTCGATAAGATTAAACATATTATCCGCTCCTTAGGTTGTTACGGTTTTTAAACCGCAGTTTTCAAAAACAGTTGTAAATTCTTTTATCTTTTCTTGTGAAACAAAGCCGTTTTCAATCTGATATTCGCCTTGCCACTTATCCTTGCCGAATTCGTGATAAGCTAGAAACTCAAATACTGCAGAATCGGTTTTAAGCTTTTTGAAATATTCCGCAAAGCCTGTCGGGTCAGCATTCACTCCGTTGATTACGGGAATGCGGATATGAATCTGTCTGCCTTTTCCGAGAAAATACTCTATGTTTTCTTTTATCGGAGCAAGGTCTGCGCCCGTCCATTTTTTGTGAAGCTCATTATCAAAATGCTTGATATCAACGATAAGATAATCAATATATTCCGCAATATCGCGAAGCTCTATCCGGGAAGCATTTGATTCAATGCAGGTGCTTATTGAGTTTTCTTTGCAAAGCTTTAAAAGTTCAATCAGCTCATCGGACTGAAGCGAGGCTTCGCCGCCTGTGAAGGTAACTCCGCCGCCGTCAAAAAACAGCATTCTGCTTCGCATAATTTCATCAAAAAGCTCATTGACGGTGCAGTCTTTTGCCTTTGGATTATTCTTCGGAATACTGTCAGCATTCGAGCACCATTTACAGGCAAAGTTACAGCCCTGAAGATGATAAACAAGTCTGTTTCCGGGGCCATCCTGTGAATAATTGAACCCTTTTTGCAATATTCTCAAAGCTTCACCGCCTTTTAGCTATATATGTTAAATATTAACTCTTTTATAAATCTATGTCAATATTTTTATTATAATATATTATAATAATTGGTTGTTGAAATAAAAAGCAATTTATGATAAAATTATGATATATGCGTTTAAGGCGGTGATGTTTTGAAAAGAATCAATACGGTTGTATTTGACGTTATTCCGTCAACAAACACATACGCTAAAGAAAACGCGGCTTCACTCTCTCTGCCGTCACTTATTATCGCAAATCACCAGACAAACGGCAGAGGCAGACAGGGAAAAAGCTTTTATTCCCCCGCCGACAGCGGTCTTTATATGACGCTTGTTTTTGAGGTAAAAAAAGCCTTTCCTCTGATAACCCCCGCCGCGGCAGTTGCGGTATGCGAAGCAATTGAAGACGTTTCTCAATTCAAGCCGCAGATTAAATGGGTAAACGATATTTTTTATAATGGCAAAAAAGTTTGCGGCATTCTATCCGAAACAACAAAATGCGACAGCAAAACCCTGTATATTATAGGCATAGGTATAAATCTTACAACCGATAATTTCCCCGAAGAGCTTGATATGGCGGGTAGCTTTTTAACGGATTTCAACAAAAATGAGCTTGCCGAAAGCATAAGCAAAAGAATTCTTGATTATACCGAATCTCCCGACAACGGCAGAATTGCCGAGGAATACAGAAAAAGACTTTTTGTTATCGGCAGAGAAATTGAATTCACCGAAAGCGGTGTGGATTATACTGCAAAAGTTAAAGACATAAACGAATTCTGCCACCTTATCACCGAATTGCCCGACGGCGGTGAAAAGGTTTTGTTATCGGGCGAAATCTCAATCAGAATATGAGGTAAATATGAGAAAAAAACTGTATTTTATCGCTTCGGCAATTCTGATTCTGTGCGTTTCAATAACAACGTTCACAGCTTGCCGAAAAGAAGACAAAAACGATATTACAACACAGAAAGAAAGTAAAGTTTCGTCATCGGAGTCTGTAACGGATATTCAGAATACCGACAATTCAGTTACGGAATCACCTGTCGGTGAAAGCACTTCTGAAACAACAAAGGTTTACACGTATAACGACGACAAAGGCTATACGGTTTATTCTTACGTTGAGGCAACCAACGCTCCCGAAACCAACCCGCCCGCCACCGAAAAGCAAACCTCGGTTGAAACCACCGTTGATATCAAGGAATATCCCACCGTACCCGAAATCAACAACGGCCTTACCTGTGTAAGAACGCAATATGCCGCAAGAGGTCAGATTGTTACGGTTTCGGTTATAATGGGTACACCGAATGCGGAATACACAATCGAGTTTTATGAAAACGAAACCAAGCTTTCCGATGCCAAAGGTCTTACCACCAAAAAAGCCGATTCAAACGGCACGGTTGAATGGAGCTTTCTGATTGACGGAGAGTGTGAAATCGGCAACAGAAAGCTTATAATAAAAGAAAAAGGCTCTGACAAATACGCTCAGACATTTATAACTGTAAACGGATAACAATAAAAAGGAATCAGAATTATGGAATTAACAATCAACAAAATCATTTCGGTAATGCTATCGGTTATGCTCTTCTTTCTTGAGCTTTTCAGCGCGTTTCTGGGCGGTGACGGTCAGACTCCGACCGACCCTCCCGACGAAGAAACCAATCCCCCCGCAACTGACGTAACCGACCCTTCCGTCCCCACTTCGGGCACGTTTGTGTTTACTACATACGGCTACGGTCACGGCGTGGGAATGAGCCAGGACGGAGCTGTTAAAATGGCTAAAGACGGCAGCACCTACGATGAAATTCTCAAGCACTACTACCCCGGAACAACAATCAAAAACGATGCCGATACCCCCGAAACAGTAAAATACGGCAATCAGAATATTGAACTTGTTGAATATCTTTGCAGGTCAACAAAAATTGAAATCGGTCCGAATGCTCCGACAGAAGCACTCAAAGCACAGATTGTTAACATTTATTCTTTTGCAAAATCCTATAATTTCAACGTCCCCTCTTCACAGCACGCTTACGATTATAACTACAGTTATGCAGGCACAAAGGTACACGAAGCCTGTCTTTCGGTGCTGGGAATGAGCGACGCATCTTCAAAACCCGTCGGCAAATACGTTGATTATAACGGCTCGGTTGCACGCACAACCTGTTTTGCAAACAGTGCGGGCAAAACAACTTCCGCAACGTCCGTCTGGGGCGGTAATTATCCCTATCTTTGCGGCGGGGTTACAAGCCCCGAAACAGTTACCGTCTGCACGGTTGAAATAAGTGCGGAAGAAATGAAAGCATATATTCTTGATTATGACAGCTCAATCACTCTCGGCAGTGACCCCGCAACGTGGCTCTCAATCGTATCTCACGATAAAGCAGTGAGCGATTCAATAGGATACGTTGCAAACATTAAGGTTGGCAATAAAACCGTAAGAGGAAATGCTTTCAGATGCAACGTGCTTGATTTTGCAATCAAATCTCACTGCTTTAAAATGGAATACTTACCTGCATAAAAAAATCCCTTTCAGATTAATCTCTGAAAGGGATTTTACGTTTACTTTGAAAAATCTTTTAAGGTATCTCCTGCCAAACGGTAAAGAGTCCAGTCCTCCATAGGCACGGCACCGAGAGAAAGATAAAAATCTATGCTGGGTTTATTCCAGTCAAGGCATTGCCATTCAAGTCTGCCGCAGCCTCTTTCAACCGCTATGCCCGCAAGCACCTTGAGAAGACCTTTGCCGTATCCTTTTCCTCTGTATTCGGGCAACACAAACAGGTCTTCAAGATAGAGTCCCGCTCTGCCCAGAAAGGTTGAAAAGTTATGAAAAAACAGGGCAAAGCCGACCTCTTTTCCGTCTTCAAGAGCGAAGATAACCTCGGCTTTTTTCTTTTCAAAAATCCATTCTTTTAAAAGTTCCTGAGTTGCAACAACGTCGTTGCTCATCTTCTCATAATCAGCAAGAGCCTTAATGAAAAACAGAATTTTTTCGGTATCTTCAATATTTGCAAATCTGTAATCAATCATAGTATTTCTCCGATTATTTACCGCTTTTAAGAACAAAATTCAGAACGTCATAGGCATTGCGCTGAAGCTCACCGAGGGTTATGCCGCCCTCTTTGCCGAGAGTTTTGAGAAGTGTACCGTCGGGCTTCTTTCTGCCTGTTCTGCCGCCACCCGGCATAAGCAGATTTACGCCCGCTCTGACTCTGTATGCCTGATCGCGGAGTGCGGGGAATTCGGGCGATTTTGAAGAACGCATCCACCAGTCGGTCATAACGTTTCCTTCGTAGCCCCACTCACCCCTTAAAATACGGGTACAAAGTTCGTAATGGTAGTGACCCCAGACACCGTTGATTTTATTGTACGAGGTCATAATATTCTTCGGCCTTGCTTCCTTAACGCAGATTTCAAAGCCCTTGAGATAGATTTCACGAAGAGCTCTTTCTGAAAGCCTTGAATCGTTGTGTGTTCTGTTTGTTTCCTGATTGTTGCAGGCAAAATGCTTCGGGCAAGCCGAAACACCCGCGCTCTGAATACCCCTGACAACTGCCGCGGCTATTTTGCCCGAAAGAACGGGATCTTCCGAGAAATATTCAAAGTTTCTGCCGCAGAGAGGATTTCTGTGGATATTCATACCCGGTGCAAGAAGCACGTCGGAGCCGAGCACCGTCATCTCTTTGCCCGCATTGGCATAAAGAGCCTGAGCAAGCTCGGTATTCCAGGAACAGGCAACGCTTGCACCGATGGGCATAAGGGTTGCGGTTGACTTAAGACGGATACCCGAAGGGCCGTCGGAGGTTGTGATGGGTGCAACTCCCCTGCTTCTGAGTGACGGCAGAATTCCGCCGAAAACAGCGGCATTGCCCGGTGCACCGAGGGGGCTGCCCATTATATAGTCGCCTCTGCTGAGTGCTTCAAGTTCGTCTTTATTGAGAATTGAAATAAACTGTTCAAGAGTTGCTTTGCCCGCTTTAACGTCAGCGAAAGTGCAGTTCCCGCTGTACTTGGGATACTCTGCGGGAAGGTTATCGAGAATTATCTGCTTAAGATTATATTTTGCAGTTGTTACGGGCTTCATTTCATAGCCGTTACCGTTTGCCTTTATTCTGTCAAAGTCAAAAACGGGTGCGGCTGTCTGCGAAAGCTTCTGAGTGATTTTATCTTCAGCCTGTGTGTATTCGCCGCATTTTTTTGCACTTCTAACGTCTGTGCCAAGATAAACGTTATAAGTGCCGCTTTCAAGTATATAGGCAAATTCCTTTTCGTCATCGTAAGATGCCATTGAGTCGGTAGCAAATTCAAGAGTTACTCTCTCGCTCTCATCGGGTGCAAGAAGCTTTGTTTTTGCAAAAGCAGATAAAACTCTTGATGGCTTGCCGAGTCTTCCCTGCGGTGCTTCAAAGTAAACCTGAAGCACCTCTTTGCCTGAATATGCACCGATATTCTTAACGTCGGCTGATACGGTTATCTTTTCTTCATCTGCATTGAAATCAACGTTCTCAACGGCAAAGTCCGTATAGCTTAAACCGAAGCCAAAAGGATAAATTACCTTGTCTTTTGCAAAAGACTCGAAATATCTGTAACCGACGTAAATATCTTCGATATAGAAATTATATTCTCTGTTACCGAAATCACCACTGCCGGGGTATGCTTCATAGTTTACCGCAACGGTATCGGCAAGCTTGCCCGAGGGCGAAACGTTGCCCGAAAGCACGTCAGCAACCGAATTGCCGCTTTCCATACCGCCCTGCCATACGTAGAGAATTGCGGAAATTTTATCACCGTAGGAATTGATTTTTTCCATATCCATAATGCCGCCGCAGTTGAGCAAAAGCACAACCTTTGAGAAAGCTCCCGTTACGCAGTCAAGCATTGTGATTTCTTCATCGGTGAGATAATAACTGCCCTTTTCGAGCTTGTTTTCTCTGTCTTCGCCTGCCGCTCTGCCGATTACAACAACCGCAGTATCCGACTCTGAAGCGGCATTGCGAGCAATATCGGCAGTCATAGGCATTTCATCGTAGCACATAGGCCAGCAACCCCAGAAGCCGTCGTCGGCGGGGTTTGCCTTACACCAATCTTCATATATTTTTGCGAGCTCTTCGTTTACGGTTATGTTTCCGTTTGCACGCATACCGTCGATGAGGCTGATTTTATAGGGAGGTTTAACGTCACCGCCCGAGCCGTATCCGACAAAGAAATAGTTGCTCTGCACTCTGCCGAAAACCGACACGGCTCTTTCCTTTGACAAAGGCAGAACACCGTTGTTTTTGAGCATAACAATGCCCTCTGCACCGAGTTCACGGCAAAGAGCTCTTATTTCAGCGGTAGGCTCATAAGCCGTTCCGCCCTCTCTTTCTGTTGCCTGTGCGGTTGAAGTGAATCTGTTAACAACCTTACCGATATATTTTATTGCTGTTTTCTTTAAGCTTTTCATATTAACACCTCGTTTAAAAGAATAACATATATAATAAATTCAGTCAACAGAAAAGGACTTCGCTGTTACACGAAGTCCTTTATTTTTATGCAAAAAGCGAAAAAAGCTTTGCAAAAATATCTTTCAAGAATTTTGAAACCCATCTGAGAACGAAAGGTGTTGATTCGTTTTCGGGGCCGTTATCTTCAGCGGTTGCTCCGCTGTATTCGTCAATTATGCTGATGCCGAAACTCTTTTCAAGAGTATCTGATGAAGCAATATCCTTATAGCTTACGGTTACGGTATCAAAGCCAACCTTTTCAGCCTTGACACTAACCTGAATTTCGTCACCCGGAAGAAGTGAAACCGACTTGTCAAAATCAACGTCAATATTACCTGCACTTATACCGCTGACCGTAATTGACTTTTCGTTTGAAACGTTTTTAACGGTCATTGTGTATTCCTGCTTACCGTCTTCAAGAAGAAGGAAGCCGTTGTTTGTTGACTTGAAGCTGACGTGAACGTCGTTCATCGGCGAGGTTGATTCCATAAACTGCGGAAATTCATAAGAAGAATATGCATCCTTGATATTATCGGTAAGAAGAAGCTGCTTGAGAAGCTCGTGCGATTTGTCACACCATTCCGCCTGACCGTGATAAAGATTGTTTATAACCCAGGTGCGCTGCGGCCAGTAACCGCAGGAAAGGTCAACCGTTCTGTCGGGAGAAATGCTGTTTTTGCCGTTATCAACCCGCTGAACGTAATCTTCGGGGAAGGTTGTGCCGAGTTCTGCACAGTAAGCTCCGCAAGAATACTGCATATCAACAATGCAGTCGGAGTTTACTTTCGAACCTGTTGCAAGCGGGAATCCGCAGCTTGCTTTGATTGAAATCTCCGAGCCGTGAGCGGTTGCTTTTTCGAAAGTTGCGGTAACGTTTGTCATAAATCCACTCTGGAATTCTCTGATTGCCGCCAAAGCCTGTGCGTTTTCTTCTTCGCTGAGATAATAGGGATAAAGTCCGTCAAAATCCTCAACCGGCACCATTTCCCAGAATGCAAGACAGGTCTTGACGGGAGGAATGATGAGGTTATCCTTGGCGTAATCGATGCAGTACGTTGCAAAATCGCTTGTGGCAATACCCTCAAGGAAGGTTAAATCCATTTCAATATGAAGAATATCGCTCAGGAGCATAAATATGTTTTCAAAATCAATTGCTACGGGACCGGGAGTGAGCAAATCGGTTGTGAAAGTTGCGCCGCCAAGTACGGGAGTATCAAAAACAACCTTATCGGTCTGTTCGAGGTCTGCATATTTATAGAGATACTGACCTACAACAAGACAGCCCTGGCTGATACTGTAAATGCTTACCTTTTCCGCGCCCGTAATTTCAAGAACGTCATCGATATATTCCTTGAAATCGTCTGCAAGAACGTTATAGTCAAGACGCCAGTCATACATATAATTAAAAACGTTTTCGTCGCCGACCACGTCCGCAATCTCTTCCATATCAAGGAATTCAGAGCCTGTATAGGGAACGTAGGAAAGCATATCGTTTTCAACAAAATCAGCAAAAGAAGTGTTTTCAGCTCCGCTGATAATGGGCTTAACGTCATAAACGGAATCACCGTTTGAGTCTGTCTTGATAGGCTCCATTATGCGTCTTACAACTGCGGCAAGCCAGTCGGTAAGACCTGTGCCCTGTGTCCATTTTGCAATCTCACCCGCTATTTCAACAGCGTTCATTCCGTTGAATCCGAGTGCGTCAACAATTTTATCCATTGAAGGAGGAAACACAGCTTCACCATCAAGGGTAAGTGTTGTTGCACCGAAACCCGAAACCATAATTACGGGAGTTACCGTCTCAGCCGAAGCAAACGGAATTGAAGCGAGCACCGTTACGGCGGCAATAACAACCGCCAGAATTTTCTTTAAGTTTTTCATTTTTTCACCCACTATAGATTTATATATCAAACTGTTTTCTGTCAGCGGTAATAACGCCGTCTTTTACGTTGAGCTTGCAGATTCTTGCGTTTCTTCTGTCACCGCTCAGGCCGTCATCCTCAACGTTTCTTGCGTGGTAAATTGCATACCATTCGCCGTCATACTTAATCATTGAATGATGACCCGTACCCTCTTCCCACTCGTTGCTTCTCATTACGGGAGCATAGGTTTTATCATCGGGGTACTTTTCAAACTTAATCTTTGTAAGGTCGGTTTCATCGGTCTTTGCTCTTGCATAGCCGATAAAATACGTTTCGTTTTCATAACACGATCCGCTGTACATAACGTACTGCCAATCGCCCTCTCTGAAATAAAATGCGCCCTCAATCGTGTGCCAATGCGTACCTTTTTTATATCTGTCGCGTCGGAAGATTTCTTCGTCAATGCTCGGCACAACAACCTCAACAGGCTTACCTTCGGTGGTTACGGGGTCAAGGAGTCTGTCAACAACAATGATTGTGCCCGGTCTTTCACGGTCAAACACGTTCTTTGAATAGAAAATAAACAAACCGTTTTCATTCTTAACAACGTGTGAATCGATTGAGAAAGGATGAAGAAGCTGTTTTGCGTTTTCAAACGGTCCGAGAGGATTTTTGCTCGATGAAACGTGCATTGCCTGATGATGGCCGCCCTCGTCTGGCTCATCTTCATAAAATTCGAATGAGCAGTACATATAATAAGTGCCGTCAATTTCGATAACAGACGGTGCCCAGAAACGCTCTTTGCCGGGGCTTGTGAAAACTCTGCCCTCAAACTTCCAGCCTTCAAGAAGCTTATCGGAAGAATAAGCATAGATTCCGTCTTCGCCTGTGGTGTAAATATAAAACTTTCCGTTGCTTTCCAGAATAAACGGGTCAGCCTGACCGATATAAGTTTCTTTGTTGATTTCAAGTAACTGCATATTCTTCTCCTTAAATTTCGTAATCCACCGCTACGCTTGATTCTCTGACTGCGTGCATGTGGGGTTTTACAACCGAGCAGTGGTAGGGGTCATTCTGATAATCTTCGAGAGCTTTTGCATCGTCAAGAAGCACCTGAAGAATTACGTCATAAGACCTTTCGGAATGAAGAAAATCCACGCCGACCTCAATACCTCTGAGCTGAGGCACGTTGCCCTGCATTGAAAGCAAAACCTCCTTTGCTTTTTCGCAGTTTTCGATGCTGTTATCTTTTAATTTAAAACAAACAATGTGTTTAATCATTTTGATTCTCCTATAACAATTTCGTGATATTATATCACAAAACACAGAAATTTACAATATTAAACAGAAAAAACGGACCGATTTTTCATCGGTCCTAATCATTTTAAATATGTTTTTTGCAAAAGTAAACATATGCGTTTATTTCTGTTTTATCTTCGTTGCAAAGGACAGTGTAAACACCGATTTTTCTGCCCGCCGACGATGAATCAAGCGGAAGATAATAGGTGTAATTTGAATCGCGCTCGGCAACTTTATATTCCCAGACGTTAGCGGGATAGTCACTTGCTCTTGACGGAAAACCGACAAACTCACCGCCGATTTCAGCAACGCAGTAAGCACCCTCTACGCCGTGTTCACCGTTGAGGGCAACAGCAATATAGTCGCCGTCGCAAACCTCGGGTAAGGCGATTTCGCCGTAAAGCACCTTTGCTACGGTTTTCTTGCCCCACGGTGCAAGGAGATTATTTATCTTCGGGTTTTTAAGCTCAATTTCATTTTCACCCGAATAAAGCCTGACAGAATAAATTCTGTCCATAGGCTCAGACAAACAGAAATAACGAAGCTTACCTACGGGATATACAGCTTTCATCATTTTACCCTTTGCCTGTGTGAAAGTGTGGAGCGTTTCAATAATTACGGGAGAAACCGCATTTTCTTTTTGAACGGTAAGCTGAACCTTTCCGCTTGCATTCCAATCGGATAAATCAACGGAATAACTGCCGTTTTCAGTGAAATTTGCCTCGGCAACCTCGTAAAACGGCTTGTCAACCGCAAAGCTGATAATTTCAACTCTGTCAGCTTCATAAACCTCGCCGAAATCAACGCGGAGGCATCCGCCGTCAACTCTCCAGCCGCCGTAATTG
This sequence comes from Acutalibacteraceae bacterium, assembly GCA_045542175.1. Lineage (GTDB taxonomy): Bacteria > Bacillota > Clostridia > Oscillospirales > Acutalibacteraceae > CAG-177. The sequence continues at coordinate 32,941 of JAZQKN010000028.1, read as the reverse complement.
GTCTTTGATCTGCCGTCGAAGAAGGTATCTTCTCTGCCGTCGAAAACCGCTCTTCCCTCACATCCTCTGACAAGATAAGCCTTCTGGTTGAAGAAAGCATCTCTTGCAGCCTTAACCTGCGCAATTTCCGTTTCGCCCGAACGCTTCATTACCCTGGCTTCAAGTGAATCGTTATCGGCATCAAAGCAGGCTTTTTCATAAAGCTGACGGGATTTTGTAAGCATTTCGGGAGCGTCTTTCAATTCACCGAGTTTTCGGGGTGCTTCGGTCGCTTTGCAAGGAAGAATTTCGGTCGGCACTCCGTTTTCGTCTTCGGTGATAACTCTGTATTCACCCTCTGCATAAGGATAAGCTTCACTTTCGGCGGCGATTTCAAAAAGATGCGCTCTGAAAGGAAGAAGCTCAAGGCTTACGCTTTCGCCCTTTTTATATTTTCCGATAAGCTTTTCTGTAGGATGACGCTGGATAAGCAGCAAATCTTTATCGGTATCAATTCCGATTTTTTCGTCGAGCAAAAGGCTGATTTCTCTGCTTTCCCAAGAATTATTGCCCGTTGTAATAAATCTGTGGGTAGCCGTACCTCTTGAAACGGCTGACGGGCCGTATTTTTCATCAATCGCCATACCGTTAACAAGTATGGGCGCGGCTTTTCTGTGAAGGTTATAGATTCTTGCAAGTATCGGAAATTCTTCATCCTTGAGAAACCATGGATTACCGTAAATTTCGGGAGCAAGAATCATACATCTGCCGAAAGCCTGAATAATAAGCTCGTCCTCAAAATAATCAATAGCCGATGAAAGGCAGACTCCGTGGTCCTCGGCAAGACGCTCAAGGTTATCGGGCAATCCCCTTTCAAACATATAGCCTCTGTGGTGCATACAGGTGTTATTGTTAACCCCGAAAATATCCGTATAGGTTTCAGCTCCCTGCCAGAGAAAGGTTGTCATATATTTCTCTGCACCAAAAAGCTTTAAACGGTGATTGAGAGTAATCAAATCGGGACAGTGTTTTCTGCATTCCTGAAGCATTTTTGCAAAAACAGGTGCTTTTTCTTCGCGCAAATGACCGCACACACCGTCAAGCTTGAAAAGTGCAAAATTATAATCACGGCAAAGCTTTACCATAAAATCATAGCGCTTTTTCTCTTCTTCGGGAGTGTTGCCGAAGCCGTCGGGTCCGCCCCATAACCCGAGACGTATGCCGATTTCCTTTGCTTTTTCAACAACGGGTGCATAGCCTCTCGGATACTGCGATTTGAACTTTTCGCAGTTTTCATCGCCGTAACCGTTGCCCGCACCGTCAAAGTTGCCCGCGTCCCAGGCATAAATTTTTATCTGCATTCCGTATCGGTCGCGAAGCCACTTGAAAAACTCAAGATTAACAAGTGTCTGCTCTTCGGTTGCGCCTTCGTTGGTGTTGTTTATCCACGAAAAATACTGAGGCACAGACGGAGTGTTTCTGTCGGCTCCCGCTTCAAGAATTCTGTTATTATCCATAAAAATCATTCCTTGCCGTTAGATTTTTAACAATAAAATGATAGGTCAAATCATCTTACTTGTCAAGCAGTCACGGGAATTATTGACTTTGATTAAAAGCAATGCTATAATTTTTTCATTAATCCCCGGAGGTAAATTATGTGCGTTTTTATTACCAAAGCCGTTGCCGCAATAACAGCTTTCTTTATGTGGCTCGGCATCGTTTTATGCCCCGTAACAACCGAAGGCGTTTTTCCGCCCAAAACTGCTCCCGATGAGAAATCGGCATTTGACGAAGGAGAATTCAGTATGAACAATTATGATATTATTGTCTCTCCCGACGGTGATGACAGTAATCCCGGCACACTTGAGTTTCCGTTAAAAACACCCGAAGCCGCAAAGGAAAAAGCAAAATCAGTTTCAGCCGATGAAACCGTTACCGTATGGTTCAGAGAAGGCACTTACGTTCTGACTTCGGAGATGAACTTTACTTCTGACGATAAGGATAACGTTATCTACCGTTCATATCCCGATGAAAAAGTAGCTTTTTCGGGCTCAAAGGAAATAAGTGACTGGAGCGAAACCACAATCAATGGTGTGAACGCTTTTGTAACAGATATTGACATCGGAAGCGAAGACGATTATTTCCGCTCTCTTTTCAAGGGCAACAAAAGACTTTCACGCGCCCCTTACCCAAAAGAAGGAGTTTTCAAGGTAGCTGACCCCAAAATTGACGAATCGGTAACTCAGGAACACGCACCCGAATTTTTCACACACTCTGCGGTTTTCTATGCACACACAAAAGATATACTCGATTTTGAAAACTGCAAAGACGTTGACATAAAACTTATGCATTTCTGGTGCGATGAGCTTTTACCGATTCATTCGGTTGACTCAAAAACAGGCAGAATAGAAACAACGAAACCCACCTCAATGACCGTCAGAGTAGACGATAACTATGTTTTTGAAAACGTAAAAGAAGCACTTTCGCTTCCCGGAGAATGGTATCTTGACAGAGCAGAGCAAAAGCTCTATTACATACCCGAAGAGGGCGATACCGTTGACAACACTGTTCTTTATGCAGGCACAAACGAACAGCTTATAACTTTCAACGGAGCAAAGAACATTTCTTTCCAGGGAATAGACTTTATCAATACCGATTGGGATCACGTCAACGGCACGTGGTTTTCCGATTTCAGCGCTTCAAATCCTCTTTATGAAAACTTAAAATACGATTGTGTTCATCCGCAGGCGGCCTTTGAAACGCCCGCCGCAATTTACGTTGCCTCATCCTCGGGAATTAATTTTACCGATTGCCGCTTTGAAAACATTTCATACACCGCATTAAAGTTTGACAAAGCTTCAAAGAATTGTAACGTAACAAGCTGCCTTTTCAATGAAATAGGTGCAAACGCAATTTTCATTCACGGCGATTTTGTTGTGCCCGCAACAACACAGAATATCAACGTAACTGACTGTCACATCAGCAGATACGGAAGAATATTCAACAACGCAATCGGTATTCTTCTTACCCACGCAATCAACTGCAACCTTTCAAACAATGAAATCCACGACGGCTGGTATACGGGAATTTCGGTAGGCTGGAACTGGGGCTATACCGATAATCCCACAAGCGGAATCAAAATCTGCAACAATCTGATTTACAATATCGGCAACGGCTGGCTTTCCGATATGGGTGGTATTTACACCCTCGGCATTCAGCCTGATACGGTTATCAGCGGCAATATAATTTACAACGTAGGATGTGATGAAGGAGCTTACGGATACGGCGGCTGGGGTGTATACCTCGATGAAGGCTCAAGCTACATTCTTGTTGAAAATAACCTTGTTTACGATTGCTCCTCGCAGACCTTCCACCAGCATTACGGCAAAGACAATATTGTCAGAAACAACATCTTTGCTTTCGGCGGCGAAGGTGCGTTTATAATCAGCAAAAACGAAGACCATAATTCGCTCACTCTCACAAGCAACATTCTTGTTGTTGACAATCAGCCCATATACAAAAACACCGTAAGTGTTGATTGGTTTATCGATGATAAGAATATCTACTACGACTACACAAAAGGCGGAAACGTATATTCGGGCAATTCAACAAGAATCGGCGACAGGTTTTATATTCCCGCAATGACAGACAGAGGATATTATAACAACGGTATTTTTGAAGACCCGCTCTTTAAAGACGCCGAAAACCGCGATTTCACTCTTGCCGAAAACTCCCCCGCTCTGCGAAACGGTTTTGTTCCGTTTGAATATAACGCAGGCACAATCACAAAATTCTGATAACAAAAAATCCACCGTGGCTTTCACGGTGGATTTTATTTTAATAAATATCTGTTTTCTTAAGCGGCACAAGCGTTGCCGAGCTTCCCGAGCCCGACTGCCTGTAAATCTGACTCGGGTCAGGGAAATACATATCAAGCTCACCTTTTTTTGCTCCGCCAATCATAAGCATAAGATTAGTTATTGAAGGAATGAGCATTGAAAAATAATGGTCACCCGTAACGGCATTCCAGATATTGAACGCAAAATATGCACAGTTTCTGACAAATCCCCAGCTGTTATAATATCCCACAAGTTTATCGGTCAGGGTCTGAAGCTCACTTACGTTTAATTCTTCGGGAATTGACCAGGCAATGTCTTCTCTGTCTTTGTTATTCTCTCTGAAAGCTTCAAGATTATAATAAAGTCCCCAGCCGTCAGCAACAGAGAATGAAAACGAGCCGACGGAAACACCCTGTCCGGGAGGTACGTCATAAAGACCTACTCTGATGGTTTTATCGCTGTTGTTTTCAACGTAAATCCATGTGTGTCCCGAAACGGGAAAAACGTAAACGCAGGCACAAAGATACATTGTTGCAACGGTTTCTTCGTTTTCTTGGACTTCAGGCTTATAATTTGCCAAGGCAACTGACATTATGCTGAATACTGTTATTACTGCTAAAAATACCGCCAAAGATTTTTTAAATAAACTTTTCATTATATTCTGCCCCCTTATTAATTGAAGATTATATCACTTTAATCTTTATATGGCAACAGAAATATAAGCTATAAATATTAATATTTCATTAAGATGACAAAAAAGCCTCCTGAGGGAGGCTTTTGAATTATTTAAGTCTTTCGGCAATCATTTCCTTAACGGTTTCAATCACCTTTTCTGTTTCTACCTTGATGCTTACGCTCTTGTCTCTTGTAACGATTTCGCAAACGCCTTCTTTAAGGTTTCTGGGGCTTACGATAACCCTTACGGGCACGCCGAGAAGGTCTGCATCGGAGAACATTGCGCCGGGACGGATGTTTCTGTCATCATAAATAACTTCCATTCTGTCATCAAGCATCTGCTGATAGAGAGAATCAGAAACGCCCTTGCATTCTTCATCGTCGGCTCTCAGGCAGCAAAGCTGAACGTGCCAGGGAGCAATTGACATCGGCCAGATGGGACCGTATTCATCGTGATGGGCTTCGCAAACAGAAGCTGCAAGACGGCCGACACCGATACCGTAGCAACCCATAATGGGATACTGAAGGTTTCCTTCGCTGTCAAGATACTGCATACCCATTGACTTTGTATATTTTGTACCGAGCTGGAAGATGTTACCAACCTCAATACCTCTTGAGATGCTGATTGAATGCTTGCCGCACTTGGGACAAATGCCGCCGTCCTTGATTTTTGCAAGGTCAATATACTCAACCTCGCCAACGTCACGGGGAATGTAAAGTCCTGTGTAGTGGTGGTCAAGCTGATTTGCACCGCAGGAAAGATTATGAGTATTCATAAGTGACTTATCATAAAGCACGGTGAATTTTTCTGTATCAAGACCTACAGGACCGATAAAGCCGGCGAAAAGTCCGCAATCCTCTGTGATAACTGCGGGATGTACTGCTTCACCGAGATAATTTGTAAGCTTTGTTTCGTTGATATCAAGGTCGCCTCTTACGAAGATTACAACGTATTCATCAGTCATATTCTTCTGGTAAACAACAGCCTTGCAGGATTCCTCAAGAGGAGTCTTAAGGAAATTGCAGATATCTTCGATTGTATGGATATCGGGAGTGTAAACAAGAGTGAGATCTTTTGTTTCTCCCTCGATTTTGTTTTCAATAATGCTTTCGGCTGCTTCCATATTGGCTCTGTAATCGCATTCCTGACAAACTGCGATTGAATCTTCGCCGATGGGAGTGAGAAGCATATATTCGTGAGAAACGTTGCCGCCCATCATACCTGAGTCTGATGCAACGGTGATTACGTCGGGAACACCTGCTCTTGCGAAGATTCTTTCGTATGCCTTGTAGCAGATATCGTAGTACCTTTCAAGGTCTTCCTGTGAAGTATGGAAAGAATAAGCATCCTTCATTGTAAATTCACGAACTCTGATAAGACCGCCTCTGGGTCTTGCTTCGTCACGGAATTTTGTCTGCACCTGATAAATCATAAAGGGGTATCTGGTGTAGGTATTTGCATATTCGCGAACAAGCTGAACTGCTGCTTCTTCGTGAGTCATACCGAGAACCATGGGAGTGTCGTTTCTGTCCTTAAGACGCATAAGCTCACTGCCGATGCTTTCGTATCTGCCTGATTCTGCCCAGAGAGATGCAGGCATAACAACGGGGAACTGAACTTCCTGACCGTCGATTGCATCCATTTCTTCACGGATGATATTTTCAATTTTTCTTGTAATTCTTCTTAAAGGCATAAATGATGAATAGATGCCGTTTGCAACACCCTTCATATAGCCGCCGCGGAGCATAAGAGCGTGGCTGTCAATCACGCAATCCGAGGGTTTTTCTTTAAATCTTTCGCCTGCAAGTTTATCAATTTTCATTGTTTCAACCTCTAAACTAAATAAAATTCGAGAAATATTTTACACTATATATTATAAAAAGTCAATCTTTGTCAGACTCTTCATTTGCTTTTTCTTTATTCTTTTTGGTTTTTGCCGCACCCCATACACAGAGAAGCGTAAACAAAACACCCGTACCGACACAAACCGCTGTTTTCAGTTTATGACCTCTGGTATATGTATCTGCGTCAGTGTCTGCGTAGTAGATTATTTTTGTTGCAGGCTGAGTTACGGATTCATATGCGTTATGGGTTGTTGACTTTTCAACATCTTCATTGACAAAAGCATTTCCGCCGTTGTAATAGTATTTATCTCCGTTCTCAACCGAACGCAATGTTGTGACGTAACCTGTTTTCTGTTCCTGCGGGCGTGTGGTTTTAAACGTTGCCCGTTCGGTTGTTACTTTTTTCGTTGTTTGCTTTTTTGTTGTTTCCTTTTTGGTGGTAGGCTTTTTAGTTGCTTTTTCCGTTATTACTTTTTTAGCAGTTGTTTTTTCTGTTTGCGCAGTCTGCATTTCATCGGCGTTTGCAAAACTGAACGGATAAACGTTAGATCTTATTCCGTCATTATCAATAAAGCAAACCGCACCGTTCAATGTGGGTCCGATGCCGTTTTTGATTCCGACCTTCGCCTCACAAAATACGCTTGAATTATCATACACACTCATCTTAACTTCAACGTTATATTTATCGGTATCGGAATTTATCTCACAGATGTTTGCTGTAATCCTGAATATTTCTTCGCCGTCTATGCTGATAATAAAACCTGCTTTGCTTTCTGCAGATTTAATACTTTTGTCATAAGCCTGTAAGCGAAAATACGCATTGTATTCATCAACAATACAGCTGACCATTCCGATTTCTACACCGTTATTGTTGTTATAATAAGCTTTTTTCTCTGCATTCCGCCATTCGTTGCCACTGTCTGTTCCGTCAATTGTAATCGCACCCGCCGCCGCAAAAGCAGATGCAACAATGAACAAACTCAGCACGAGACTGATAATACGTTTGATAACAATCACCACTCCAAACATAATCAGTCGCAAATATAACACAAAACCCCAGTTATGTCAACAATATCAGACATTATAATGCAAAATCAGAATTCCTTTATCAACGGAAATGCTACTCTCTTTTCCGATGAATTCATTGCTCACTCCGAGAGCAAACATATTTTTTAATTCTGCATTTTCAAGCTCATATTTAAGACCTTTGACGGTTACTCCCGTACACACGTCGGAATGTGCAAAAACAGAAATATATCCCTTGTGTTCAGAAGAAAAGCTTACCGAAGAATTGCAAACAGCGGTAATGACCGTTTCACCGTCTCTGACGCTCGCTTTCATCCCCTTTTCGGCAAGTGAAGCAACAAGCTGAATATTCGCAAGAGTATGGTCAAGTCTGCCGCCCGTTGCGCCGTAAATAACAAACTCGGAAAAGCCTTTTTCAATTCCGATTTCCACCGCCGCGTGCATATCGGTTACGTCCTTTTCGGGTTTTAAAGCAATCACGTTTTCGCCCTCGGGATTTTTGCCGAGAGAATCAAAATCACCAATAATATAATCGGCAACCATGCCCGATTTTTCAAGGTGTTTTATTCCCGCATCGGCAGCAATAACGATATCATCGGTTTCTCTGTTAATATCAAGTTTCCGGCAGTCGCCTGCACCGACAATATAGCAAACAGCCATATAACCGCCTCCGTTTAAAAATATAAAATCATTCTATCTTTTATTGTGTTTGTTGTCAAGGATTCATAAGGGTTTGTTGACAATCGGAATAATCAGAGTTATAATTCCAGCATAAATTTCCGGAGGTTAATTTATGGAAAACACTGCTCCGATTCTTGAACTTGAGCTTTTTCTTATAAGACACGGTCAGAGCTGCGGAAACGCTGGATATGACAGAGAAAATCTGACACTGAAAGAAATGAACGACCCCTATCTTACCGAAAAAGGTCTTGACCAGGCAGACAGACTCGGCAGATATTTAAGCGAGATTGATTTTGATGCTGTTTACTCAAGCGCTCTTATAAGAGCCGTTCAGACTTCAAACGGAATTATTACCCATCAGAAATCAAAGAAGCCAATCAATCTTATGCCAAGTCTTTGCGAAGTGAGTATCAGCCCCGATTACCACGGAGTAAGCCTTGATGAGCTTAAAGAGATTAATCCTCTTACGCAGATGGCTCCCGACCTTGACCCTGATTCACCTATGGTTTATCATAATGAATACCACGATGAAGAAGGTATGTTTGAAAGAGTCGAAAAAGCCATTGAGTATTTCAAAGCACATTACTGCAACGGCGAAAAGATTGCGGTTGTTGCTCACGGAGCGTTTCTGACTTTCTTCATTTTTTCACTTATGGGATTTAAGAAAAGCTGTCCGATATTTGACGTTGATATGGAAAACACAAACGTTACGAGAGTTTGCATTTACAAACACGGCACAAACAAATACGGCGATATTATTTTTAAAACAATCAACGATACCGCCCACCTTAAAGACGGAAAATTCTGAAAAAAAAATTACCCCGAGTTACTGAACTCGGGGTTTTGTTATTTTAAAAAGCTTTGAGTGAAAGGTCGTCACCTGATAACATAAACTGCGGATATGCGGGATTTACCCCCGCGTAGAAATCTCCGTTTTCGCTGATAAGCCAGGTGAAGAAATCATAATAATCCGTTCCGTAATCGCAGGCAACGTGTGCCGAGCCTTTGATTATGTATGTATATTCAGGGAAAAGCGCGGTTGAAAGGTCAACTGCTCTGTCAGGTGAAAGATACTTGGGATTTTCGGGTACGTAGTCATCCCCGAGAGTTTTGCCGTAAGGTGCAACGGTTGCATAGCCCGACATCTGATAAGTTTCAAGAATGCTGTCGCCGTTGAAATCGCTGTTTTCATAAACGGGAATTACGGGCGAATCGTAAGAAGCAACAATTGCAACCTTAACGCCGTCTTCAATCATATCGGCGATAAGCTCTGTTCTGCCCGCCATCATATCCTGAAGTGCCTTGGTTTTTGCAATAAAATCTGCGTTTTCTTCCTTTTTATCACCGAAAACGTAATCAACTGCGGTTTCGTAATCCTCTGCCTGAATCATTCCCCAGAAAGAAAGCATTGAGCCGAAAATGGGATAAAGCACCTTTTCGTATGCAGCCTTTTCATACCTGTCCGTTATGCCCTGACCGAGGTTTGCCACAGCTCTGAACATACCGGTTTTATAAAGCATATTCATTGCAAACTCACCGAATCCGTTACCTTTGACAAGGTCGAAAAGATAGTTATAAAGATTATCCTCATAGATACCGATTTTGCCGCTGAGAAGATCCGATGCAACCTGTGCGCCGCAGAATGCCGACGACATAAACAGGCATTTATCAACCTTTTCGTAGCCGTATTCGGTAAGGTAAGCAACCGTCATAAGTCCGCCGAGGCTTGCACAGGCAATTGTAACTTTATCGTGACCTGTTTCTTTAATCATTTTATCGATTGTTGCATTGATTTCATCGGCAACAACAAAGGGGTCAAGACGCCAGTCGTAAGTGAAATAATAAGTATGGTCTCCGCCTAATTTTTCAATACCCGCTCTGACCATACCGAATTCGCTGACTGTCCCCTCAACGAGCTCTTCATAGTTTCCCGCAGCTTCGGGATAACGGATGGGGCCCACGTTATCGTAATAAGACGAGCCGTCGGAATTCATTCTGAGTCCGTCAAATATTGTTCCGACGTATTCAAGAACAACGTCCATTGCGGAATCAATATTGAACGTGAGAACGCCTTTTATAATAGCCTGAAAAATTGCTCCGATTATTCCGCCCGCATCAACTGAGATTGTGGGTGCTCTGTTTTCTGCATCGTCGGGATTAAAATAAAGTCCGCCGAAATCAAGACCGCGCACAACAATAAGCGGTGTGTTGCCGCAATCACACGTTTCACCGTTTTCGGCAAAAGCGGGAATCATAACGGAAAACGCCATAATTACAGCAAGCATAATACTGATAATTTTTTTCATTTTATCTCTTCCTTTATTTTAATTTTATAGTTCCGTTTTCTTCGGTTATTTCAAAAAGAACGGGTCTTTCAAGAGGATTCTCATTGGGAGAGTGAAGAATCAGATATTTTTTACCCTCATAATCTTCAAATATCATACCATGACCGCCGTCCCTGTCAAACATCGGGTCTTCGTGAATCCAGTTGCCGTCAATTTCGCCGTTATCGGAATAAGCAACTGCCTGCACGTAACCCGACTGTGTAAAGGTTGACCATATCATAAGCAATCTGCCGTTTTCTGTGCGGTACATAAACGGGCCGTCTGTTATGAAGGTTTCGCGGCTTTTATCTGCCCAATGAGGCTGTGAAGCCTTGAAAAGAAGAAACGGCTCGCCGGCAGCGGCGGTTAAATCCTCGGTAAGCTTCATTGCGTGAATTTCACCGTCTTTTACCTGTACCCATTCGTGGCAGAAAACTATGTACGGGTCTCCGTTTTTATCAACGTAAAACGTACCGTCAAGGCATTGCCAGCCAACGGGAGTTATTGCATCGTCCGTAAACGGAAGGAAGGGACCTATCGGTGTTTCGCTCTTTAAAATCTGCGTTGCTCTGAGCCTTGTTTCGGAATACAGCGAAACAAACATATAATATTTGCCCTTATATTTATGCACCTCGGGTGCCCAGACTTCTTTGTTTGCCCAGAAGCCTTCAGGTACGGTGAAGCAAGCGTAGGGCTCGCTCCAGTTTTCAAGGTCGTCACTGACGTAAACGTCTAGACCTTCGGCTCTGGTCCAGGCGGTTTCACCTCTTGTGCCGTAGAGATAATATTTGCCGTTTTCTTTAAGCACAAACGGGTCGCGGATGTTTATATCGCAGAATTTCATAAAACTCCTCTCCTGTTTACAACGGAATTATAATGATATATTATCACATAATATTTCCAATATCAATTCAAAGTGCAGTTTTACGGGTTACAAATTTAAATAAATTTTTTGTTGAGTATTTACAAATTTATTTGCGGTTGGTATAATATAACACGAAAAAATCAAGGGAGGAAATGAAATGAAATTACTCAAAAAAATCGGTTCCGTTTGCCTTGCAGGTGTTATGATTTTCACAGGCGGTTTAATGGCGAGCGCTTCAACCGACGTTGATTACGAAATCACAAACCCTTATGAAAACATTAACTTTTTAACCGTTGAGCAGCTCAAAGCTGACCTTCACAGCCACTCAACTTTCAGCGACGGTCACGATACTCTTCCCCAGACCGTTGAAAGACATTACGAACTCGGCTTTGACATTTACGCAAGAACCGACCACGGTACCGTAAGCAACGGCTATATCAACCAGAAATTCAACGATCCGCTCAAGTTTATTTCTCTTATCAAAAACGGCGGCATTTACGACGACGTTCTTTCCGAAAGCGGAACAACTTCAGGCGGTGCTTCGTATAAAGTTGACGTTGACAAAACTACAGGTGATGAATATTACAGCGAAAACGGCGGCAGCGGTATGCTTCACGTTCCCTACGGAAATGAGCAGAATCCCACCTCGTTCAACAACGCTCACGTTAACACCTGGTTTGTTGACTACGGCGACGGCAGACTCGGCGGCACAAGCGAATACGAAAGTGTTATCAAGGCTGTTGACGAGCTCGGCGGTCTTTCGGTAATCAACCATCCCGGCGAATACACAAACGCAAGAGATGAAGAATCGCGTGCGGATGCCTACAATATGGACGATGCCGTTTACAACTACAAAATCAACAAATTCGCAAATATTCTTATGGAATATGATTCCTGCCTCGGCATTGACATCAACAGCAAGGGCGACAGCAGAACACGTTTCGACAGAAAGCTCTGGGATCAGCTTCTTACAATGATTGTTCCCAACGGCAGAAACGTTTACGCAATTGCAACCACCGATGCTCATAACCTCGGAATCGTTGACTCAGGTTACACAATTATGCTTATGGAAGAAAACACTTCCGCCGCTCTCAAGAGCTGTATGGCAAACGGCGAATTCTTTGCAGCAAGCAAATACGTAGGCTGCCCCGAAGAGCTCAATGAAATCTATGCTGACCTTATTAAAATGGGCACTCCCGATGCTCTTGCACTTGCAGAAGAAATCAAAACCTGTATTGACAGCGGCGAAAAATTCTACGCAGGCGAAGATGTTGCTCAGCCCGTTATCCGTTACGTTGTTGTTGACGATACTGCCGATATCATTTCTCTGAGCGTTTCCGAAACTGTTTATACACGCTGGATTTCAAACGGCAAGGTTATCGCAACAGGTAACACAATCGACCTTGACGATTATTCAGACGAAATCGGCAACTATGTAAGAGCTGAAATGTACGGTCCCTCAGGTGTTGTTTATTCACAGGCTTTCACACTTGATTACGACGGCGCTCCCACATACGAGCTCAACGATAATTTCATTGATTTCGGTTATCCCGTATCGCTTATCTGCGACACAATCGTTAAAGCTCTTCCCTATATTCTTCCCCTTAAGCTTATCTTCGCAATCTTCGGTTAATTAATATAATCCTCCAATCTTTCAGGTTGGAGGATTTTTCTTTTATAAAAGCGTTTTATAATTCTAATTTGTAATTATAAGTTTATATAAATATGTTAATATATTAGTGAATCCTGACATAAAGATTTTCTGAGTGAAAGGTTACGGCTTAAATATTTTATCAAGCAGAATATTTATATCTCGCCGCACCTTTTCGGGTGCGGTTTTTGTTATTTACGGAGGTGTTTTTATGGAAACAAGAGTTGCTGTTATGAGCATTATTGTTGAAAAGAAAGAAACAGTTGAGCAGCTTAACGCTGTTTTGCACGATTACGGCGATTATATTATCGGCAGAATGGGTATCCCCTACAAAGAAAAAAACATAAATATCATCAGCATTGCCATTGATGCTCCGCAGGATACAATCTCTGCTCTTTCGGGCAAAATCGGCAAGCTTGACGGAGTAAGCGTTAAAACGGCTTATTCCCCCGTTAAATGCAATGAATAATGAATTTTTAAGTTTAGTAAACAAACTGACAGATACCCATTCCCTGTCACTTGAAGAATATGAAAAGCTGCTTCTTTTACGCAGTAAAGAAACCGCCGCATATCTTGCCGAAAAGGCTGATTCGGTACGCAGAGAAATCTACGGCAACAAGGTTTTCATAAGAGGTCTTATTGAAATAAGCAACATTTGTAAAAACGACTGTCTTTATTGCGGAATCCGTAAGAGTAACAAAAACTGTGAACGTTACAGACTCACTAAAGAAGAAATTCTTGATTGCTGTAAAGAAGGATATTCGCTCGGTTTCAGGACTTTCGTTTTACAGGGCGGTGAGGACGGACATTTCAGCGACGAAATCATTTGCGATACTGTTTCTGAAATAAAATCGCTCTACCCCGACTGTGCGGTTACGCTTTCACTCGGTGAAAGAAGCAAGGAAAGCTACCAAAAGCTTTTTGATGCGGGTGCAGACAGATACTTGCTCCGCCACGAAACCGCAACAAAAGAGCATTACGAAAAGCTCCACCCCGAAAATATGAGCTTTGAAAGCCGAATGGAATGTCTGAAAGCACTCAAAGAAATCGGCTATCAGACGGGCTGCGGATTTATGGTCGGCTCACCTTTTCAGACAACAGCTCACCTTGCAAGGGATTTGAAATTTATTGAAGAATTCAGCCCCGAAATGTGCGGTGTGGGACCTTTTATTCCGCACAAAGAAACTCAGTTCAGAAACTTTGAAGCAGGCTCGGTTGACCTTACCTGTTATCTGCTTTCAATCATAAGGCTTATAAAACCAAACGTCCTTTTGCCCGCAACAACCGCTCTGGGCTCACTTGACCCATACGGCAGAGAAAAAGGCATTAAGGCGGGGGCAAACGTTATAATGCCAAACCTTTCGCCCACTTCGGCGAGAAAAAAATACGAACTTTACAACAACAAGCTCTCCGACGGTACGGAATCGGCACAGAACAAATCAAATATCGACAAAAGAATGTTTGATATAGGTTATAAAACCGTTGCCGAACGCGGAGACATTGCAAAACCAAGAAAGGAAGAATAAATATGGCTGTTTACAATCCCAAATCACTCAAAGCAGAAGAGTTTATCAACGATCAGGAAATTCTTGATACTATCGAATATGCAGAAAAAAACAAAAATAACGTTGAACTTATTGACAGCATTCTTGAAAAAGCAAGACCTAAGAAAACGGAAACAGGCTGTGTTTGCAGCGGTCTGACTCACAGAGAAGCATCGGTTCTTCTTGCCTGTGATATTCCCGAAAAAATTCAGGAAATCTATAAAATCGCAGAAGAAATCAAGCTTGCTTTCTACGGCAACAGAATTGTTATCTTTGCTCCCCTCTACCTTTCAAACTATTGTGTAAACGGCTGTGTTTACTGCCCCTATCACCTTAAGAATAAGCACATTGCACGCAAAAAGCTTACACAGGAAGAGGTTAAAGCTGAAGTTATCGCACTTCAGGATATGGGTCACAAGCGTCTTGCAATCGAAGCGGGCGAAGACCCCGTCTACAACCCCATCGAATATATTCTTGACTGCATCAAAACCATTTACAGCGTTAATCATAAAAACGGTGCTATCCGAAGAGTTAACGTAAACATTGCCGCAACAACGGTTGAAAACTATCGCAAGCTTAAGGATGCGGGCATCGGCACTTATATTCTTTTTCAGGAAACCTATCACAAAGAAAGCTATCTCAAGCTTCATCCCACAGGCCCCAAGCACGATTACGCTTATCATACGGAAGCTATGGACAGAGCTATGGAAGGCGGCATTGACGACGTTGGTCTCGGCGTACTTTTCGGTCTTGAGCTTTACAAATATGAATTTGCAGGCCTTATTATGCACGCAGAACATCTTGAAGCTGTTCACGGCGTAGGCCCTCATACAATCAGCGTTCCCAGAATCAAAAAGGCTGACGATATTGATCCCACTGCTTTCGACAACTCAATTTCAGATGAAATCTTCGAGAAAATCACTGCCTGTATCCGCCTTGCAGTGCCTTATACGGGTATGATAATTTCCACAAGAGAAACCGAAGCCGTAAGAAGCAAGCTTCTACGTCTCGGCATTTCTCAGGTAAGCGGCGGCTCACGTACGTCCGTCGGCGGTTACACACAGGAAGAAAGACCTCACGATACAGAACAGTTTGACGTTTCCGACCAGAGAACTCTTGACGAGGTTGTCCGCTGGCTTATGGAAAACGGCCATATCCCCTCTTTCTGCACCGCTTGTTACCGCGAAGGCAGAACGGGTGACAGATTTATGAGCCTTTGCAAATCGGGTCAGATTCTTAACTGCTGCCACCCCAATGCACTTATGACTCTTACCGAATATCTTGTTGACTACGCTTCGGAAGAAACGAAGAAGGTCGGCTACGAAATGATCGGCAAGGAGCTTCTTAAAATTCCCGCTCCCAAGGTTAAGAGCATTGCGGAGCAGAACATCATTGATATTAAAAACTCCAATCGCAGAGATTTCAGATTTTAAGGTGATTTGAATGGGACTTAACGATACTGCTTCGGCAGAAAGAATTCACATAGGTTTTTTCGGTATGAGAAACGCAGGTAAATCAAGCGTTGTGAATGCCGTAACCGGTCAGGAACTTTCGGTTGTTTCAGACGTCAAAGGCACAACCACCGACCCTGTTCAGAAAGCGATGGAGCTTTTGCCCCTCGGACCTGTTGTTATTATCGATACACCCGGTATGGACGATGAAGGCGAGCTCGGTGAGCTCAGAATAAAAAAAGCAAAACAGTCTTTAAGAAAAACCGATATTGCCGTGCTTACGGTTGATGCTTTAAAAGGTTTGTCACCTCTTGACGTTGAGCTTATTGAAGAGTTCAAAACCCGCAAAACTCCTTATATTGTTGCATACAACAAAAGCGACCTTCTCACAGACAAACCGCCCGTTGACGGAATTTACGTCAGTGCAAAAACAGGCGAAAACGTCGACAAGCTGAAAGAAGCTCTGGGCGCTCTTGCAAAAGATACCAAAAACGGTAAACGCATTGTTGCGGATTTGCTCGAAGAAGGCGACGTTGTTGTGCTTGTAATTCCCATTGACGAATCTGCACCGAAAGGCAGACTCATCCTTCCTCAGCAACAAACAATAAGAGATATACTCGACTGCGGCTGCACGGCAATTGCCTGCCGCGATACCGAGCTTAAGCAAACGCTCGCTTCACTTTCAAAAAAGCCAAAGCTTGTTATTACCGATTCGCAGGCTTTCGGCAGAGTTTCAAAAGATACGCCCGATGATATAATGCTCACCTCGTTTTCAATTCTTTTTGCAAGATACAAAGGCGACCTTGAAGAGCTTGTCAGAGGTGCTGCGGCTCTTGAAAAACTTGAAAACGGCAGTAAGGTACTAATTGCCGAAGGCTGCACGCATCACCGTCAGTGCAACGATATCGGCACGGTAAAAATTCCCGGTTGGGTTGAAAATTTCACAGGCAAAAAGCCTGAATTTTCTTTCGTTTCAGGCGGAGAATTCCCCGATTCCCTTTCGGATTACTCGCTTATAATCCACTGCGGCGGCTGTATGCTCAACGAAAAAGAAATGAACGCAAGAATTCACAGTGCCTCGGCTCAGACAGTTTCGATTGTCAATTACGGCGTTGCAATTGCCCATATGCACGGTATTCTTAAAAGAAGCCTTGCACCCTTCCCCAACGTTATGAAAATTCTTGAAAGCTGATACACTTTCTGTATAATAATTCAAAAAAATTATTAACTTTCTGTATTTTTTATTGACATTAAAATCTATAAGAGTATAATTATTAAAAACATCGCATTCAAATTCAAAGGAGATGTCCCCTATGGCAAAATACTATCAGCCTGAAATCGAATGTGCTTCTGTTGAAGAGATTAAGGCTATACAGAGTGAAAAACTTGTTAAGCAGGTAAAGCACGTTTATGAAAACGTTGAATATTACCGCAATCTTATGGATGAAAAGGGCGTTAAACCCGAAGACATTAAATCAATTGACGATTTACACAAACTCCCCTTCCTTACAAAAGCTGACCTTCGCGATGCTTATCCCTACGGTCTTCTTGCAAAGGACCTCAAAGATTGCGTAAGAATCCAGTCAACAAGCGGTACAACAGGCCGCAGAGTTGTTGCTTTTTATACACAGAATGATATTAACCTTTGGGAAGACTGCTGTGCAAGAGCAATTGTTGCCGCAGGCGGCACAAACGAAGACGTTTGTCAGGTTGCTTACGGCTACGGTCTTTTCACAGGCGGCCCCGGTCTCAACGGCGGCTCACATAAAGTAGGCTGTCTTACACTTCCTATGTCATCAGGTAACACAGAACGTCAGATTCAGTTTATGAGAGACCTTCACTCAACAATTATCTGCTGCACACCCTCTTATGCGGCTTACATAGGCGAAACTCTCAAAGAAATGGGCCTTACACCCGACGATATCGACCTTAAAGCAGGTATCTTCGGTGCAGAGCCCTGGACAGAAGAAATGCGCCGTGACATTGAAAAGTCACTCGGCATCAAAGCTTACGATATCTACGGTCTTACAGAAACAGGCGGCCCCGGCGTTTCGTTTGAATGCGAAGAGCAGACGGGTATGCACATCAACGAAGACCACTTCCTTGCTGAAATCATCGACCCCGAAACAGGCGAAGTTCTTCCCGAAGGCTCAAAGGGTGAGCTTGTATTCACAAGCCTTGACAAAGAAGCATTCCCCCTTCTCAGATACCGCACAAGAGATATCTGCGTTCTTACAAGAAAGGAATGCTCCTGCGGACGTACACTCATCAAGATGTGCAAGCCCATGGGCAGAAGCGATGATATGCTTATTATCCGCGGCGTTAACGTATTCCCCTCACAGATTGAAACAGTTCTTCTTCAGGAAGGCTACTCAGCCAACTACCTTATTGAAGTTGACAGAGAACGCAACACCGATACTCTTGACGTTTCTGTTGAACTTACTCCCGAACAGTTCTCAGACACTGTTAAAGACCTTGCCAAGAAAGAAAAAGATCTTGCAAATGCAATCAAGACTATGCTCGGCATCAATCCCAAGGTACATCTTGTTGCTCCCAAGACCATCACAAGAAGTGAAGGTAAGGCTGTAAGAGTTATCGATAAGAGAAAGCTTCACGATTAATGCGAAAGGAGTTAATAATATGAGCGTTAAACAGATTTCAGTTTTTATCGAAAATAAAAAGGGTAAGCTTGCAGAAGCAACCCGCTATATTGCAGACCACAACATCAACTTAAAGGCTCTTTCAATCGCAGACACACAGGATTTCGGTATTCTCCGTATCATCTGTGACGATCCCAAGAGCGCTGAAGCAGCTCTCAAGGACGGCGGATACATCACAACTGTAACAGACGTTCTTGCCGCTGCAATTTCAGACAAACCCGGCAGCCTTGCTTCAATCCTTGAAGTGCTTTCGGATGCAAACATTGTTGTTGAATACACCTACGCTTTCCTTTCGGCAAAAGCAGGTGCATATATGATTTTCAGAGTTGACGATAATCAGTGTGCCGCTGCAGCTCTTGCAGGCGCAGGCATCAAAACCGCCAACCAGGAAGACTTATTCTGATAATAAAGATAAAATCCCGTACCGGTGTCGGTACGGGATTTTTTTATGCGTTAATTTTAAGCTGTGCGTATTTTTCAAGAAGTTCATCATAACGGCTGTAGTTTTCGCTCTGCTTTACAACCTTCTGTGCGTTAACATAAGGTCTTGCCGCTCTGCTGTAAACCGTATACTGACGGTTGGCTTTCTTGATTTCATTCTTGATTTCATTCTTGATTTGTCTTAAGTCAGCAAACTCGGTTTTAAGCTCTGCAAACTGAAGCTTATCGCCTTTTTCTCTTGCCGCTTTCATCTTTTCAAGAGTTTCACGGATTTCATTTTCATTATCGTCATCAGCTCTGAAAAGAAGGTCAAACACACCCGAATCAAATTCGGTTATGCCGTCTTTATAATATTTCGCAATTGTCTTTCTTGCAAGTTTCGCATCTCTGACCTTTGCAAGCATTGATGCTCTCTGTTCCTTTTCTTTTGCGGTTGAAGCAGGCATAGCCTTAACAGCCTTTTTGTCAACAGTCGCAACGTCAAAGAAGCCTTCAACTCCTGCAGAAACAACTGATTTTGCATAATCAAGCTCGGTGCTTCCGCTTTCTGAACTGTATTTTTCGAGCTCATTGATAATAAGTTCGGCGGTTTCAATTTTTTCGTTTTCTTCTTTATTATCACCTTTCTGCTTGCGGTAATAAACTTTTGCTTCCTCAATGATATCAACGCCCTCGCAAAGAAGCTCGTCTGAAAGCACGCTGTTGCCGAAATCCTCAAACATTGCTCTGATTTTGAGAACTTTCACCATTGCTCTCTGCTTTGCCTCCGTAAGGTCATAGAAGAAGAAAGGAACAGCGTTGAGTGCCGCACCGACAACGGATGCAATAATCAGAACGGAAGATATATGCACAAAATATTCCTGATTATAAAGAACGTAGTAAACGTTTGACGGGTCATATCCGAGGCTGACCGCCACGGTTTCATTAAGACCTGCTCTTTCGTAAATCATAGGCAAAACTGAGCTTGTTGCAAGAGTTATAACGCTTCCGATAAGTCCGACAGTCGCAAACATACCGTCGATTCTTTCGCCTGTAATATACTGCTGATAGTCCCTTATATCGGCATTAAGACTGGGATTCATAAAATGTCCCAGCGCCGAAAGAAGCTGATTTACAAACGTTACAGCCAACAAAATCCATATTATTCCTCCGCCGCTCATACGAACAACGGGAAGCATAGCTGCAATAAATATGATATTCGAAAGGTTGGTGAAAATTAATATTTTTTTCTTTCCGAACTTTCTTACCAAATAAGGTGCAAAAAGATTCGGCCAGAACGAAGCGTTGCCCGCAATCGCAGTAATTATCGCATATTGACCTGCTGAACACGCCGCCTGATAGTTGTACATCCAACCTATTATTGTGTTGAAAGAGGTTTCAAGAAAACCGATCCAGCCCGCAAATGAAATAACCCAGAAATACTTATTCCTTGCTACTGCTCTGAAGGCATCGAGAAAGCTTATCTGAATAACGTGGTTTTTCGGTGCAACAATCTTCTCCTTTGTGTTGACGTAAACCAGAACGGAAATTGCAAAACCGACAAGGAGCATCGGCGGATAAAGAACCCTGTAAACCCTGAGGTCATAGAGAGTATTATCGCCCGTTATGAGCTTTGCTACAACAGGCAGAAAAATACTTGCAATTGACGGCGAAAGATTTTCAACAACCGCCTTAACCGCATTCACGTCAGTACGCTCAATGGTGTTGGGTGACAGTACGTTGGGAAGGCTGTCATAAGCATCGGTCATAAAGTTATAGAAGAACTGGAAACCGATATTGAAAAGAAGCACCGTCACGCATTTCGCCGTAAGCGACATACTCTCATAGGGCATCCATATAAAACCGATACCGAGCAATACCGTCGGAATACCCATCGAGATAATGTAGGGTCGGTATTTGCCCTTCATACTCTTGGCATTATCAATCATCCTCGCTCTCAGAGCCGTAAGCGGAAATCCTGAAAGCACGCTGATTATGTAAATTAAATATATCGCTGAAGGGGCAATACCGATAGTGTTGCCGATAAGCGAATTACCGATGCTGATTATCATATTATTCACGCAATACGTAATAAACTTAACACCGATTCCGCCAACGGAGAGCGACACTATTTCTTTAAACGGCATATATCTTCCTTTAGGCGGAGTTTTCCAGTTGTTTTTTACTGAACTGATTAAAGAAACCGCTTTGTCCTTTAAATTCAAAATTACTCCTCCTTTTCGAAAACAAAAGTATTAACCGATTCAGCAGTTAATTCAATGTCAGCGCCGAATACCTTTTTCTCGGTCAAATCGTTATCTTTATCCGTTACGGCAAACAGGATTTCACCTGTTGCGGGTACGGATATTCTTTTAGCTTCAGCCGTAGGATTTATTACGATAAGAGTTGTTTTTTTGCCGCTATCAAATGCAAGCACAAGCAAATCCTTATCGTCGCTCTCGGCTTCAACTCTCTTTGAATTCATTTCAATATATTTTGAGAAATTACCTGTAGCGTAAAGTCTTTTTGTTGTTTCAAAGGTCTTGTCATCAAGGTTTATGTAAATAAGACCGTCGCAATAATCAACCTCGGAAACCGCTATCCAGTGCTGCCACGAAGTTGCGTTGAGAAGCGAAAAATCATCATACATTGTTTTCGCCGTTACAAGAGCGGATTTCATTGATTTATCTCTGCCGCCCTGCATATGACACCATTCGCTCATCTTTACAGGCATATCGGGATAGTTTTTATCCATCCACTTGCGAAAACGCTTTACAAATGAAATTCTGTTATTGAGAAACGGCACCTTGAAAGGTACGGGAATGGGGAGAAAATACGAATGCACGTCAACGGAATCGAGCTTTGAGCGGACTTTTTCATTTTTCAAAAGCTGTCTTGTATAAGTCTTATTGAACCATCTTAAATCGCCCGATTCGGCACCCGAAAGCAGAACGTTTTTCAACGCAGGTCTGTCTTCAATTTTATCGGTAAAAACCTCAAACACCTTGCGGACGCTTTTAGGTTTATAGTGACAGCCTTCCTGACCGCCGTTCCAAATCCATACAGGCTCATTGACGGGTGAAAGATATTTTACGGGCACGCCGTCATTCACAAAATGCTCGGTTACGTCAAGGCAGTAATCGGCAAATTCCTCATAGTTTTCTTTTGCGATATTCTCTCTGAAAAGCTTGCCCTCGCTTGCGTGTGCCATACCGTTTTTGGTAAGCCTTTCAATGGGTGAATTGACAAAGAAAATAACCTCATCGACTCCGTCTTTAACCGCTTGCTTCATCATATAAACTGCCGCCGCATCTCTGCTCCAGTCATAATTCTTTGGCGATACCTCAAAACATTCCGTGCTTCTTGCGGGCTGATCGTATCTGCCCTTTCCCGAATGCTTTGAGCCAGCACCGATATTATAGCGGTAAATCTGCATACCGATACCGTTTTCTTTGCTGTAAAGCATTTCGGAAATTCTTTCTCTTACAGACTTTCCGCTTTCCGGGTCTGTGTGACTCCAGTTGCCGACTATCTGTGCCCACCACGCACCGCTTGCGCCGATGCCCTGATAGGTCTGATATTTATTGGTATAATCAATTTTGATTTTCATTCTTTCACCCCATTAAAGTGATTGTAACATATATAATTGCTCAGTACAATCATAAGTTGAAATTTTTATTCAAATATGATAATATAGTCAAAAAACAGGAAATGAGGAAAAATATGTTTATTATAAGAAAAGTATGGTCAATTATTACTCTTCCAATTTTGCTGATTACTTTTTTAACAAGCCCCGTTGCAAAAAGCACAGAAACTGCAGAGCTTATTTCAAAGGATACTTTTGTTTTAGAAAAAGCTTTGCTTATGGGTCAGGGAATCACAACCGACGGCGAATATTACTACACAAGCGGCTCGATTACCGCACTCAAACTTCAGGCACTCGCAAAGTTCACTTTTGAAGATATGGAAATTGTTGACAGCCACATCAATCCCCTGCCCGACAAATGCTCTGACAGAGGCGATGACCACATCGGCGGAATCAGTTATTATAACGGCAAGATTTACGCTTCCGTTGAGGACAGTGACGGCTACAATTACCCCTGCATCGTTGTTTTTGATGCCGATACTCTTGAAGCAACGGGTGAAGTATACGACCTTCCCAAAGAAGCTTATGATGACGGCGTGCCGTGGTGTGCGGTTGACGCTGAAACAGGCTATCTTTACGCTTCAAAATGGACTGACGCCGATAAAATCTATATTTATGACATTGAAGATTCAATGAAGCTTGTTGAAGAAATTACTCTTTCAGAGCCTGTAGACCGCATTCAGGGCGGTGAATTCTATAACGGTTATCTCTATCTTTCGCATGACTGCGAAGACAAGGGAGATATAAAGAACATTCTTCGCGTTGACGTTAAATCAGGCAAAGTTACGCTTGCCGCCGAAAGAAACGTGGGCGGTGACAATATTGAAGCCGAAGGACTCACCTTCTTCCCCTCGGAAAACGGTGCGGTAATGCACGTTCTTGATTATAACAGAGTGGTCGGCATCTTCGTTCACCACTATAAAGTTGATTTTTAAAAGCAGAAAACCCCGAACAAAGCGTTCGGGGTTTTAGTTTTTTCAATTATCTCTGTACTCTGCCTGAGCCGTCGCCGCCTGCAAGCTTTTCAACCTCAGCAACGCCGATTCTGTTGAAGTCCCCCTCAATTGAGTGCTTGAGCGCTGATGCCGCAACCGCAAATTCGATTGCCGACTGAGTATCTTTACCGCTGAGAAGAGCATAGATAAGACCGCCGCCGAAGCTGTCGCCGCCGCCTACTCTGTCAACGATATGAAGGTGATATTCCTTTGAGAAGCAATAGTTCTCACCGTCATAGAGCATACCAGCCCAATCGTTATCGTTTGCGGAAATTGATGAACGCAGAGTAATTGCAACCTTTTCAAAACCGAACTTATCGGCAAGCTGCTTTGCAACGGACTTGTAGCCTTCTTTATTGAGCTTACCGCCGTAAATATCGGTATTTTCAGCTTCAATGCCGAAAACGTCCTTTGCGTCTTCTTCGTTTGAAATGCAAACGTCAATGTATTTGCAAAGCTCTGTCATAGCTTCTCTTGCCTGTGCTCTTGTCCAGAGCTTGCCTCTGTAGTTAAGGTCACAGGAAATCTTAACGCCCTTTGCCTTGGCTGCAATACAAGCCTGCTTGCAGATTTCAACAAGGTTTGAACCGAGAGCGGGAGTAATGCCTGTAAAATGGAACCAATCTGCACCGTCAAAAATGCTGTCCCAATCAAAGTCAGAAGCCTGTGCTTCCTGAATTGCGGAATGTGCTCTGTCGTAGATACAAACGCTGCCTCTCTGTGAAGCACCCTTTTCAAGGAAATAGATGCCCACTCTGTCGCCGCCTCTTACGATTTTGCTTGTGTCAACGCCGAAATATCGAAGAGAATTAACTGCAGCCTGACCGATTGCGTGCTCGGGAAGCTTTGTAACGTAAACGGAATCCATTCCGTAGTTTGCAAGTGAAACGGCAACGTTGGCTTCACCGCCGCCGAAGGTTGCCTGCATCTGATCATCCTGGAAAAAACGGTAATATCCGTTGGGTGCAAGGCGAAGCATAATTTCGCCGAAAGTTACTACCTTTGCCATTATTTTCTTGCCTCCTTAACAATTGCAACAGACTGCTTGCAAAGCTCAATGATTTCATCCCACTTGTTGTTATCGATAAGGTCTGCGGTTACCATATATGAACCGCCGCAAGCCGCGATAACGGGGCATGAAAGGTATTCACCGAGATTCTTGAGAGAAATGCCGCCTGTGGGCATTACCTTGAACATCGGGAAAGGAGCGCTCATCGCTTTGATTTTTGCAAGACCGCCCGACTGCTCTGCGGGGAAGAACTTGAGAACGTCAAGACCGAGTCTGTAAGCTGTATGATAATCTGTGGGGGTTGTGCAACCCGCATAGATGGGAATATTCTTCTGCTGGCAGTACTTAACGATTTCCTCGTCAAGACCGGGAGTTACGATAAACTTTGCACCCGCTTCGATTGCTTCGTCAACCTGTGAGGTTGAAAGAACGGTGCCCGCACCAACAAGCATTTCGGGTACGTTTTCGCTCATAAGCTTGATTGCAGTTGCCGCACCGGCAGCTCTGAAGGTTACTTCGGCAACGGGAACGCCGCCTTCAACAAGAGCCTTTGCAAGAGCAACAGAATCTCTTTCGGGGTTATTGAGTTTAATAACCGGCACAACGCCGATTGACATAATTTTTTCAGAAATTGCGTTCATTATTTTATCCTCCAATCAGTTTTTTAAAGCCTTTTCGCAAGCTTCAAAAAGTCCGTTGATATAAGTTGCACCGAGTGCTCTGTCATAAAGACCGTAACCTGGCTTACCTGTTTCGCCCCAGATCATTCTGCCGTGGTCGGGTCTTACGTAGCCGTCAAATCCCGTTTCAACAAGAGCCTTTGTTACTTCATACATATCAATGCTTCCGCACTTTGAAAGATGTCCCTGCTCTTCGAAGCTTCCGTCGGGAAGAATAAGAACGTTTCTCATGTGCATAAAAGCAATTCTGTCCATAGCACTGTATTTGCGTACCATTGCAACCGTATCGTTTGAAGCGGCGCATCCGAGTGAGCCTGTGCAAAGGCAAAGGCTGTTTGCGGGACTGTCAACAATCGCAAGCATTCTGTCAAGATTTTCTTCACAGGTAATGATTCTGGGAAGACCGAAAATGGGATACGGAGGGTCATCGGGGTGAATTGCCATTCTTACGCCGCATTCCTCTGCAACGGGAATAACCTTTTTAAGGAACTTTTCGAGATTTGCCCAGAGACCTTCTTCACCGATTTCACCGTATGCACTGATAAGCTCTCTGACTTCTTCCTGTGTGTAGCTTGAATCCCAGCCGGGAAGATGGATGTCATCCTTTAAGGGGTCAAGACCCTTCATCTGCTCCCAATACATTACAAGGCTTGTTGAGCCGTCGGGAGCTTTTTTATCAAGCTGAGTGCGTGTCCAGTCAAAAACAGGCATAAAGTTATATGTTACGCACTTAACACCGTACTTGGCACAGCGGCGGATGTTTTCGCAGTAAACGTCAATAAGATGCTCAACCTCTCCTCTGCCAAGCTTTATATCTTCGTGAACGGGAATTGATTCAACAACGTCAAAAACAAGTCCATTATCTTCGCACTGCTTTACCATTTTTGCAATGCTTTCTTCAGGCCATACTTCACCCGGTTTAACATCGTAAACCGCACTTACAATACTGTGCATATTGGGAATCTGGCGGATATATTCAAGAGAAATGGGGTCCGATTCGCCATACCATCGGAATGACATTTTCATATTGTTAGCCTCCGTTTCAAAAAATTCAACTGAATTTTATCGCATTTTGTTTCATTATGATTATACCATAAAAATTTTCATTTTCAAGGCAATTCATTTTAATTTAAAATATATTTAACAAAGAATATAAAAACCTGCGTATCAGCAAATACTGACACACAGGTTTTGGTTTTTATTTTGCATCAAGGGATTTCCGGCAGACGTTTTCGAGATATGAGCCGTTACCGAATCCTCTTTGCTTATAAGAATTCTCGCCGGGCTGATGCACCATTTCACATTTTTCACCGCCGCCCGCGATTGAAATCATCAGTCTTGTTACAGGCGGATAGAAAAACGGCATAATAAAGCTGTCGCCGCCGATATTCCATATTGAACAGGCGAAAAACACGCAGTTATAAAATGGATTCCAATGGTTTGAAATAAGAAGCTTTTCAGTTATTTCTTCAAGCTCGTCACGGGTTAATTCATCACTTACGCTGATGCAACTGTCATCACAGTATTTATCGTTTCTGTAAGTTTCCATATTATAATAAATACCCATACCGTCAGATCTTGTGAATCCGAAGGTTGCAAGCGAAACGCCTTCACCGGGCAGGACGTCAAGCAAGCCCACTCTTATTATTTTATCTGTCGTGTTATGAATGTAAACCCAGATATGACCCGTTGTTGTTATACTGCTCCATCTTGAACAAAGATAGATTTTGCCGACAACATCATCTCCACTTTCGGGCACTACAGGTTCAGTTGTTACTTCGGAATCTGTTGTTTCTTCGGTCTGTTGAGTCTGAGTTGTTGTTTCTTCAGAAATCAGATCGTCTGCATTCGCAAAAGTCATACCCGTAAAAAGCAGTATAAAAGTAAGAAATACCGCTAAAAAGCTTTTAAAAGTGGTTTTCACAATATCACCCCTCTTTAAAAACAATTATAGCACAAAACTTCCGATTTTCAAGAGGATTTGTTACAGGTTAAGCAATCAGTTTTGAGAAAAATAAACAGATTTTATCTCAAATTATCTTGATTTTGAAAAAATCAGGGTTTATAATATTACCATCAATTTTACAGAGGTGTTAAATATGTTCACAGCGTTTTACCTGAAATTTTCTTCCGTAATTATGAGTATCATAATGACATTCGGAACACTTTTAGGCTTCTTTGCTCCACCGACAACCGAAGAAGCTTCGTATTACTATAACGGCAATATCAAAAACGTAATTTATATGATCGGCGACGGCATGGGATTCAATCACCTTCTCAAAACCAAAGACGAGAGAAACACTGACCTCGTTATGGATACGTTTGAATATACAGGCAGTGCAATAACCCGCTCAATGACCGATTTCGTTACTGACAGCGCTGCAAGCGGTACAGCTCTCGCAACAGGCGAAAGAACATACAACGGTGCAATCGGCGTTTATCTTCTTGACGGTGAACCCAAGTATTCACAGCCTAAAAGCTTAACAGAGCTTTGCGCCGAAAAAGGTATGATGACAGGCGTTATCACCACCGACGAGACTTCCGGCGCTACCCCCTCCGCATTCTCCGCTCACTCTTCAGACAGAGATAATACCGAAGACATCACAAATGACCAGTTCGCATCGGATATTGACCTTATCTGGGGTCATTCAAACGGCGTTGCAACAAAGAGCGCTGCTGAAGCAAACGGTTTTACTTACGTTACAACATACAGTGAAATGATGGCTCTTGAAGAAGGCAGTCGCAGTTTTGCACAGTTCACAAACTCTCTCTGGACAATGGAACAGTCAGATGCAAACACACCCAACCTTGAACAGATGGCTGTTAAGGCTGTTGACCTGCTTGACGACACAGACGAAGGCTTCTTCCTTATGATTGAAGGCGCTCACATTGACAAGCATTCACACAGCAATGAGGACGATAATATGACAGAGGCTCTTGTTGAGTTTGACAGAACAATCGAAGCAATGCTTGACTATGCAAAAGCTGACGGTGAAACTCTTGTTATAGTTACCGCTGACCACGAAACAGGCGGCATTACTCTCAAAGATGGAAAATACACCTTCACCCAAACAGGACATTCAAACGCAAACGTTCCCGTTCTTGTTTACGGCTCGGATAAAATCATTTCAGACGGCCAGGAAATGAACAACTACGAAATTCCCATCAGAATCGCTTACACGCTCGGTTTTGATGAAAACGATTTCCCCTACCAGGTAATTCTCTAAAACAATAAACGGTGTCTCATTCGAGGCACCGTTTTTATTTTATATATTCGGTTTAAAAACAGGCATTAGCTCAAGCTTAAAGAGGTTTGCCTTGTGCTTTTTATCGATGATTTCTTTTTTAACGGGGTCTGCAATGTAGCCTGTGCGGATATAAACGTCAAGTTCGGCATAAGTAAAGCCAAGATTTTCTTCGTCCGACTTGCCGCAAAGTCCGTCAATGGGTGTTTTATCAACAAGCTCTTTGGGAAGTCCGAGCACGTATCCGATTTCCTTGACCTCGGTTACGGTAAGATTAGACATCGGCGAAAAATCTCCGACGGAATCGCCGTAGCGCGTTGAATAACCTACCCAGTCTTCAGAAAGATTACAGGTATTTACAACTCTGCCGTTGTTGCTCTGCGAAATGGCATAAAGCGTTGTCATACGGATTCGGGGCGGCAGATTGAATTTTGTCTGGTCTGAGATTTCCATCCCCTCGGGCAGATTATTAAGCACGCCGTCAACGGCATCCTTGACGTTAACAACGTAGTGCTTTATTCCGAGAGTATTCACAAGCAGGTAAGCCATATCAATATCGTGCTGCTCGCCCTGAGGCATAAGAACACCGATTACTCTGTCCTTGCCCAGTGCTTCAACGCAAAGTGCAGCTGCAACCGAGCTGTCTTTTCCGCCCGAAATACCGATTACGGCATTGCAGTCCTTTGAAGGGCCGTCAAAGAAATTTCTTATCCACTCAACGCATTCATTTTTAACTTTAAGTGCATCAAACATAGTTCTGCCTCCGTGACAATCATTCGCCGATTATATCAATCTGGCACATTTTCATTGTGGTTATTGCCGCTTCGTGTGTTTCGGGGGTTACACCCGCACAGCAGGATTTATCAACCCTGACAACGGCTTCAGGGAAGGTCGCTTTTATGATAAGAGCATTTGAAACAACGCATATATCGGTGCAAAGACCGATAAGTTCAACCTCTTCAAGCGTTTCGTTTTTCCAGTAAGGCCAGCCGAAATTGGGTTTATCGATAATTCTGCAACCGTCAACGTAAATGCCGTCTGCAATTTCCCAGCCCTTCGTACCCTTTATGCAATGAGAAACAGGCAGCTTGATTCCTTCGGGAGTTTCAAGATAATTTTCATAATGAGTATCTCTTGTAAAAATGATTTCATAACCGTTTTCGGCATATTCTGCAATTTTAGCCTTAACCTTCGGTACGATGGCTACAGCCTCTTTTGTGCCGAGAGCCATATCGATAAAATCATTCTGCATATCAACAACTATAAGTGTTTTCTTCATAAAATCACCTTAATTCATTGAATTGTTTATCAGGAATATTATACCACAAACTTCAGTTTTTGCAACGGAATACGGATTATTCAACCCAACCCCAGATAAGCATCTTATCAAACAGTCTGAATTCGGCGCCGTAGTTGCTTTCCACCGCAACACCGTTTTCGTCTGTATATCTGTCTACGTAATATGTTACGGAATAGCCGAGGCCGGTATAAGTATCTCTGTTTTCGGTTTCTTCAAAGCCAACGGTTACAAACGGTTTTGTAACGCTTTCGGCATATTTTAATCTGATGCAGTCGGTTGCCACAAACAAAGAATAAATGCCAATGAGCACCGCCAAAACTATTATAATTTTCTTTTTCATTCCGTCATCTCCCGTCTGATGATTGTATTTTAATTATTGCAGATAGCATTATTTTTCTTTTACGGTTTATATCATATCACGGATTTCAACAATATGCAACGGTGTAAGGTTTCAAAACCAAAAGCAGACACCACAAAAGTGATGTCTGCTTTCTTCTGGTCCGAGTGTTCATTAGGGATTAAAAAACTAATCCTCTCTTTGTTCAGCAAGATATATTCCCCAATCTTCAAACATTTTTGGTATATCAAAAATATCTTTTCCGTCCGTTTCAACTTTTTCTGATTTGCCCGGATTGTTTTGAGTAAAAGTATCCCAAGCAGTTACAATCTTATCAACACGCTTTATTTTGTGCTTTTCTAAAAGTGTATTATATTTTTCGATATCTTGTGAATAAATAGTAACAACATTGTATTTGCCAATCATAATTTCATCGTGTGAAACATGACAACCAAAGCCGAAAGAAGATAAGCCATCATTAATGAGAAGTTCGCCGACTCTGTTTAAAATCGCAAAGGTTTCTTCCTGAGTGCAACCGTCAATATAATAGACATCTTTATGGAATTTTTCCACTACACCTGATTTTATTTCGGTTTCGTCATTTTTCATTGCAGGGGTTTCCAAAATAAAAAATAATGGTTCATTGTGTATCTTTATGAAATCTAACAATAGGTTTTCAATTTTATCAGCACCTATATTTGCAACTATACAGGTGTCATTTATTTCATATTCTTCGTTAATTCTTTCAGGATACGGAACTGTACAACCTTTTCTGAATTTAAACAAGACATTTCACATCCTTTATAATAATGTAGTATCATTATATCACAATAGACTGCCTATTACAACATCTTTGAAAAAGCTAAACGAACACTTTACGATTGAAAGTAGGAATAAGTCTTAGCAAGCATTGAATTTGTGCATACAAATTCTACTTGTTAGGGACAGCCCTAAAACCCGTATAAAGACAAACAAAAGTCGCACTCCGAAAGGAATGCGACGATACATAAAAACTACAAAATATATATTAAACTCTATTTTAAGCAAAAAAATTGAGTATTCACAGGTCAAATCCCTTATGAATACTCAATATGGTCGGAGTGACGGGACTTGAACCCATGGCCTCTTGGTCCCGAACCAAGCGCGATACCAAACTTCGCCACACCCCGATTGTAAAAAAGCTTCGCAACTATTGCTGCGAAGCTCCGTTTTGGTGATCCATCGGAGATTCGAACTCCGGACACCTTGATTAAAAGTCAAGTGCTCTGCCTGCTGAGCTAATGGATCATTCCTTACGCCTGTTTTTTTGACGCTCCAATATAATATATTATTTATCGCGTAATGTCAAGCCTTTTTAAGAAAAAATTTTTATTATTTTCCATATTCATTTTGGTCAAAACCGCTTGAATTATCACTATATATAGTATATAATGATCCTAATAATGGTTAATTATACCTTTTATATCATATTATTGAGGTTGCTCTCGGAAAGGACAGTTTATGAAGCATTTAAGAGGTCCGCAGAATTATGATTACGGATATACTGAAATTACCACAATTGATGACAAAATCCACAACAGCCTTATGGATTTCGGCATTTTAAAGCTGAAAAACGGTGACGTTTTTACAGAGGAGTTACCGCTTGAAAGAGCTTATCTTCTTATCAGCGGTGAAATGACCTTTGAGTGGGAAGGCAACAGTGTCAGTGTTAACCGTCCCAATTGCTTTGATTATGAGCCCTGGGTACTCCACGTTGCAAAAGACGTTAAAGTTACTTTCACTGCCGCAAGCGACGTTGAAATCGTTATTCAGAGAACAGAAAACGAAACTGTTTTTGCTTCAAAGCTCTACACTCCCGAAGAATGCAGAAGCGAGCACAGAGGCGCGGGCACTATGAGAGAGGCTTCCACCAGAATAGTAAGAACTGTTTTTGACTATTCCAACGCACCCTATTCAAATATGGTGCTCGGCGAAGTTATCGGTTTCCCCGGAAAATGGTCAAGCTATCCTCCCCACTGGCATCCCCAGCCCGAAATCTATTTCTATAAATTCCTTCCCGAAAACGGTTACGGCTTTGCAGAGCTTTCCGAGGACGTTGTTAAAACTCACAACAACTCAACCGTTTTCATTACCGAAAAGGAAACTCATCCTCAGACTACCGCTCCCGGCTATGCAATGTGGTATCTCTGGGTTATCAGACATCTTGACGGAGACCCCTATATCACTCCCACCTTCGTGCCAGAGCATCTCTGGGTAACAGACGGCGAAAAAGAAGCTGATATATGGCCTCCCGTAAAATAAGGAAGAAGGAGAAATAAATATGAAGCTTACAATGGCACAGGCTCTCGTCAAATTCCTTGATAATCAGTATATCAGCTTTGACGGAGTTGAAACTAAATTTGTTGACGGTATTTTCGGCATCTTCGGTCACGGCTGCGTTGTCGGTATCGGTCAGGCTCTTGAACAGGGCGGTCACAGCCTTAAGTTCTATCAGGGCAAAAACGAACAGGGCATGGCTCACGCCGCTATGGCTTTCGCAAAGCAGAAAAACCGCCGTCAGATTATTGCTTGCACCTCTTCAATCGGCCCCGGTGCACTTAATATGGTAACTGCCGCAGGTACCGCAACAGCAAACAGAATTCCCCTTCTTTTACTCCCCGGTGATACTTTTGCCTGCCGTCAGCCCGACCCCGTGCTTCAGCAGATTGAGCAGCCCTCTGACTACACAATCACCGCTAACGATGCTTTCAAAGCGGTTTGCAAATACTG
>JAZQKN010000027.1:0-6677 GCA_045542175.1 Acutalibacteraceae bacterium | reverse complement strand
ACCTGCAGCTGCTGCGGTTGTTTCTGAAGCCATGATAGCACCAACGAATACGCCGTGGTTCCAGCTTCTTGACTGATATACGAGGGGAGCGAGTTTAGCTCTTCTGCCGCCGAATACGAATGCTGAAATGGGAACGCCCTGGGGATTCTCAAATTCTGAGCTGATGCAGGGGCAGTTCTTTGCGGGAGCGGTGAAACGGCTGTTGGGGTGAGCACCCTTTTCTTCGCTTTCCTGACCGTTCCAGGGATTGCCCTTCCATTCAATTGCGTTTGCGGGAGGGTTCTTATCGAGGCCTTCCCACCAAACTGTGTTGTTGTCAAGGTTATGAGCAACGTTTGTGAAGATTGTGCCCTGCATTGTTGAAGCAAGAGCGTTGGGGTTTGACTTGTTGTTTGTGCCGGGAGCAACGCCGAAGAAACCGTTTTCGGGGTTGATGGCATAGAGTCTGCCGTCTTCGCCCTTTCTGATCCATGAAATGTCGTCGCCTACGCACCATACACGGTAGCCGTTCTTATAATATCCCTCGGGAGGAATAAGCATTGCAAGGTTGGTTTTGCCGCAAGCTGAGGGGAAAGCAGCACAGATGTATCTGATTTCGCCGTCGGGCTTCTGGAGACCGAGAATGAGCATGTGCTCTGCCTGCCAGCCTTCGTTCTTGCCCTGGTATGAAGCAATACGGAGAGCGAAGCACTTTTTGCCGAGAAGAACGTTTCCGCCGTAACCTGAGTTAACTGAAATGATTGTGTTATCCTGGGGGAACTGGCAGATATATCTCTTTTCTTCGTCGATGTCGCATCTGCAGTGAAGACCGCGAACCCAATCGTCGCTGTCGCCGAGAGCCTTGAGCACGTCTGTGCCGACTCTTGTCATAATAACCATGTTGAGAACAACGTAGATTGAGTCTGTGAGCTCAATACCGATTTTTGAGAACTTTGAACCAACGGGACCCATTGAATAGGGGATAACGTACATTGTTCTGCCCTTATAGCTGTCTTTAGCTATATCGTAAAGCATTTCATAAGCTTCAGCGGGATCCATCCAGTTGTTTGTGGGGCCTGCTTCTTCCTTTGTGGGAGCGCAGATGAACGTTCTGCCTTCAACTCTGGCAACGTCGTTAACAGCTGTGCGGTGAAGGTAGCAATCGGGAAGAAGTTCCTGATTGAGCTTGATCATTTCACCTGTTGCGCAAGCCTGAGCGCGAAGATCTTCAATCTGCTCTTTTGAGCCGTCAATCCAAACGATGCTGTCGGGCTTAACAAGAGCAACTTTTTCTTCGATCCATGAAAGTACGCTTTTATTGGTAGTCATTTTTTCCATAAATCTCTTCTCCTTTCATTGTGGAAAACCAACTAAAAATTAACAAATCAATAGTGACAGGAAGGATTGTTGTGAAATATCACTGAAGTGTATTCTTATCATATCCAACCTAACCCATTTTAAATTATAACAAAAAGAAAATAAATGTCAATATTTATAGAGAAAATACTTATATCAAAATATTAGTTATTCTTCAATAGTTTTCCTCTTCGGAATATTGGTGATAAACTGAAGAATTCTGCTGAAAAATCCCGCAGAAAAAATAAGGGTTATGATAAGCGAAATGGGAACAATGAGCCATTCCGTAGTGTTGCCCGAGGGACTTGACAAAAGTGTTTTGCAGTCGAATTTATCAAAGATAAAGTAAATGAGGATATAGTGAAACATGTAAACGGCGAGCGTTCTCTGACCGAGCTTTGCGCAGATGCCGAGCGGAGTTTTTACGGGAGTAAGAACAATAACGGCAAAGCTGACAAGACCTGAAACGGCATAATAGCCGAGCCTGAGAAGAAATCCCCATTTGTTAGCATAAGCGAGGGTGTGATACGGTGCTCTGCCCGTGAGCAAGGGTCTGAGCCAGTAAATGCTCTTGCCCCAAATAACAACAACCGTAACGAAAATAACGATTACAGCCGCAGCCAGAGCCTTGAGCTTTTTATTGTTGCAGATATTTTCAAGTTTTTTAATATCGGTGCAATAGCCGAAATAGAAAAACGGATAGTAAACTATAATTCTTGAAAGCGAAAGAAAATCGTTGATGTTTGCGTCGTAGCCCGCAACGCAGGCGAAAGCAATAATAAAAACCGAAATATATGTGACGGAATAGTTTTTAAGCGCAATCGTAATTAAATAAAATGCAAAGATTGCGAGCATAAACCACGGTACGCTGCTTTCTTTGAAAAAGTTGATGCTGATATATTTTGCACCGTTGAAAGTGTAGAGAAAGGGGAGCAGCTTGCGGACAATATACAGAATAAGAAAGCCGAATATTTTATCGTATCTTTTTTCATTTACAGCTCTTTTTGAAAATAAACCCGAAACGAAAATAAAAATCGGCATATGCACCGTATAGATAATCATAAAGAGATTTCTCATAGCCTGCGACTGCGGAGCAAAGAATTCTGCCGCGTGGCCGAGTACCATAAGAAAAATCATAAAGAATTTTAGTATATCCCATTTCTGGATACGTTCAGTCTGAATGCTCAATTTGATTCTCCCGTTAAAGTTTATTCATCGATGGGCATTGTTGCGTATGCGTTGAGCTCAAGTCCCGCAACGTTGCCGTTTCTGAATTCGTAATAAGCCTGTGCACCGACCATTGCCGCATTGTCGCCGCAGAGTGAAAGCTCAGGCATATAAAACTCCCAGCCTTTTTCATCGCAGACCTTTGCCATACCGCTGCGAAGTCTTGAGTTTGCAGATACGCCGCCCGCAAGAACAATCTTGCTGAAGCCGTAGTTTTCGGCGGCTTTGACTGTGTTTTTGATAAGGCACTCGCAAACGGTTTCTATGCAGCTTGCACCGAGCTCGGGTACGCTGATTTCAATGCCCTTCTGCTTTGCGTTATGGATTGTGTTGACAACAGCTGTTTTAAGTCCCGAAAAGCTGAAATCGTATTCACTGCCGTCAACGTGAGGTCTGGGCAATTTATAGAGAGAGGAATCAGCACCCTTGCTGACTCTGTCAAGGTTAACGCCGCCGGGGTAGGGCAGACCCATTGCTCTTGCCGCTTTGTCCATACATTCGCCCGCGGCATCGTCACGCGTTCTGCCGATTATTTCAAAATCGGTGTAATCCTTGACGGCAACAATGTGACTGTGACCGCCAGAAACAACAAGGCAAAGGAAAGGCGGCTCAAGGTCGGGCTGTGAAATATAGTTTGCGGCGATGTGTGAGCGCAGATGGTGAACGGGAATGAGAGGCAGACCCGTTGAGTAGGAAAGACCCTTTGCAAAGTTTACGCCGACAAGCAGGGCGCCGATAAGACCGGGCGCGTAGGTGACGGCGATTGCGTTGAGGTCGGAATAAGTAAGATTTGCATCGCTCAGAGCCTTTGAAACAACGCCTGTTATTGCCTGAGCGTGCATTCTTGAGGCGATTTCGGGAACAACGCCTCCGTATATAATATGCTCCTTTACTTGCGAAGCGATTACGCTTGATAAAATTTTTCTGCCGTCTTCAACAACGGCGGCTGCGGTTTCGTCGCAGGAGGATTCGATTGCAAGAATTTTCATATTTATACCTCTTTGGTGAAATATTTTGTGTAAAGCACGGCATCTTCCGTAGGGTGGGAATAGAAGTTTTTGCGTATTCCTACCTTCTCAAAATCCGATGCCTCGTAAAGCGAGATTGCACCTTGGTTGCTCTGCCTTACTTCAAGGGTGATGAATTCACAGTATCTCTGAAAAGCACCCTTGCACGCGGCATCTATAAGAGCCTTGCCGATACCGTTTTTGCGGAATTCTGAAAAAACCGCAACGTTTGTTATATATGCTTCGCCGCAGATTTCCTGAACGCCGATATATCCTGCAACGTCGGAATCAGTTTCGGCAACAAGAAAATGCGAGCCTTTGTTTTCAAGCTCCTGTAAAAGTGCGTTTTCACTCCAGGGCTGTGAAAAACATTCCTTTTCAAGCAGAGCAATCTGCGGTATATGTTTTGCCGTCATTTCCGTTATTTTGAAATTCATTCGGTTTCCTCCGAAGTGATTTCTTCAAACTGCTCAAGAAGAGCGGTTCTGATTTTGTTTGCACAGGCAAGATATGTTTCAAGATTGCCGCCGTAGGGGTCGGCAATTCCGCCGCCGAGAACGATTATTCTGTCGCTCGGCACGTAGAGTGAAAGGCTTGCCGCGTGCTCTTTTGTCATACAGACGAATTTATCGGTTTCGTCAAGAATATAAGCGGTGATTCTGCGTGCCCTGTGAGCCGAAATATCGGTTTCGAAACGCTCAAGAGCCTTGACGGCGTTGAGCGCAACCTCATCGCCCGTCATCGCGAAAAGACCCGCACTCGAGCAATTTATACCGCTGATTTTTTTGTCTTTAATTATTTTTTTGAACAGACCCTCTGCCATCGGACTGCGGCAGGTGTTGCCTGTACACACGAATAAAACGTTCATTTTTTACCTCATGATTTTGATTCAAACCAGGTTTTGCCCGTGCCGACGTCAGCCTGCATAAGCACACGCATTTTAACTGCGTTTTCCATTTCATATTTAACAATTTGCGAAACTGCGGCAGCCTCTTCTTCGGGTGCTTCAACAATCAGCTCGTCGTGTACCTGCATAATAAGTTTTGCCTTGAGTCTTTGCTCTTTAAGGCGCTCCCAGACTCTTATCATTGCGATTTTGATGATGTCGGCGGCTGTGCCCTGAATGGGCATATTGAGAGCAACTCTTTCGCCGAAAGCGCGCATCATTCCGTTGGATGAAGAAAGCTCGGGAAGATATCTTCTGCGTGCAAAAACGGTTTCAACGTAACCGTTTTCCTTTGCCTTTTCAACAACGTCTTTCATATATCGGCTGACACCGCTGAAGTTTGCAAGATAGCCCTTGATGTAGCTGTCAGCCTCGGCTCTTGTAACGCCGATGTCCTTTGCGAGCGAGAAAGCACCGATGCCGTAAACAATGCCGAAGTTAACCGCCTTTGCTCTGCTTCTCATAAGCGGAGTTACCATTTCAAGAGGCATATTGAACACCTGTGAAGCGGTGATAGAGTGAATATCGTCACCGTTATTGAAAGCGCCGAGCATATTTTCATCGTTTGCAACGTGAGCGAGCACACGCAGTTCAATCTGCGAATAGTCGGCGTCGATGAGGACGTATCCCTCTTTAGCTTTGAAAAATTTACGCATTTCTCTGCCGAGCTCCGAGCGTACGGGGATATTCTGGAGATTGGGTTCAGTTGAGGAAATTCTGCCTGTGCGTGTTTCGGTCTGGTTGAGAGTGGAGTGAATTCTGCCGTCGTCACCGATAACCTTGAGCAGACCGTCACAGTAGGTGGATTTGAGCTTTGCAAGGGTTCTGTATTCGAGAATGCTTGCAACTATCGGGTAATCCGCGGCAAGACCCTCAAGCACGTCGGCACTTGTGGAATAGCCGCTCTTTGTCTTTTTCTTTGCGGGAAGACCCATTTTTTCAAAAAGAGCTTCGCCGAGCTGTTTGGGTGAGTTGAGGTTGAATTCATAGCCCGCTTGCGAATAAATTTCGTCAACAAGCTTTTCAATTCTGACCTGTAATTCCGCACCGAAGGTCTTAATGCCCTTTGCGTCAACAAGGAAGCCTTCTTTTTCCATTGAAGAAAGCACTCTTGCAAGCGGAAGCTCGATTTCGTCAAGCAAACGTGTCTGATTATGCTCTTCAATAAGAGCGTTCAGCTTTTCGAAAGCAAGGGGCAGATACGCTGTGTAAAATGCGTTTTCGTCGCCTTCTGAAAATTCAGCTGAAGCGTATTCGGCAATGATTCTCTTAAGGTCATACGCACCCGATGATGGGTTGATGAGATAAGCCGAAAGCATTGCGTCGCCGCAGATTGAATTAACCTCAATATCGTTTTCGTAATCGTAGAAGAATGAATAGAGATATTTGCAGTTATAGGTATATTTTCTGATGTCTTTGTTAAAGAGAAATTCCGTGCAGAATTCAACGTAGCCCGCATTCAGGGGCGAAACCTCCGCAACTCCGTTGTCAGCCTTGAAGTAGAAAATACCGTTGTCAAAAACAAAATATGCTTCGCCGTCTTTTTTGAGTTTATTATAAAGGAATTTCAGATCTTCCTGCTCGTAGCAGTTTGTGCATACCGTCTGGCATGCCTCTTCGGCTTCAGTCTTTTCGGGAGCTTTGAGGTTGAGCCTCTCAATCATTTTGAACATTTCAAGCTCTGCAAGCATACCCGTAACTTTGAAGCTATCGGCAGGCAGGGGAATATAAGCTTTATAATCGCCGTCAATCGGAGCATTCGTGCGGATAGTACCCAGATCACGGCTCAGATATGCCTTTTCTTTGTCGGTTACAAGCTTATCGTGAACACCTTTTTTAACGTCGATTGTTTCAATGTTTTCATAGATATAATCAATCGAGCCGAATTTGCTTATTAAATCCTGTGCGGTTTTCTGACCGATGCCCGCAACACCTGGAATGCAGTCGGAAGCGTCACCCATAAGAGCCTTGATGTCAATCATCTGCTCGGGAGTTACGAAATAATCTTCCTTGATTTTTGCGTTATCGTAGCAAACGCTCTGAGGTCTGCCCATTTTTGTTGAAGCGAGCAAAACGTTAACGTTATCACGCACAAGCTGAAGCGAATCCCTGTCGCCCGTTGCGATATAGCAGAAATCGTCTTTTCCGCAGTTAGCCGCAAG
>JAZQKN010000026.1:0-12193 GCA_045542175.1 Acutalibacteraceae bacterium | reverse complement strand
GGATGGACGGATGAAGAAAAATACGTAACCTTTGCCGCAGTGGGCAGGGGAATAAACAAAACCGAAATTGAAGAAATGAATATCCGCGATCTTGCCGCTATTGTTCTCTTTGCAATGGGCATAACTCCGCCTGAGTTTGACGAAACCGGTTGGACGTCACAGATTCCCGAAGGTTTGTTTGATGATTATAAAGGCGAATACCGTGATATTTCGCATCTCACGGGTGCGGCTCCCAGAATTTCAAAGATACATCACGAATCTGAACTTGTTTAATCAGCAAAACCAAACGTCAGAGGCTGGATTTTTCTCTGATAACGTTTATAAAAGTTTAATTTAAGGCAAAGAAGCACCCGCTTGTCGAAATAACAAGCGGGTGAATTTTATTGGATGATTATTTAACGTTTTTCACCGGATACGATGTAAATTTCATCTGTTGAAATTACTGTGTCAGTGTCAAAATAATTGTTCATTGTTTTTGATAATTCATCTGCTTCAGGCAGAACGGTCGAAACTTTTTCGGCGTTGCCTGAATGATGCTTTAACAGAGCTTCTCTGCTCATACCGTGAGCGATTGTAATTCTTCCTCCCTTTTTAAGCGCCTTTGAAAGATTTTTAAAAAGCTGTTCACGGTCGGCAAAGTGCGGAAAAGCATTGTAGATCACAACGCAGTCAAACTTTTCTGAAAAACAGTATTGCTCCGCATCGGCATATAAAAATTCAACGTTTTCACATCCGCCGAACTTGCTTTTGGCAATTTCAATCATTCTTTCCGAAATATCAACTGCAACGCATTTCTTAACGTTTCTTTTAAGATAATCGGGAATAAGAACACCTGTACCGCAGGCAACGTCAAGAATGTTTTTGCCCGCGGTTACTTTTGCAACGTCTAATATTTTATCAGTTTTCCATTGAATTTTAATCATATCTTTATCCCATGAATCTGCCAGAGAATCAAAGAATGAAGAAACTTCTTTTTTGTCCATTACAGCCTCCGTATTTTTCAGGATAAGACGACCGTAATCCGGATTTGATTATTACGATTCGTTTACGATTTTTCCCGTGATGTGGTCGGGGCGCAGTTCATAACAGACTGTTGCTGCACCGAAATTACGGATTTCAGATTCTATGTATTCGGTGTTGTCGGTAAATTTACAGCTCAGTTTACGGCAGATTTCCATTGATTTATCAAATTCTTCAACAGGATAAATTTTACCGAAAACAATAACACTGCTGATGTTCAGCGACCATTCGCCATCGTTTTTATATCCGCCGTCACATACGCAGAACGAAACTTTGTTGTTCGCTGAAATTGCATCTGTTTTATGACCTTTTTTACCGCTGTGAAAATAGAAATATCCGTTTTCTTTGTTGTACCAATAATTCATCGGCAGACCGTAAGGATAACCGTTTTCACCGTGAACTGATAAAACACCTCTTTTTTCGCATATTAATATTTCTTCGATTTTTTGGGCAGAAAGAATCTGTTTTCTTCTTGCAACGTCTCTGAACAAAAAAATTCACCTCTTGAATCCGTAAATTATAATTGTTTTAAGTTGTTTATTTTAAATATTATAAAGTCTTGCATTTCTTTTTGCAACACTTGAATTGAAAAAGGAACTGATATATAATCTTTATATTAAATTTCCGAAGCAGAAAGGAGAAATAATGAAGGTAGTAATATCCTGTCTTAATTCAAAATACGTACACGCTTCGCTTTCTCCCTGGTGTCTGCTTTCGGGAGTGCGCGAGTTTGCAAAGAATCCTTATGAAGCTCTGGTTATGGAAAGCACAATCAACGGCAACATTGAATCCTTTACTGAAAAAATCATTGCTGAAAACCCCGACGTCGTAGCTTTTTCGTGCTATATCTGGAACGTTACAAAAACTCTTGAAATCTGCCGTATCATCAAAGAAAAGCATAATTGCTTAACCGTTCTCGGCGGACCCGAGGTTGCGTACAGACCTGAAGACGTTCTTGAAAAATACGGGTTTATAGATTACGTGCTTTCCGGAGAAGGGGAATGGACTTTTCCTGAATTTCTCGATAACGTTAACGGTGATTTATCCATTGTTTCGGGTCTGACGTACAGAAAAGACGGCATAATTATTTCAAATCCCGAAATTGAATATACGGACAGTCCGCCGTCACCCTACAGCGAAGAGTTTTTCAAAAACCTCGGCGGAAGAATTACTTACATTGAAACCTCAAGAGGTTGTCCATACCGTTGTGCATTCTGTCTTTCGGGCAGATGCTCACCTCTTCGTTTCTTTGACATTCAGAGAGTGAAGGAGGATATTATCAGGCTTTCTCAGAGCGGTACGCAGACGGTAAAATTCGTTGACCGAACTTTCAATGCAAACGTAAGGAGAGCTGATGAAATTCTGCTTTTTATCAAAGAGAATTACGGTAAGAGTATTCCGCAGAACGTTTGCTTTCATTTTGAGATTGCGGGCGATATTTTAAAAGAAAGCACGCTTGATATCCTTTCTTCAATGCCACGCGGAGCGGTACAGCTTGAAATCGGTATGCAGTCCTTTAATGAGGAAACGTTAAAGAAAATCAACCGAAAAACCGATACAGGTAAGCTTATTGAAAACGTTAAAAAGCTCATAAGCTTCAACAATATGCATATACATATCGACCTTATTGCGGGTCTTACGGGCGAAGATCATGAAAGTTTTAAAAACAGCTTCAATATTGGCTATTCACTTAAAGCTCATATGCTTCAGATGGGATTTCTGAAACTTCTTTACGGTGCAGATATGCGTGAAAACCGAGAAAAGTATCCTTGCACTTTTACCTATGACCCTCCGTACGAGGTAACTTCAACGCCCTGGCTTTCTGCAGATGAAATCAAAATGCTCAAAAACTGCGAAGATGCCGTTGACAGGCTTTATAACAGCGGTCGCTTTTTACTGACTCTCGAATACCTTACCGAAGAAGTCGGTATTTCGCCTTTTGATCTTTTCAATGATTTCGGAAATTCCGTAAACGGCAACAAAATGAGCCTTTGCGACTATGCCGAAAGTCTTTATAACTATTTTTCTGATAAATGCGACAGGGAAATCCTGAGAGAAAAAATACTTTGCGATTTGCTCTGCTGCTCATCATCAGCACAGGTGCCCGACGTTTTGGAAATTCAGGATCCGTTTTATAAAAAAGCAAAAAAATATTTTACTGATAATGGCAATAAAAATGTAAAAATTGCTGTTCTTTATTCAAACAATCAGGTTTTTACGGTTGATTGCAGTGAAGAGAAAAACCTTCATAACAGGTATGAAGGAAAGTGTTTCAGTATTGATGATATAAGTTAAGGGACGGTATGCACCGTCCCTTTTTTATTTATCCTGTGGATAAACAATGTCTGTAATTTTTCTGATTTCGTCCATCTGTCGGGTAATAAAAAGGGTCTGCTCAGGTGTCACAACGGGACTTTCTTTTAAGCCAAGCAAAACGCATTCGCTGAAATGGGTAATCTGCTCTTCAAAACCGTTGCCCGCATAAGGCACCGGAATTGTTTTTGTTTCGCCGTTGTTCAGATAAATCTCTATTTCCTGAGGAGCGTAGAATCTTTTAAGATGAGCGTAACCCTTGCTTCCGTAAACGTATCCCTCATTGGGTTTTCTGAGAAGAATTGCACTTGAAATATCGGCAATTGCGCCGCTTTTGTATTTCAGAATTGCGCAGGTATGACTGTCAACACCGTTGTAAAAATCGGACTGTGCGTTGATTTCAGCAACGTCTTTGCCGAGATACCAGCTTGCAAAGTTGAGTCCGTAAACGCCGACGTCAAGTAAGGAGCCCCCGCCGTTTTCTGGTTTGAAAACGTGATGGTCCATTTCGTCCTCATCCATTGTGTAGCAGAATTTGCCTTCAACGCCGAGAATATCACCGAGAACACCGTTCTCAACAAGTTCAAGCATTCTGAGCGTGCCGGGAACAAGCCTTGCCCACATCGCCTCCATAAGCATAACACCGTTTTTCTTTGCACAGCGGAACATCTCTTCAGCTTCAGCGGTGTTTACTGCCATCGGCTTTTCGCAAAGAACGTGCTTGCCGTTATTCATCATAAGACAGGAGCAGTCAATATGTCCCGAATGCGGAACGGCAATATAAGCAGCGTCAATAACGTCTGACTCAGCCATTTTTTCGTAGCTGTCAAAACGAACGGGAATTCCGAATTCATCGCCGAATTTTTCAGCGTTTTCTTTTGTTCTCGATGCAACGGCTGCAAGCTCTGCGTTTTCAACGTTCTTGATTGCGTTTGCAAAGCGGTGAGCGATTGTGCCCGTGCCGACTATACCGAATCTGATTTTTTTACTGTTCATATTTCAACTCCTTTATTTTTTCGCTACTACAATCGGCTGATAAAAGCCTGTTTTATCAGGAAAAAGCCAATTTACATTTTTGCAACCGTATTTGAGAAGAAGGCATGTCAGTTCTTCTCTGAGCGTTGCTCTGTATTCGCATTCAAACCTGTTTGTTTTAAGGATTTCGACGTCATCGATAATATACTGAATAAGCTTGTAACGGTCACCGTTCCATTCCCATGTTTGGAAAGAAACCCGCT
Source organism: Acutalibacteraceae bacterium (assembly GCA_045542175.1). Taxonomy (GTDB): domain Bacteria; phylum Bacillota; class Clostridia; order Oscillospirales; family Acutalibacteraceae; genus CAG-177. The sequence goes on along the minus strand of JAZQKN010000026.1, from coordinate 7,622 downwards.
GACCGTTTTCCGTTTTGTGGATGTACGGCGGAGAATAGGGCGGTTTGTCTTTGAGCAGAGCATCGTAATCCCTTATGCTCGCAACAAAAATTCCGTTATCATTTGTCTGTCCGATAATACTTTTAACCGCTTTTTCCAGGTCTACGCTTGTCAGCATATGAGGCAAAGCATTATCCATAGCAATAACAATATCAAATCTTTCTTCGAATCTGTCTGATAAAGCACAGAAATCCGCATTTTCAAAACGGATTTTAACTCCGTCTTTTTCTGCTCTGGATTTTGCCTGTGCAATTTCGGCATCGCTTATGTCTGAAGCCGTTACGTTATATCCGATACGTGCAAGACCTATTGACTGAGTACCGATACCGCAGGCACAGTCAAGAATTTTTGCTGATTTATCAAAACCGTTATCTGAAAAAATCTTATCTAATATTCTTGCCTGTTCGTGAGTATCTGCTTGCCAATCAAGAAACAGTTTGTCGTAATGCGATGCAAGACTGTCATAAAAAGTCTGGGTTATATTCAATGGAATCCCTCACAAATCAATTTCACTGTAGTTGTGAATATAAATATCTGCAATTTCTTTGAGTTCTTCAGTGTTATCTTCGCTTTCGTCAAAGACGCCGACAAGGTTATAACCGTTTGCCTTTACCGTCTTTGCGGCATAGAGGGCATCTTCGAAAACCCACGTAGTTTCTTTGTTGGTGCCGATTTCTTCAAGCACAACGTCATATACTTTCGGCTCTGTTTTTGAAGCGCCGACGGTATAAGTTGAGCGGATAACCGAAAAGTAGCCGAGCATACCGTATTTTTCAAGCAGAGGTTCAAGAGCAATCTCGCCCGTAGCAGTTGCAATGCCCATTTTTACGCCCTTTGCCTTCAGCTTTTCAAGGAATTCAATTATATCGTTTTTCGGCACGGCTTCTTCAAGATATCTTTCCCTGATGTAATAGAAGAACTTTACAAGCAGTTCCTGATGGCTTTCTTTAAGTCCGAAACGTTCTTTTGCAAGCGTAAGGGAATCTCTCAGATAAAGACCCCTGAATGCCTCAACGTCTTCCTCTGTAAGCTCGATACCTAATCTTTCCAAGAATTTATATCGGATTCCTTTCCATATCGGCATAGAGTCAAAAAGCGTGCCGTCAAAATCAAAAATAGCTCCCGTTATTTTCATTTCTTTCACCTGTAAATCAAATTCAATTAAATTATACAGTTTTGAACAGCATATTGCAACACTTGAATTATTGTTTAATATCATTTATACTTGTACTGACAAAGAGGTGAGTTATATGCTTTTTGATAAAACAACAGTTTCGGGTTTGGAGGTTGAAAACAGAATTTTCCGAAGTGCAACCCACGACGGTCTTGCTGACGCTGACGGAGCACCGAGCGATAAGTTGATTGCAAAATATGAGCATCTTGCAAAAAGCGGAGTAGGTTGCATTATTACGGGGTATGCCGCCGTCAGCAGAAACGGTGTTTCACCTTACCCGAGAATGATGAAGATATTTGACGACGGAGTCATTGATAAATATAAAGAGCTTACCGATGCCGTCCACCGTCGCGGTGTACCCGTTGTGCTTCAGATAGCGCATTGCGGCAGACAGACTTCTTCAAAAGCAATCGGTCTGCAGAAGGTTGCACCGTCAGACGTTTTGCACGCATTTTATCCCGATAAGGCAAAAGTGCTCACCGATGAAGAAATACACGCTATAATTGATGATTTTGTTTCTGCTTCGGAAAGAGCCGAAAAAGCGGGTTTTGACGCAGTACAGCTTCACGGCGGTCACGGTTATCTGCTTCACGATTTTCTTTCACCCTATGGCAACAGAAGAAAAGATTCTTGGGGCGGCTCACTTGAAAACCGTTGCAGAATTGTTGAACTGATTATTAAAGGAATAAAAGAAAAAACAAATCTGCCCGTCTGGATTAAAATCAGCGCAGAGGATAACCGCAAGGGCGGAATGAGAATTGATACCTCTGTTGAAATCTGCAAAAGGCTTGAAAATGCGGGTTGCGACGCAATTGAAGTTTCGTGCGGCACTGTGCAGGACGGAATGAACACGATGAGAAGCAAGCTTATGCCTATGGATGCCGTTTTTAAGTACAGAGAGCCCTGTGCATCGTTTCCGAAGCTTCTTAATAAAATTGCTTTGCCCGCCGCAAATCTTGTAAATCCGCTGATTAAACAGCCTTCACCTCTTGAAAACTTTAACGTTGATAATGCCGCAATAATCAGGAATAACATTTCAATTCCCGTTATTGTTGTCGGCGGTATACATAAAGTGAGCGATATGCAGAAGATTCTCTCTGAGGGCAAGGCGGATTTCATTTCGATGTGCAGACCGTTTATTTGTGAACCCGACCTTGCTTCAAAGCTTAAAAACGGTCAGAGTGAAGCTAAATGCATAATGTGTAATTACTGCGGTCTTGTGATTGAAAAAGAGCCTACAAGATGTCTTTACGGTAAGGTAAAATAAAAAAATATTTACTTATTCGTTAACAAATGCTATAATTCTTTGGAAAAGTATTGAAAGGATATGATTTATATGAAATACGTCGGTTTTGCTCTGCTTGCAATTCTTGCAGTAATCGTTCTTCTGATTGTTATTGCGGCCTTAAGAGCGGTTAAAATCAAGGCTAAACCTAACAAAAACGCACCTGCTATCAATCCTACTGAAAATGAAGCAAACGATTACGCACAGAAGCTTTCCGATATGATAAAGGTGCCTACAATTTCTCTTCGCGGAAATACTGACCTCTCGCAGTTTTATAAGCTTCACGAGGTTATGAAAAAGAATTTCCCTCTTGTTTTCTCAAAGCTTGAATGCACTGAAATCGGGGGAAATCTGCTCTTTAAATGGGCGGGTAAAGACCCCAACAGAAACGGCATTCTTCTTATGGGTCATCAGGACGTTGTAACTGCGGATGAGCCTAACTGGGACCGTGACCCGTTTTCAGGTGAAATTGCCGACGGTAACATCCACGGCAGAGGCGCAATGGACTGCAAATCAACCGTTTTCTCGGAATTCCAGGCAATTGAAGAGCTCCTTGAAGAAGGTTTTGAGCCTCCCTGTGACGTTTACCTTTCATCATCGGTTGACGAAGAAATTTCGGGCGAGGGTGCTCCCACTCTTGTAAAATATCTTAAGTCAAAGGGCGTTCACCTTGACGTTGCAATGGACGAAGGCGGCGCAATTCTCAAAGATGCTCTGCCCACAATGGCGGGCTGGTGTGCCGCAATCGGTGTGCTTGAAAAGGGTTACATAGACCTTAAGGTCATCGCTAAAGGCAAGGGCGGTCATTCCTCAACTCCCAAGAGCAACACTCCTCTTGCACGCCTTTCAAAGTTTGTGGCTGATATTGAAAAATATAAGCCTTTCAAGGCTGAAATTTCAGGCCCCGTTTACGCAATGCTCGATCAGGCAGCTCCTTATCTCGGCTTCCCGCTGAGAATGGTACTCGGCAATATGTGGCTTTTCAAAGGCCTCCTCACAAAAGTCTTGCCCGTTGTTTCACCTATGTGCAACGCATTTGTTAAAACAACGTTCTGCTGCACTATGGCTGAAGGCTCACACACTCCCAACGTAATTCCGTCAGAGGCTTACGTTGTATGCAATCTCCGTCCTTCACCTCATCAGAATGCTGAGCAGTCAATTGAACTTCTCAAGAAATATGCCGATAAATATGACCTTGAGTTTGAAATCATTCACGCAAGAAGCGCTTCAAACTGCGTTGATTGGAACGGCGAGGAATTCGGTTATCTTAAGAAATGCCTTAACGAATGCTACCCCGAAGCAGGCGTAATTCCTTATCTTATGACAGGCGGAACAGACTGCCGTCACTATGAAGAAATTGCTGATAACTGCCTTCGTTTCTGCCCGATTAAAATGAGCAACGAGCAGCTTGCCGCAATGCACGCCGCAAACGAAAGCATCGGTGTAACAGAGGTTGCACATTGCGTAAAATTCTATAAACATTACATTAAGAACCATAAGTGATAACTATGCTTAAAAGGATATTTATTATTAATTTTATGATGATTTTCGGTATTGTTTCATTTACGGCTTGTTCAAAAGAAATACCTGAAAAGGTTACGGAAGAAGCCGCAACTTACGCTCAGATTTCTCAGAAAGAAGCCAAAAGGCTGATGGATACCGAGAAAGGTTATATCATTCTTGACGTGCGCACTCAGGAAGAATATGACGAAGGTCATATCGAAAACGCAATTCTCATTCCCGATTATGAAATTGAAGAGAAGGCTGAGAGTGTGCTGGCTGATAAAGAAACGCTTATTCTCGTTTATTGCCGAAGCGGCAGAAGAAGCAAAATCGCTTCCGAAAAGCTTGCCGGTATGGGCTATAAAAACGTGAAAGAATTCGGCGGGATTAATACCTGGGAATACGGTACAGTCAAATAAAATACGGCAGAGAGTTTTATGCTCTCTGCCGTTTTCTTTATATTTCGATTGTGTTCAGACCTGATTTGAGCTTATAAATCTTGCCGCCGAAAATAAATTCAGCAGGCAGATTTTCGGGAATTTTAATTCTGAATGAAATGCCGTTTTCGGTTTTTTCATACGAAACCGAAACTTTGCCCGATTTCAAAGTTCTGTATCCTTCAATTCTGTTAACACCGTCAACGGTTACGGGCGAAATCTCAATTTCGGAATATCCCGCACAGCCTTTCTTTGCTTTGATGCCGAGCAGATAATCGTAAAGATAAGCCGTGACAGCGCCGAACATCGGGTGATTGTGTGAGCGATCACGAAGTGATTCGGGCCAGTATTCCCAGAAAGTTGTTGCACCGCGCTTTTTCCATTCTCTGAATGAATGAACGGAATCCGACGTCATAAGGTCAAAGGCAAGTTGATTGTCGCCGTTTTCAAAGAAAATTCTTGTCAGAATATCCGTGCCGAATATTCCCGTATCATAGCCGCCGAGCTTTTTATAATGTTCAACCGTGTTTTTGTAAGTTCTTTCGTCACCGAGACCGATATCCACTGCAAAAGCATTTGCGCCCTGCTGACCGCCGAGGAAATTGCCGTCCCACTTGTTGAAGTATGCTGACATAACGGCTTTTTTGCGTTTATCAATTTTCATTTCGAACGTCGGAATGTCGTTTTCTTTGCCGATTATTTTTGCAATTTCAATTATTCTGTAAAGTGACTTAATATAGAAATAGTTGTTTACAAACGGTGCGGGCAACACAATTGAAACGGGCGTGCACCAGTCACCGAGGCACCATTCACCCTCCTTGTCGCTGATAACAAGGTCTGATTCTGAATGGGATTCGAGATAGTCGAAATATCGGAGCATATTCTGATAGCATTCTTCAAGCGGTTTTTTGTCGCCGTAGTGCATATAGAACTGATAGGGCACTTCAACTATCGCACATCCCCAGCCGCCCGGACCTCCGCCCGAATGAAGATAAGGCGCTGTATACTGAATATGACCCGAAAGTTTATCCTGACAGTCTCTGATATCGCAAATCCATTTGCGGTAAAATTCTTCTGCATCAATGATATTCATTGCCGCGTGGCAGGCAACCTGACCGTCGCCCGTATAACCTCTTCTTTCAAGATGAGGACAGTCGGAAGGGATGCCCGAATGCATATTGGTAAGCTGGGTGTTTATATATGTATCGTGAATCCAGTTGAGCAGTTCATTATCGGATTTGAAATCGGAGGTTATGCTCACGTCGGTGTGTATAACCTCAACGTATTCGGGATCAGCGTTTCCGTAAACGGCAAAATAACGGAATGCATACCATGTGAAAAGGGGAGTTGCCTTTCTTTTTTCACCGTCGCAGATAAAAATTTCTTTTTGTCCGTGAACAAACTCGGGGTCAACATCGCCGTTTGAATCAAGCTCTTCAGCGTGAATTACCGTAACGGTTTCACCCTTTGCGGCATTAAGTGTAAATACGGGATAGCCGCTGATATTTTTACCGCAGTCATAAACCGTATAACCCTCACCGCTGAAAACGGGAGTTACGGGAAGAGTTTCAATAACTCTGTCGGCAGGGCATTTGCTGAAAAGATATTCTGTTTCAAGCGGTTTTGCCGAAACAGCGTTTTCCCATTCGGAATCGTCAAAATCTTTTGTAAAAACGTCTTTTTCAGTGCTGAGAAAATCCTGTGTTTCAGTATAAGTGAAGCGGTAGCTGTTAACAAAACTTTCTGAAATTTTATTGCTTTCGTCAGAAACAAAATTAATTTCACCGTTTGCATCTTCGCCGAAAATACGCCATATTGCTTTCGGACATCCGAATCGGCTGTTTTCTCCAAAAGTATACCATCCGCCGCCGAAATGAATTGCGATTGTGTTTTCACCGTTTATAAGCATTGATGTTACGTCGTATTCGGGAACGTAAATTCTGTGACCGCTTATAATTTCACCTGTGGGATAGTCTTTTCTTTCTTCATAGTCGGTGCTGAGCGGTAAAAACAGGTCGTTGCCGACTCTTTCGCCGTTTATATAACAGTGAAAATAACCGAGTCCGATTACGCGAAGAATTGCCTTTGAGACGTTTTCAACCGAAAACTTGCCCCTCAGGATATAAAATGTATCTTCGCAAAATGCATCTTCCTTTTTGCTTGTGAGCCATTTTGCCGATGAAAAAACGTTTTGCTGATTCATATTAAAACCTTCTTGCTTTCAGGATTTGTTTGAATTCATCGTAACATAACGTTCAATAAAAATCAATTTTTATTGATAATTTCATTAAAACTTATTTTTGAGTTGAAGTCGCTTTAACTGTGTGTTAAAATATTCCTCGTCGGAGGTGTATTTATGAAAAAAGCAATCAGTATTCTTTTGATTCTTGCCGTTCTTCTTTCAATGCCGCTTCACGTTACTGCTGAAAGCGACGGCGGATACGTGCTTTTGCCTGAAAAAACAATTCAATCAACTGAAATAAGAACGCGTAAGCAGGTTGACGGTCTGCGTATGTACGTTGATAACGAAAACCCGCTTTTTATGATTCGCAACTGTCCGTTCAATAACACTCCTTTAACAGGTACGGCTTTTGCCGAAGCGGCAATAAAGACGTATTTTGCTCTGCCTGAGGATATGCGTAATTTTACCGTTATTTATATAGACGAAGGTCCTACGTATCTTACTCCCGAAGAGCAGATTGATTTCTGGGATGAGCTTCTTTATATCACCGATGCGGCGGGTGTGCCGATTGTTGCACAGAGCGAATGCTTCTGCACTAATAAAGAGCGTGAGCCGTTTACACAGCAGCAGCTTTCCGATATTATGAAGCGCCATAAAACGCTTATCGGCTTTGTTCAGGTTGAGCTCTCAACAAACGGTGTTACCAACGAAAAGCTTGCTACCGACGTTGTAACCGAGGATAACGGAGTCAATAAAAACATTCTTGCAAGAATGAAATCCTGTGTTAAAGCCTGTGCCGAAAACGGCGGTCTTTTCATCTGGCAGGATATGGAATATATCTATTGGAAAAAGACCTGCTATGTCAACCACATTCTCAAGGACAGAGAGCTTTACGATTTGCTGAAAGAAAACAGTCAGAACGTTGTGATTATGGATAAGCATAACGGCAACGGCAGACATTTTTCCAGCCAGTCAAACATTCTCGGTTGCTGGCTTGACGGA
>JAZQKN010000025.1:0-18981 GCA_045542175.1 Acutalibacteraceae bacterium | reverse complement strand
CAATCAAGAAGGGCTGCGTTAAGGCTGCTGACGCCGCTGCCGCTATCGGTATCGGTCTCCAGGCATTCTGCATCCCCGGTTCAGTTGCTGATAACAGACAGGTTGGTCTCGGCCACGGCAACCTCGGCAAGGTGCTCCTTTCCGATGAAACAGAGTGCTTCTGCTTCCTTGCAGGTCACGAATCCTTTGCTGCTGCTGAAGGCGCAATCAAGATTGCTCTTAACGCAAACAAGGTTCGTTCAAAGCCTCTGCGCGTTATCCTTAACGGTCTCGGCAAGGATGCCGCTATGATTATTTCAAGAATCAACGGCTTCACATACGTTCAGACAGAGTTTGATCCCTATTCAGAAACAGTTAAGGTTGTTGAAGAAAAGGCATATTCAAACGGTCCCAGAGCTGACGTTAAGTGCTACGGCGCTGACAACGTTCCCGAAGGCGTTGCTATTATGAGACTTGAAAACGTTGGTGTTTCAATCACAGGTAACTCAACCAACCCCACAAGATTCCAGCATCCCGTTGCAGGCACTTACAAGAAATGGTGCAATGAAAACGGCGTAAACTATTTCTCAGTTGCATCGGGCGGTGGCACAGGCCGTACTCTTCATCCCGTCAACATGGCTGCAGGCCCCGCTTCATACGGTATGACAGATACAATGGGACGTATGCACTCAGACGCACAGTTCGCAGGTTCATCATCAGTTCCCGCTCACGTTGAAATGATGGGTCTTATCGGTATGGGTAACAACCCCATGGTTGGCGCTACCGTTGCTTGCGCTGTTGCAGTTGAAGAAGCAGCGAAATAATCTCTAAATATCAACAAATTAAACCTTGTTCTCTTAACCGAGAGCAAGGCTTTTGTTTTGATGCTTTAATTTTGTCAGGTGTTGTGAAAAAACGAAAACTGTGCTATACTGACTTAAGAAAAAACTTATTTACAAGGAGTCACTATGGATTTTTTAAAGCTTGCAACCGACAGATACTCTGTTCGTAAATTTACGGATAAACCTGTTGAAAAAGAGGTAACAGATAAGATTCTTGAAGCGGGTCATATTGCACCTACAGGCTGCAATTATCAGCCTCAGAGAATTCTTGTTATAAACAGCGAAGAAGCACTCTCAAAGCTGAAAGATTGCACCCGCTGCCATTTTGATGCACCCTGTGCAATGCTTATCTGCTACAACAAGGATGAATGCTGGACAAGACCCTATGACGGTGCACAGTGCGGTGTTGTTGACGCAAGCATCGTTACAACTCACCTTATGCTCCGCGCGTGGGAGCTTGGCATAGGCTCAACGTGGGTTATGCATTTCAATCCGTTCAAAATCCGCGAAGCGTTTGAAATTCCCGAAAGCCTTGAGCCTGTTGCTCTGCTCGTTATGGGTTACCCCGCCCCCGACGCACTCCCCAACGAAAGACACACGCTTTACAGACCGATGGAAGAAACGGTTTTTTACAATAAATTTTAAGCTGAAAAGAGTGACGTAATGCTGTTAAAAACAGTTTCATCGTCGGCGGATTCCTTGACAGCAAAAAAATAATCCGGACCGACAGCGTATCGGTCTGGGCAGAGGTAAACTCACAGCTTTAAGCTGACAGCTGATATTTTATCAAATAAAAACGAAATCTTAACTTTTATTTCACATTTTGTTGATATTGTTAATTGACACTTAAGTCCCAATGTTATAAAATTGTTTTGCTATAAAACGTAAAAGGGGTTTCAAAATGAAAAAAATCACAGCATTAGGTTTAACTTTCGTACTGATTTTTGCGTTTGCTGCCTGCGGCAAAAAAGACGGTAAATCCGACTTGCCCAGCAGAAACTTTAACCAGCAGGAAATTGTTAACACCGAACTCGTTACAAACGAAAACGGCGAAGCGGTAACAGACAGCAGCGGCGAAGCGGTAACCGTTACCGAAATCCACACAGAGCTTATCACAGAGCCTGAGTCACTTTCGGCAAATCCCGAAGAATGGACAGACGAAGAAATTGTTGCTTTTTATAAAAGTGCGGCAATCAAAACTCACAGCAAAACAAGTTCCGTTCAGACAATGACTCTTTCCGAAATGGTTGTTAACAACGGTGACGGCACTCTCGGAAAAGCTGTTGACATGGCTATGCCGTTCATTACCGATGCCCTCGAAAAGAATTCAAAAGAATTTGAGGGAATCACAGGCGGATTCAACAACCTCACCTTAAGCGATACGCAGTCCGTAAAAGCTTATAAAAGCGGAAAATATACGGTTATTGAAATGACAATGAAAGAGCAGACCGACGGCGTTCACGGAGACACTTACAGCGGTACGGTCGGCCACGCAATCAGCGTTGTAGGCGACCTTTCGGTTGTTCAGGCTGAATTCCCGATGTTTGAAATCGATTTTGAAAATGCCGATATGAAGCTTCATTATTCCAATCCTACTCTCAAGGTTAAGATTAATGAGGACGGCATTATCGAAAAGGGCACCTGGAGTTACACCGTTGATATTGACGTTAAAAACCTTAAAATTGAATTTATCACAGTTAAAGAAGCTTACGGCTCGGTTGACTACGTTATCACGGTCGGCGGCGGATTTTAAAAAATATCAAGCTCTGCTTTTTGCAGAGCTTTTTTTATTGCAAAAATCCTTATTGTATCTTGTTTATTGACTGTAAAATGTTATAATGTAATTGTTAATAAAAAGAGGAGGGAATATTATGAAATCAAAAACAAAGCTTTCTTCCGAACAGATTTATAATTTTTATCAGGAGCTTGAAAAAAACGGCATCGAAAACCACGGACTTCTGATTATGCAAAACGGTGAAACGGTTTATGAGGAATATGCCTATCCGTATTCTGCCGATATGCCGCACACTCTGTTTTCGGTTACGAAATCAATTGTTTCAACTGCGGCGGGCTTTGCGATTGACGAAGGCTTGTTTTCTCTTGATTCAAAAATACTCCCCTTTTTCCCTGAATACGAACACTGCGAAAGCGACGAGTGGGAAAACCTCTCCGTCCGCTCTGTTCTGACAATGCAGAGCAACAAAGAATTCAGCTTTTTACAGGATATGACGGGCAATTATACCGAAATGTTCCTTAAAGCTCCGTTCCGAAAAAAAGAAAGAGGATTTTTATACAGCAACAACGACGCTCACCTCGTTGCCGCTCTCGTTCAAAAGGTTACGGGTATGCCTCTTACGGAATATCTTACCCCCAGACTCTTCGAGCCGCTCGGCATTGAAACTCCTTTATGGGAAACCAACTCAATCGGTGAATGTATCGGCGGCACAGGCGGATATTTAAAGCTTCGCGACCTTGCTAAAATCTGTCAGTGCTATGCTGACGGCGGCAAATTCGACGGCAAACAGGTTATTCCAGAATTCTGGGCAAAAGAAGCCGTCAAAAAGCAGGTTGATCTCGGCGGCAGAGAAAACGAAGACGGTTACGGCTATCTTTTCTGGACAGAAGGCGATAATTTCAGTATGAACGGTATGTACGGTCAGATTATTATGTATATGCCCAAATACAATGCTGTTATTGCAATTCTCAACTGCGTTGTTAATGACGTAATCATTCCAAAGCTTATAAAAAACGTGCTGGCAAAGGCTTTTGAAAACGAAAGCGATGCAAAATGGGACGAAAAGCTTTCGGATTATCTTGAAAAGCGCAACCACAAACCCGTTGCCTGCACAGAAAAAATTGATATACCTACAGGCAAAACGTTTTACATAACACCCTTTTACGACAGAATTGCAAAAATAATGTTCCCCGCAAGTCTTATCCCACGCTCTCTCACGTCAAGCTTTGCCAAAAGACCCGAGAGCAACCTCGATAAGGTTTCGTTTGAAAAATCGGAAAACGTTCTGAAGATAAAGTGGTTTGAAGAAGATGACGAGGTTATAATCAACTGCGGTCTTGACGGCAAACCGCTGATGAGCGAATGCAGTATCAAGGGTTACCGCTATAAAATATGGGCATACGCCTACGCTCAAAACGGCAAACTAAACGTTGTTTTCAAACCCCTGAACACCCTTTCGACACAGTATTTTACCTTTGACTTTTCGGGCAACACCGTTAAAATCCGGATGAAAGGTACTCCGAGTTTTTCCGAATTCATCGTACATAACGCGTCGCAGAGCCCGATTGTTAAAAACTCGGGTTTTCTCCGTCCGTTTATTATCAAATGCGTAAAACTTGTTCTGGCAGCAACGGAAATGCCCATTAAATACAAAGAAGACAAATAACTGCGGAGGCACACAATGAACAAATGGAATTTTTACACGTCCAATGAAATAAAACCGAGCGGCTGGCTCAGGCGTCAGCTTGAAATACAGGCAGAGGGTCTGAGCGGCAACCTCGATAAAATCTGGCCCGATATAAAAAACAGCTCCTGGATAGGCGGCGATAAAGAGGGCTGGGAGCGTGTTCCCTATTGGCTTGACGGCTTTATTCCTCTGGCTTATCTTCTTGAAAACGAAGATATGATTGCACGCGCAAAGAAGTATATCGACGCAATAATATCATTTCAGAAGCCTGACGGATGGATTTGTCCCTGCACCGAGGAAGAAAGAAAAAATTATGACACCTGGGCGGTTCAGCTCATCACCAAAACTCTTACTGTATACTATCAGTGCTCAGGCGACGAAAGAATCCCCGACGTTATTTACAGGGTGCTGAAGAACTATTATGAACTGCTCAAAAGCGGAGAAATCAGGCTCTATGACTGGGGCAACGCAAGATGGTTTGAGTGTTTTATAGCCATCAATTTCATCTATGAAAGATGCGGTGAAGAATGGCTCACAGACCTAGCAAAAATCCTTAAAGAACAGGGTCTTGATTATAACAACGTAACATCTCTTTGGGAAAGACCTCTCAACCGCTGGAGATTTGACACTCACATAGTCAACATCGCTATGATGCTCAAAAGCGAGGCTGTATCGTGCGGAATTCTGGGCGAAGAATATACCGATAACGCAGAAAAACTGCATTCAATTCTAAAAAAGCATAACGGTACTCCCGTCGGCTTATTTACAGGCGATGAATGTCTCTCGGGTCTCAGCCCCATTCAGGGCACAGAGCTTTGCGCCGTTGCCGAGCAGATGTATTCATACGAAACTCTTTACGCTTACACAGGCGATAAAAAATGGGCAGAAAGACTTGAAACGCTTGCTTTCAACGCTCTGCCCGCAACCGTGAGCGATGATATGTGGACTCATCAATATGACCAGTTGAGCAATCAGATTGCCTGCCAAAAGTTTCCCGGAAAGCCGATATTCAGAACAAACAGCGAGGAATCTCATCTTTTCGGTCTTGAGCCGAATTACGGTTGCTGTACGGCAAATTTCAATCAGGCATGGCCGAAGTTTGCCCTTTCTGCCTTTATGCACAGCGGCAACACCGTTATAAACTGTCTGCCCGTCCCTTGTAAGCTCAACGCTGAGGGCAAAAGCATAAAGATTGAAACGGAATACCCCTTCAAAAACAGTTTCAAATACATAATAGAAGCAGAAAAAAGCTTTGTTTTTAAAATCCGCATCCCTTCTTTTGCCGAAAACCTTACCGTAAACGGCAAAAAAGTCTGTGCCGATGAGCTTTCTCTTGAAATTGCTCAGGGTAACACGGAAATAAGCATCCGCTTTGACGTTACCGCTCTTTTTGAGGAAAGACCCCACGGATTAACAAGCGTAAAATGCGGCTCACTTATTTTTTCTGTTCCGATTAAATATGAAACCAGAATGCACGAATACGAAAAAGACGGAGTTGAGCGTAAATTCCCCTATTGCGACTATGAGCTCATTCCTGTTTCCGATTGGAATTACGCTTATTGCTCGGATTCACTCAAGGTTGAAAGAAACGCTCTGAGTGACGTTCCGTTTTCATCCGAAAATCCGCCCGTTACCGTTAAAACAGGCGTTAAGAAAATCAACTGGGGTTTCGAAGACGGCTACGATACCGTTTGTGCCAAAATCCCAGAATCGAGAGAGGCATCGGGCAGCGAAGAAGAAATTCTGCTCTATCCTTACGGATGCGCCAAACTGCGAATGACCGAAATTCCAAAAATATAATCTCTATGAACGGCAGGTACACATAATGAAAAAAGCAGAATACGTTGACCCTATTATCGGCACCGTCGGTGAGGAACAATCCGAAACCTCTCACGGCGGAGGCAAAACCTATCCCGGTGCGTGCGTGCCCGGCGGTATGGTTCAGCTGTCACCGGATACAGTTACGGGCGGTGACAACGGTACGGGTTATAACTACTGTCACAACACAATTGAAGGCTTCAGCTTCAACCGTATGAGCGGCATCGGTTGGTACGGCGACCTCGGAAATCTTCAGATTATGCCTGTTACGGGCGAAACGGATTTAAGAAGCGGCAGCAATGAGGAGGTTCCGTTCAACAAGGGTAAAGAAGGCTGGAAATCTCCCTTTTCTCACGAAAAAGAAACAGCAAAAGCGGGATATTATTCCGTTCATCTGGATAAATACGGCATCTTCGCTGAAGCTACGGTTTCCACAAGAACAGGTATGCTCCGCTTTACCTATCCCGAAAATTCGGATGCAAGAGTAATTCTGAATTTTTCACGCAGAATCGGCGGACACGCTGATTTTGAACGTATAGATATTATCAGCGACAGACGTATTGAGGGAAGCATCAAATGCACACCCGCGGGCGGCGGCTTCGGAAGAGGTCACGGCAAAATTTCTTATAATCTTCATTTTGTTTGCGAGTTTTCTGTCCCTGCAAAGGAAATGCGTTTCTTTGAAAACGAAGAATACGCAGATAAAAACCTTGTTTCCTATGAGGGCGAAGACGTAGGTATGGTTGCCTTTTTCGGCAACGGATTAAACGCTCCGCTTTCGATAAAATGCGGCATATCTTACACAGACCTTGACGGTGCAAGAAAGAATTTTGATGCTGAAAACAAGGATTCTGATTTTGATAAAACCGCAAAGGCGGCTTTGGATGAATGGAATGCAATTTTTGACTGTGTAGATGTTTCGGGCTCAGATGAAACCGACCTGAAAATTTTCTACACCTGCCTTTATCATACTCTTCTTGACCCCAGAGTTTCAGCCGACGTTGACGGTCGTTTTACCATTGAAAACACAACCCTGACCGCCGACTACACACACCGCACCGTATTCAGCGGCTGGGACGTTTACAGAAGCGAATTTCCGCTTCTCACTCTTATAAGACCCGATATTGTCAACGATGAGGTAAACTCGCTTCTGAGCATTGCAGAGCTTAACAACTCATCTCTTCCCCGTTGGGAGCTTCTCGGCATAAACGCAAACTGTATGGTCGGCGACCCCGCAGTTATCGTAACCGCCGATGCTTACGTTAAAGGTATAAGAAACTATAACAGCGAAAAGGTTTACGAAATTGCCAAAGCGTCTGCTCTTTGCAAAAAAGAACTTTTCGGCAAACCCTTCCGCTCAATCAGACCCGATTGCAAGCAATACACCGAAAAAGCTTACGTGCCCGAAAAGCTCAGCGATACTCTTGAATATCTGCTTGCCGATTACACCCTTGCAAAATTTGCAAAGGCTCTTGGCAAAAATGAAGATGCTGAGTATTTTATGAGCAGAGCAAAGCGTTACGGTGAAAATTTCAACAGGCTTCTCGGCTTTATGGCACCCAGACACAAAAACGGTATTTTCGTTTTTGAAAAGGGCAGATACGGCGATGACGGCACGGTAGAAAGCAACATTTTTCAGCAGTCCTGGTTTGTACCCTATGACGTTATCGGTCTGAGCAAGCTTTTCGGTCGCAAACGAACACTCCGTCTTCTTGAAAAATTTTTCAAAAAAGCAAAGCTTTCCGCCTTATGGAGCGATGACTATAACCACTCCAACGAGCCTTGCCACAACATAACGCATTATTTCAATATGCTCGGTTTGCCGCACAGAACACAATACTGGACAAGGCGCGTACAGAAAGAATCCTACCGCACGGGAGCTTTCGGCTTCTGCGGTAACGAAGACGTCGGCCAGCTTTCAGCGTGGTACGTTTTATCCGCAATCGGTTTTGCCCAGCTCTGCCCCGCTTACGAAGCTTATTTTATTAACACGCCCCTTTTTAAAGAGGCAAAAATCAAGCTTGATCCGAAATATCATTCCTGCACCGTTGCCGACAGCTTCTCGGTAATCTGCGATAAAGACCCGCTCGATTATCCGTATATAAGCAAAGCTTCACTCAACGGTAAAGAACTCACAAGGGCATACCTCACGTATTCCGAAATTACAAACGGCGGCATTCTGTCGTTTGAGCTTTCAAAAGAGCCCTGCCCCTATTTCGGAAAAGATATTCCCGATTCATTTACGGATTAAAAATAAAAGCTCGGAGAAAACTCCGAGCTTTTTTATTTCTTTATTGACTTATAGAGCACCTCGTATGCGACGATATATTCTCTGAAATATCTTTGCAAAGCCTTACCTTTTGTGGGGCTTGATACTCTGCCGCAATTCTTGATTCCGCTTTGCTTTGCTATAAGCGCCGCTCTGTGAAGATGATAATCCGACGAGAGAAAAGCTATTCTTATTTCGTCAAGCTCTTTCTGTGCGTGGTTTTTTATAATCTGCGTGCCGAATTCGAAATTCTGATAAGTTGTTTCGGATTTATCTTCAAGAATTATTCTCTCTTTTTCCACTCCCTGTGAAATCAGGTAATCAGCTATAATTGCCGCCTCTGATTTCTTCTGGTGCTCCCTGAAACAGCCTCCGCAGGGCACGGCTGTTGTTTCGGGGTTTTCTTTAAGATAAACCGCCGCTGTTTTCATTCTTTCTGCAAGTTGCGGACTCGGAGTATCTGCACCGATAACGTTGCCGCCAAGCACAAGCAGATAATCGCATTTATCGCGGTAATTCTTTCTTGCATCGCTGATTACAAACGGCAAATACGCTCCCGCCGTAACCGCAACCGTAGCGGCAAGACCGCCGACGGTTAAGCCAGCCGCCTTTCCGAGTGTTTTAAGCTTCATCGCTCTTCTCCTTTTTTCTGTATCGGTAAAGAGCAATTACCGATGAAATTATGCCTCCGATCTGAGCAAAAACAGCGGTTGATTTAATCACCAAGTCGTAAACTGTCCACGAAGCCATATTCGCAAGCAGAAAAATTCTGACGTTCTGTTCCTTTTTCTGGAACATTGATATCATATAGAAAACAGCCGCAACAATTGAAAGCAAGTCAAGAGGTCTCTTATATGCAATCGCTCCGCACGCAATATAGAGAACTAAAAATATCAGCTTTTCGGCAAGCTTTACATCGGTGTTTTTGCATTCGTGCCAGAGGCAGAAAATAATCTGAACCACCGCTACAAGGATGATTATAACGCTTGAGCCTGTTTCGCCAAGCAGAAAAATGTTGAGCGCCGACAATATGTTGACGATTATTGAGCAGACAAGCATCTGTTTCTTTTTCTTGAGCTGCAAGTTAATAATCGCTCCGATAGCTACCAAAATTCCTATAAACTGTGCTATGTAGTAAGTCATAAGTACCTCGCCGTAAATCTATTTCGGTTTATTATATCACAGCAAAATACAATTGGCAACAAAAAACACAGGAAGAACACAATGTTCCTCCTGTGTAATCAATTATTTATAGAAATTATAAAGCACACCTGTATCAGTCAGAGTGTTATCAACATACCACGACATACCGATTTTCACAACAACAACGTCAATTTCGGCAACAACCTCGCCGTTCTGATTTTTAACGTCAACGGCAACGGTTTTAACCTCGGAAATATCGTCTGCACTAACTCCGTAGGTTGCAAAAGCATCCTTATCAACGCTTTCCTTATACGCTTTAAGGTCCTTTATTCTTTCTTCACCAGCAACCACAGTAAGCTTATAATCTTCGCCGTATGCCTTTTCATAAGCACCCGTTGACTTGAATTTGAGCTGAACGCCTGTGTTGGGGTCGAACTCATCTTCTGTGCCCGTAAGCTTTTCGCCGTAGGTTGTTACGTTTGATTCAAAAGCGGTAAACATAATTTCATCCGTCATATATTCATCGCCGAAAACCTCTTTGCGAACTTCAACAAGCTTTGCAAAATAGCCCGAGTAAATTGCATCGTAGTTATCCCAGCCGTGAGCATTGACAAGCTCCTCATAATAAGGATACATTGTTTCAATAACCTGACCCGCAAGCTTGCCGTTATCCGACTTGCTCTTTTCACCCATATAGCTTTCATCGTTATACCCCTTCATACCGTCGGTATCATCGCCGGGCTTATATCCGCTTTCGCTGTAAATGATGGGATACATATAGTTGACTCTTATAAAATCGCCGTATTTATCGCTCTTGCTTGCAAGTGTATTTTTATATGCGTTGTAGCCGTCACCCTTCTGAACGATTGTGTCAACGTAAGTTTTTGCAAGCTCTTCGGGGTGGAATGCAACGTATTTTGAACGGAAGGTTGCTACGCAAATTACAACCAGGATAGACGCAACAGCCGCAAAAACCGCTATTGCATAAAGCTTAAAGTTAAAACCTTTTTCTTTACCAGCCATAATTCTTACCTCCTCTTAACCTTCGGTTACCGCGGCAGCTTCTTCTTTGCCTGCGTTTTCGCGGCGTTCAATAAGCTCCTTGGTAATCTTTTCTTTCTTCTCTCCAACCATATCGTAGAAGAAAATCGGAACAGCCTGAAGCACAACAAATACAGCGGGGATGATTGTATAAATCATAAGAAGCTTGTTGAGAGTACCGTCCGTCTGTGCACTGTAAGCAACGTTTGCGTCTGTTGAAACCATATATCCCGACCAGGTGTAAAGAAGCCAGGGGCCGAGAGCCTTTGTGAATGCCGATGCAATCTTGGAGAAAAGTCCGTATCCCGCATAGGCAAGACCCTCCTGACGCTTGCCCGTTTTGTATTCGATTTCATCAACGCAGTCTGCAATCATAATGTTGGGAGTAACGTTGGTGTTACCGTGCTGAAGACCGCAGAAGAAATTGAGAATAAGGAACGGAATGATGAGCGTGCTGTTGAATCCTATACCTCTTGAAACAAAGAAAAGAATTGCAAGAGACGACGCACCGTAAAGACTGAAGAGAATGAAAGTTTTCTTTGTTGAGAACTTTTTGAGCACAACGTTTACAAGCAGAGTGCCTACCGCAGTGCCGATACCCATAGGAAGAAGAAGACCGAGTTTGAGGTCTTTTGAACCGAGAAGATATATTGCTATGTAGAGCGATACCGTACCGTAAACGCCTCTGCCGAAACCGCAAAGCTTTGTAAGTGAAACCATAAGAAGATTTTTATTTGTGAAAACAACCTTAACGGCATCCTTAAGGCTCACCTTTTCCTGTGTAAAAGGAACGCGTTCTTTGTTGTTGGCAAAGAAAATCATTACGAAAAGAATAATTCCGAGAGCACAGATGCCTGTTGAAATAACAAGGTCAAGGCCCTGACCTTCGGCATTCTTATACTGCTGCTCGCCCATAAGAGCCTTCATAACAAGTCCTACAACAAGAATAACAACCATACCGCCCGACTGACCTACAGAGCGGAGAAATGATGCTATTGAAATAGCGCTTGAACGCTCCGAGGGATTCTGTGAGCAAAGAGCTCCGAAGCAGTTTGCGGGGCTTTCAACGGCACAGCAAATCATAGTGTAAGCCGAATAAATAACAAACATCCACACAACGGCAACCGTCTGATTGTTGGTGTTGGGTGCAACAAAAACAAGCATGGAAATAATTGCAAGCGGAATAACGCCGAAACCGACCCAGGGTTTAACCTTGCCGAATTTTGTTTTGGTGTTATCAACAAGATATCCGATAACGAGCTCGCAAACGGCACCGACTATACCCGCAACAAGGAATACTGCCGAAATAACGTTCGACATAGCATCGGCATCAAAGCCCTTTCCCTTAAAAGCAAAATCCGCAAAGAAGGTTGCGGTGTAATCGGGCATCCAGCCTGTAAGCAAAGCGATGCCGAAAAGACCGATACCGAAAGTAATTATTTCCGATTTTTTCATATATTTTTTCTCGGACATAATAAAACCTCCATAATTTTAATCATATTATTATAACATTTACCGTAATTGAGTGTCAATTGTTGCGGTTAACGAATATATACTGCTGTTTTAGGTAAAAATTACTGTCTGTTAAGTCAATTCACCGTAAAGCTGTTTTCGGCATATACTGACAAGAGGTGATATTATGAATCAGAAATCAAACGTTATCAAAGCCGTTGCTAATATCCGCGGCGGCGAACAGGCTCTTGCCGTGTGCGGTCAGGTGACTTTTTGTCAGAAGAAAAACTGCGTTCTGATTATTGCAACCATCAGAAATCTACCCTCCACTCCGACGGGATTCTTCGGTTTTCATATCCACGAGGGCTCTGACTGCTCAGGCGATAATTTTTCAGCTACAGGCAATCATTATAACCCGACGAATGCCCCTCACCCTGTGCACTCGGGTGACCTGCCTCCGCTTATGCTCTGCAACGGCGGTGCCTATCAGATTGTTGCCGCGAGCCGCTTCACCGTTGATGAAATTATCGGCCGCACAGTTGTTATTCACAGTTTGCCTGATGACTTCGTTTCACAGCCTTCGGGCAATGCGGGAGAAAAAATAGCCTGCGGTGTGATTTGCCGAGCATAAAAAACAAAACCATCCGCTCGGATGGTTTTATTTATATTCAGAAATTAAAAATTATAATCAGGCTTTACAACCTTACCTGTTTTTGCAGACTCAACAATCGCAAGGCAGACAGCAACCGTTTTTGCACCCTCGCGTGCGTCGGTTATAACGGGCTTGTCATTGATAATCGCATCGGCAAAAACGTCAAACTCTTTTGCGGCGTTATGATTGTTAACAGTAATATCGATTGTCTGCGGCTCCTTTGTAACGCCTTCTTCATCGGTAACAAAAAGAGTCATTGTGGGTGAAGTGTTATCACAAATAAGTGTTCCCTTTGTGCCGTAAATAACGGTGCGCATTGTGTAGTCACGCTTACATCCTGTTGAAACAAAAACCTTGCCCGCAACGTTCTCATCGAATTTCATTATCGCTATTGTTGCGTCATCGTAAGCAACCTGAGGCAAAAGCTTATGTGTACCGTAAGCGAAAACTTCTTTCGGGTCGCCTACAAGCCAGCGAAGAAGGTCAATGGCGTGGCATCCGCCGCCGATAACGCCGTGACGGTCGGGGTCAGCTCTCCATGTATCACAAAGCTTCATATAATCGTGAGCATATTCCGATTCAGCGAAATAAACTTCACCGATTGTGCCTGATTCAATAATCTCCTTTGCCTTTTCAAAAGCGGGAGTGAATCGGCAAATCTGACCAACCATAAACTTTGCACCCGATTCATCGGCTGTTTTAATAATCTCCTCAATATCATCACGGGTAAGAGCAAGAGGCTTTTCACAAAGCACGTTCTTTCCCGCACGGAGCAAATCACAGGAAACTTTTTTATGCTGCTGGTCGGGAATAGCAACCGTAACAACGTTGATATCGTCGTTATTGACTATATCTATATAATCAGTAAAACGTTTTTCCTCGGGTATGCCGTATCTTTCGCCCGCAAAGCGAAGATTTTCTTCATCGCAGTCACAGATTGCGGCAATCTCAGCTCCGTAATTCATTGCACCCTCAACGTGGCACATACCGAATTTCATGCCTATATTGGCTACTCTCAATTTCTTTTCCATAGAGCACTTACCTTTCAATTTGTTATTTTACATCTTGCTCTTTACAGGATGTTTTGATATAATTCTATTGTTTCACAAGCGTTATTTCAAGTGCTCTTTGTGTGAACTTTTCTTCAATTTGTTGGGAGTTGAAAACAGATGTCAAATATCAACAAGCAAGTACCAACCGTACTCTATTGCGAAAAAGAATATAATTTATTACCCGGTGAACGGTACGGACCTATTATCCGAAACGTTTACATCATTGAATGCTGCGTAGAAGGATACGGTTCGGTTATTATCAACGACAAAGAATTTCCTGTTTCTCCGGGAGACTGCTATATTCTTTTGCCTGACGACACCGTTGTTCATACAGCTGACTCAACCAATCCGAGAAAGGGGTATTGGTGTGCTGTTGACGGATTAGATCTGGGATTTATTTTTAAAGAAGCGGGAATTACATCAGAAGAGCCTTTTGCTCCGAAAGAGCTTTTCTCCGAACTTTGCTCTTGCGTTCAAAAAATGGTTTCCGAATGGGGAAGCGGAGATGCAGGTGAATCTCTGCGGGAAACAGCGTGTATATACAAGTTTCTCGGAATATTGATAAAAAGTAAAAAAGCAACGGTATACGATGACAGAATAGAACGTGCAATCGGATTTATGGAAACGAAATATCACGAAAACTTAACTGTTGACCAGATTGCCTGTGAGGTTGGTCTTGAACGCAGTTATTTTTCGATTTTATTCAAAGAAAAAACAACCGTTTCACCTTATCAGTACCTGACTTCACTTCGTATATATAAAGCTTGTAACCTCATTGAAAAAGAGCATTGCAGCATAACAGAAGCTGCAATTGCAACCGGTTTTGACCCTTGCAACTTTGCCCGTGTATTCAAAAGAGTAAAAGGTAAAACACCAATGGAATATTATAAAGCAAAATAAAAGCAATAACCACTCAATTGAGCGGTTATTGCTTTTTAATAATTATGGAATAGCATCCATTTATATGTCAGAACTTTTCGCTTCTATGTCTCTCCGATAAACAAAAGAATTCATTAACATCCAAGTATATCACCTCTTATATTACATTATATTGATTAATATTAAATAAATCAAGTTTTCAATAAACCAACGTCACCATCAGTAAAGACCTCGCGCCGGTTAACAGCCGAAAGGTGTTGTTAATGTTACGGTGTCATGGGTAAAAGTCATTTTAAGAGTAAAAGAAAATCACCCGCGCTATTGCGTGAGTGCTTTTTATTAAATAATATACATATGATCTGCATAAAATATTTTAATAAGTCTTGAGTTTTTACTTGGTAATCTCATACTTGCATCAGATTATACTTTTGCTTTTATCTACTGCATTTCTTACCACCCAAACTATAACAGACGCTAAAGTAGTTGCAACAAGGGATTCAGAAATATAGCGCAATGCATCTACCGTCTGCATTCTGGGATTTGAAAAAGCAACAACAGCTAAAATCGCAACGAAACACACCAAAATCACGGCGTATATACCGTCAATTATTAATACTAATATTTTATGAATAGAGAAAAGTCTTCTTCCCCCAAACATACTTTTAAACATTAACTTAAATCCAAACACCATAATTACAATAACAGCTAATTCTGAAATAAGGGCAACCATATTACCCCAAGAGTTTAACAGCTTAAGAATAGCCGTGCTTAAACACAAACCCACAAAAGTCGGAAAAACTGTCATTGGTTTTACAAAAAGCGAAGCGTCACCCTGAGCAAGATTTGCCACCCTCCACATATGTACAAAAATTGTATTTAATGCGTGGACAACTACGCTGACAAAAACTGTATCGGGAAAAGCCTTTAAAATAACAAGCAAAGATATCTCGCCGATATTTTGAGAATTATAAGACAGATAATCCTTTATCACACTGGCCGCAACATCAAATAACGATATCTGACTTAACATATCCATCACAAAATTAAAAATGCTTGAATTAGGATCCGGGTTAACTATGTAACAAATTAAAAAGCAAAACGGTAATGCAAATGCTACCAAAAGAATCTGAGCAATATTCACTATTGTGCTTTTTGTGTTTCTGAAAAAGCCGGCCATAATTTATCTCCTTTTAAAATAAACCTACTTTCAAAACAAGTACATCATCATTAAGACAGTAGCTCATTTATCAGTAATAATAATACATTTTTGTCGAAAAAGCAACATTAAAACAAACGAAATAATTATGAAGTTAAAACAGTTAAGTGTGATTACTGATAAATGAGAAGCCAGATATTTCAGGCAGCCGCCTGAATCTTCCGCCGGAAGCGGCGGCGCCTGATCCGATTAACAGCCGAAACGTGTTGTTATAATGTTACGGTGTCACGGGCAAAAGCCATTTTAAGAGTAAAAGAAAATCACCCGCGCTATTGCGCGAGTGATTTTTCTTCAGCGCCACTTGACAAAAATGTTGATAAGTTCTGCGCAGTGTTCCGCTTTTTGATGCTAAGCTTTTTAAACTTCTCAAACCAAAACAGAATATGTTCCTTTGTAAGTTTCGTTCTTGCCGCTTCTTCCTTTGCAATCTGAAATCTGAGTTCTTTTCGTTACTTTTCAAGTTCTTCAAGTCTTTTGTTTTTGTTGATCCCGTAATTATGCCCTGTTCTATCACCTTGAGCAAGTTACCGATACTATTTTCAACGGTTTTCAATTCACTGTCAATAACAGGCAACAGAGTGTTATCAGCTTCAAGTGTTTCAATAACATCATCTGCAATCTTACACAGAAGAATTTCGTTTGAATGTACGCCCCTCTTTTTTTACTGACTTTTATATGTAGCATTGTAACAATTACAGCTTATTCTTGACATATTCTCTAACTAAAACTATAATTTAATTAATCTGTGTTTTGTTTTAATTATAATTTATTGAGGAGAAGTTGAAATGTTGGGTGCAATCATTGGTGATATTGTCGGTTCACCTTATGAATTCGGATCAGATAAAACAAAAGAATTCAAATTACTTATACCCGAGTGCAGACCTACCGATGACAGCATTATGACAATAGCTGTCGGCTGTGCGTGCGCGGAAGCAGACTGTGATGAAGAGGAAGAATTCAAGGCTGTACTTATTGAACGTATGCAGGAAATTGGAAATCAATATCCCGATGCAGGGTATGGTAGAATGTTTTACAGCTGGCTTACAGATGATAATCCCGAACCTTACGGCAGCACGTCAAACGGTTCTGCCATGCGTGTTTCACCTGTTGCATGGGCAGTTGATTCTCTTGACGATGCAGAGCGTCTTGCAAGATGGAGCGCTGAAATAACGCATGACAGTTCTGAAGGAATTCGAGGCGCACAAGCTGTTGCAGCATCAATTTTTCTTGCAAAAAACGGCGCTGAAAAAAACGAAATCCGCAATTATATTGAAAAAAATTACTATAATCTTGATTTTACTGTTGATGAAATCCGTCCGGGATACTCGCATAATATGTCTTGTGATGAGAGCGTTCCTCAAGCTATTGTTTGTTTTCTTGATTCAACAGATTTTGAAGATGCAGTACGCAATGCCGTTTCGCTCGGTGGGGACTGTGATACTCAGGCATGTATTGCAGGAGCTATTGCAGAAGCATATTACGGCATTCCCGATGAATTGCAAGAAGAAATTTTTAACTATATTGATGAAAATTTACAGGACTACTACTTTTCTTACTCTGATGAATTATACGGTTAAACATAATATAAGTTGCCAATGAAAGGAAGTGAAAAAATGGCATATGATTTAAAAATTTTCACAGATAATATCGAACCTGCCGCAATTAATCAAATCTACAATTTATTATCTCAACCTCCGTTTCAGGATTCAAAAGTCAGAATTATGCCCGACGTGCATCTCGGAAGCGGGTGTGTGGTTGGTTTTACCTCAACTCTCGGAAATAAAGTGATTCCAAATGTTGTCGGTGTAGACATAGGTTGCGGTATGCTTACTGTTTCTTTAGGTAAATCCGTAAAAGATTTAAAAGCTCTTGATGATTTTATTCACGAAAAAATTCCTTCAGGAAGCAATCTTCGCAAAAATTACAGCGAAATGGAATTTGTAAAAAAGCTTCATTGCTACAGTGAGTTGAGAGATCTTGACAGAATATATTGCTCTCTCGGCACGCTCGGCGGTGGAAATCATTTTATAGAAATAGATTGCGACGATGAAGGCAATTATTATCTTATTGTCCATTCCGGTTCAAGAAATTTAGGGTTGCAGGTTGCTAAAATCTATCAACAAAAAGCTGTAACAGCTTGCAAAAACTCAGCAAATGAGGCTAAAAAAGAAGCTCACGACAGATTAATGGCAGAAAACAGAGCAACCGATATTCCCGATGAACTCGTCAGAATATCCGCAATGTTTGCACAGCGTACTAAAACACCTGCCGAATACTGTTATTTTGAAGGCGACGAAGCAGAAGATTATTTACACGATATGAAGCTCTGTCAGAATTTTGCATCAGAAAACAGGCGCAAAATTGCTGATGACATTTTATGCTTTCTTGGTATAAATAAAGCAGAATCCTTTGAAACGCTTCATAATTTTATTGATGAAACCGGAATAATCCGTAAGGGCGCGATTCCGGCATACAAAGGACAAAAACTGCTTATACCGATGAATATGCGTGACGGATGTCTCATTGTTGAGGGCAAAGGTAATGAAGATTGGAACTGTTCTGCACCTCATGGTGCCGGAAGGCTTGTCAGCAGAGGTGAAGCAAAAGAGCTGTTTACTGTAGAGGAATACCAAAAAACCATGGAGGGAATTTACACCACATCAGCAAATCTTTCAACTATTGACGAATCACCTATGGCATATAAACCTATGGATGAAATTGTAAAGCTTATAGAACCGACAGTCAAAATAATTAAAACTATAAAACCCGTTTATAATTTTAAAGCCGGAAAATAAGCGCAATTATAGGACTTCTGACATTAATGCGATTAAAACTTAACGAAGAAGTTCTGAAAAATCAACTGAACGGAAAGTAAGCCAGTAGAACAAAACATAAAAAAAGACGGAGCAGCAATCAAGCTGCTCCGTTGCATTTTTAGAAAGAAACTGAATATCAGAAAAAAAGCAATAATCCGAACCGATTCAGTGAAAAGAAGAGGTTCGGATTATCATGCATTGGCGCCCCAAACAGGACTCGAACCTGTGACACCATCGGTCAAAAACATAGTAGTCTCACTCGCTTGGAGCGCTTCGTGACACTCCTTGTTTTTTCCTGTTCATCGCACTCCTGCATCGTCCACCGGACGCGGGGCACGATGAACCAGTTAACAGCCGACGCGTCTGCCGAAACACAGTTGCACACTTTGATTCTGATTAA
>JAZQKN010000024.1:0-18406 GCA_045542175.1 Acutalibacteraceae bacterium | reverse complement strand
CATTTTGATTTTCCTCTCAATCTTTTGATTTATAGTAAAGCAAGCTATGGCAGTAACCCTCAAAATCGGGGTCTTTTATCTGCTCTCTGAATTCCTTGCAGATGCACTTGTTATCCTCTGTTTTTGCAAGTCTGCACGGGCAGTAGCCGTCTTTCATTTTAAGCCCCTCTTTGATTCTTGCAACGATTTCTTTATCCTCGTTGAGCCTGACCGCCATTATCTTCACCTCGTTTTTCTTTGTATAATTATATTACCACAACGCTCATAATATTTTCTGTGTTTATTGCAACATAAACGTTATAAAAAGCACATTACAAAAAGAACGGCTGAAAATCAGCCGTTCAAGGTGTTTTATTCGGTTTTTTCCTGTTCTGTTTGTTCGGTAGGTACGGTTTCTTCGTTTTCAACAGTGGTTACTTCTTCTGTTACAATCTCCGCTTCACCGTATTTTGCGATTATTTCCGCTTCCATTTGCTCAATGTCGATCCAATCGGTTGTACGGGTTTCGTATGTACCGTTTTCAAGGGCTGTTTCATATTCTAATTTCCAACCAAAGCTATAATTTGGAGTTGTATAGTATTCATTTATAATTTCATCATCAAATGTATAAATTATATCAGAATTATAAATTTCATATATCTCTTGATCTGCATAATCTTTTGGATTTAAAAAAATGTCAATATCAACTCCTTCTGCAAGAACTTTGGCAAAAGCTAAATTTGCTTTTTCAAATTGTTCACGAGAAATATTAAAATACTGAACAAATTTTTTTATAACCATTTCATTAGTGTCATCCGGATTTTCAGTATTATATAAATCTGACCATTCCCAATATCGCTCAACACCAACCAATTGTGCAAACTGATATGGCACATTATAATATCGTGTTCTGTATTTTCTAGGAACAATCTCTGCTCCACCTTTATCTTTCACAAAACTTTCATTCTCATTTGTGTTACTGTGTGTTTCTCCGTGTTTCGAAGTATTTTGAAACTGTTTTGTAGAAAAATCTTCGTTTTCTTTTTGTATGCTACAGGCCGGAAATATCATTAACAACATAGCAAGAGCAAGAATAATAGACATTATTTTCATATAATTCACTAACTCCTTTCATTAACGGGCTTCTTTTAAAACACTGCCGTTTCCATACCAAAATGTTTTTTTATACCGCTTTTCTGATTCTGATGTTTGGTTATATGTTATTTCTCCAATCTCATACTTGTCGATGTAGAGAAAAATCGGATTTATTAAATAATCATAGCTTTTTCGACCTTCACCTATTATCTGACCGCCATCACTCGTAAAACCTATGGAAGAATTCTGATTGTTGAATTCAAAATGTAGGTGGTATCCCATATCACTTCCCAGGGTTGATGTGTTTCCAACGTTTCCAATTATTGTTCCTTTTTTTACTTTTTGACCCGATAAAAGTTTAGGCTCGTTCATTAGATGCATATACACAGCTACATATTGCATTCCGCTTACAGGATCAACCTCTTTAGATCTGACTGCAACGCAATAGCCCCAATCATATCCTTCTTCTTTGCAAACAAACACAACTGTACCCTCAAAAACGGATACCACATCATATCCAGCTATTTCGCCAGCAGTTCCTGTTGTTATATCAATTCCTTGATGTCTTTGTGGTTTTGTATCTCTCCAACCATACGGTGAGCTTATGTATGTGGCAGGTTTTTCTCCGCTTGGAGTAATAACAGGCCACAACCAATCTAAACCATTATACTGTGAAACAGTACCTTTTGTAGAAATATGGCTTATAGGCACATAACCCCATTCTTTTTTGCTTCCTGTTTCAAAATATCCGTAAGCCCAGCCGTCATCTCCGCCTGTGTCTCCAAGCACAACGAAATCGTCATCAACAGCAAGCTTGGTCGCAGTTTTGGTGTATTTATTTCCTGTTGCATAATAAACACAGGTTTCCCTTAAAGCTTTACCTGTCCAAGACTGTATCCACTGATACAACGAATGGATATATATAACTTCGCTTATACCGTTTTTGGTAGCTGTCAGTGTTGTTTGTCCGGGCTTTTTACCTGTAATTTGACCTGTGGTTTCATTAAAGTCAATTATTTCTTTATCTCCCACAGTCCATTTAACACCGTCAAATTTCGTCAAGTTAACAATCTTATTGGGGTATGATTTTCCGTTACCCCATACATCAACATCATTATATGGCAGATAGAGAAAACCGTTTATCTCTTCATCTAAATCCGTATAATCTATGTACCCAAACTTACCTTCTTTATATTCAACATAACAATATCTGCCATATCTTCCCAAAACCGTTATATTAAACCTTTTCAAAAAATCATTTGAACTTGTTTGGGGATAAACATTGGGAACACTTAATAACAAAGATATAGCATCGAGAATAGGTTTTAATATAAAACTTATATTGAACTGAGGGGTGTATGACGCTCCGCTTCTAGGCTGCGAATACACTTTATAAAAATAGCCTTTCGCGTAACAAGTCACTTTCTTAACAAGAGGCTCCACACAATATACTCTTAGTGTATCTTGAGCATCACCCAAAATAGCCTTACAAGTTATATCAGAATAATTATGAGATTTTAAGCCTTTTATTTTTCCGGATATGGTGCAAGATACCGCATCTTCATCGCTCGATTCCCATTTTGTAAGTGCATTGGGACTGTTCCTGCCATCTATTTCTGCGGTAAGCGTTTTTTCTTCGCCTTTAAGAATACCTCTTACTTCATTTATTTCTATGTTTTCTATAATGCTTGCCGGTGCAACTTCAGTTGCAAATGCACAAACATTAAAGAATAGTGTAAAACACAAAGTTACAGAAACAATAGAAAAAACTTTTGAAACAATCTTTTTTCTCAAACCATATTTACCTCCTTAATCTTAACATTATGATTTTCAAGTGTCAAATTACATTGCTGTTACCGTAATTACACTTTTGTAACCTATTCATCGAAATCTCCTCCTAAATGTTTGTTTATCTATATATGACGAAAACCGCAAAATGTTACGCAAAAAAATTTAAACTTTTTCCGTGTTTCTCTCTTTTGCACAAAATTAAGCGCCGTAAATTGTGCAGCCAAACAGCAAAAAGCTCCCTCAAAAGGGAGCTTCTGTCTCATTTCAAAAAAATATAATAAAGCACTCCGTAGATTACTGCGGCAAGCGTGCCGTAGACAAGCACAGGTCCCGCGATTTTGAACATATTTGCTCCCGTGCCGAGAATTTTGCCCTCGCTTTTAAATTCCATTGCGGGCGATACAATCGAGTTTGCAAAACCCGTTATCGGCACAATCGTACCCGCACCCGCATAATAAGCAATTTTATCAAACACGCCGCACGCCGTAAGGATTGCCGAAAGGAGTATCAACGAAACAGGCACAAGCAGTTTCACGTCCTCCTGTGAAAGTCCAAGATACTCATAAAGCATTGAAAGTCCTTCGCCCAGCATACAAACCAATCCGCCTATAACAAATGCAAAGCTTCCGTTTTTGAGCTTCTTTGTCGGGGGCGATGCTTTCTCAGCCATTTTTCCGTATTCCCCGCCTGTAATCGCCATTTAAAATCACCCTTTGTTTTTTGTTTCACAAATATTTTCCCTCTTAACAATACACTTATTCAAAATTTAAGCGTGCATTTATTTTTGCATTGACTTTGACAAATAAAAGATATACAATATATTATGTAATATTATGAACAGGAGTGATTCCAATGGCAGTTAAAAAGCTCAAATATTTCGCAGGCGGCAAATGGCTCGATTCTTCCTGTGAAAAATATATGGACGTTTACAACCCCAGCACAGGTGAAGTTATTGCTCAGACTCCCTGCTGCACAAAGGATGAAGTTAACGAAGCTATCGCTTGTGCAAAGGAAGCTTTCAAAACCTGGTCCAACGTTCCCGTAATGAAGAGAGTTCAGGTTATCTATAAATTCCGCGAACTTCTTGAAGCTCACATGGACGAGCTCACCGAAATCTGTGCAAGAGAGCACGGCAAGGTATGGAGCGAAGCAAAGGGCGATATTCTTAAGGTTAAAGAACCCGTTGAGCTTGCTCTTTCAGCACCCTCACTTCTTATGGGCGAAGCTCTCCGCGATACGTCACTCGGCTATGACACAACTCTTTACAGAGAACCCGTAGGCGTTTTCGCAGGCATCGTTCCCTTCAACTTCCCCGGTATGATTCCCATGGGCTGGATGTCACCCATCTGTATCGCTTGCGGTAACACAATCGTTCTCAAGGCTGCATCAATGACTCCCATGACCTGCATGCGTCTTGCAGAGCTCTGGCAGGAAGCAGGTCTTCCCGACGGCGTTATCAATATCGTTACCTGCTCCAGAAACGAAGCAGAAATCTTTATGGATCACCCCGACGTTAAGGGTATCACCTTCGTTGGTACAACAAGCGTAGGTCTTCACATTTATTCAAGAGCAGCCGCTAACGGCAAAAGAGTTCAGGCTCTTTGCGAAGCTAAGAACCACGGCCTTGTTCTTGAAGACGCAGCTCTTGAAAGAAGCGCAAGAGGTATCATCAACTCATCATTCGGCTGTGCCGGTGAACGTTGTATGGCTCTTCCCGTTATTGTTGCTCAGGAAAGCATCGCTGACGAGCTTGTAGGCTATCTTGTTAAGTTTGCAAAAGAACTCAAGCTCGGCCCTGCTTACGATAAAGAATCAACCCTCGGCCCCGTTGTTACAGAGGCTCACAGACAGTCAATTCTCAAGTGGATTGAAAAAGGCATCGAAGAAGGCGCAGAGCTTGTTCTCGACGGCAGAAACCCCGTTGTTCCCGGTTACGAAAACGGCTTCTACGTTGGCCCCACTATCTTTGACCACGTTACAGAGGATATGACAGTCGGCACAAGAGAAATCTTCGGACCCGTTCTCTGCGTTAAGAGAGTTAAGGATTTTGAAGAAGGTCTTGCAGTTATGAATGCAAATCCCTTTGCAAATGGCTCGGTTATTTTCACACAGAGCGGTTACTATGCAAGAGAGTTTGCAAAGAGAACTGACGGCGGTATGGTTGGCGTTAACGTCGGTATCCCCGTACCCGTTGGCGTATTCCCCTTCACAGGTCACAAGCAGTCATTCTTCGGCGACCTCCACTGCCTCGGCAAGGACGGTTTCCGTTTCTACACAGAAACAAAGGCAGTTACCACAAGATGGTTTGACGAAGAAGAAATGAAAGCAACATCCGTTGATACATGGGACGGCTCTGTTGGCGGCGACCTCAAATAATCAGACATAAAAAATCAAAAGGAGCTTTCCGTTTGGAAAGCTCCTTTTTGATTTTATGAAAGGATGGATGGAACGCCGAAGAAATGCTTTATCCTCGGCGGGGGAATTTCATTATATTATATCAATTTCATTAAAACCACCTTATTTGAATTACAAATTACTACAATTCGGTTACAAATCCCG
The DNA here is from genome assembly GCA_045542175.1 of Acutalibacteraceae bacterium. Taxonomy (GTDB): domain Bacteria; phylum Bacillota; class Clostridia; order Oscillospirales; family Acutalibacteraceae; genus CAG-177. The sequence continues at coordinate 12,982 of JAZQKN010000024.1, read as the reverse complement.
ATAAAAGTTACAGCTTTGTAATAATTTTAAAACTCAAGCAAGCATATATTTATCAAAAAGGAGGATTTTAATGAAACACGATGATATTAAAGATAAAAAGCTTGAGGTTATTGCTTTTCTGGTTTCGGTAATAAGTATTTCACTGCTTATGCTTACCGTCGGCTCTGAAAAAATTTCGTATGCGGCGGCAAACATTATGCTTTATTCTCCCAAAAGGCAAACGGTAATTTCCGAAAAACAGCGGCAACCCGTAAAAGAAAAGGCAAAATCGGAAAGCGAAAACACCACTATTCCGTTTACTCCCCTTATAAACAAAAGTTTAACCGAAACGCCCGACGATATACTGGAAATCATTGAAAAATATTCCGTCCTTTTTGCCGATGATAAAAAGGGCGGTGACATAAGAGAAACCGCTTACGTTGAAATCGGTGCAACGCATATTTTTGAAAAAATCCGTGTTAAAAACACAACCGAAACCAAATCGCTTGATATCGAAAAAGTTATGAGCACTCCCCTTGACCTTAAAATCGACAAATCCAGACCCGCCGTGCTTATTTTTCACAGTCACACCTCGGAGGGCTATGAACTTATTGAGCGTGACTGGTACGCCGAAGGATACAACGCGAGAAGCAACGATGAAAACCTGAACGTTGTAAGAGTCGGCACAGAGATTGAGAATTATCTTACCGAAAGAGGTTATACTGTAATACACGATAAAACCGTTCACGATGACAACTATTCCGATTCATACCCGAATTCGCGCAAAACGGTTGAGAAATATCTTGAGGAATATCCCGAAATACAGATTGTTCTTGATATTCACAGAGACTCCATAACTCTTGATGACGGAACAAAAATGCGACCTGTGAGCACCGTTAACGGCAAAAAAGCCGCTCAGCTTATGATAATTACCGGTGCTGAAGAGGGTGACGTTGAGGATTTCCCCGATTGGGAGTATAATCTGCGTTTTGCTCTTGAGCTTCAGCGTGAATGCGAAATTCTTTATCCCGAGCTTATGCGACCCGTTCTGTTTTCACAGAGAAAATACAATATGGATTTAACAAGGTGCAGTCTGCTCATTGAAATGGGAAGCGAAGCAAATACGCTTGAAGAAGCGTGCTATTCGGGGCGTCTTCTTGCCGCCGCACTTGCGTCGCTGATGGACAGATACGTAATATAATGTATCGGAGAATACAAATGAAGCTTTTAAAGATTTATTTTTTAACCGCTCTTATCCTTGCGTGCCTGACGTTTTTTGCGGCAGGTGCGGTTGCGGTTGACGAAAACGCAAAGAAAATCAGTATGGGCGAAGAAATCCCCGTCATTCAACTGAATGACGGGGATAATTTTTATTTTAAGAAATTTGTGTTTTCATAAACAAGAATGACGTAGCCTTCAAGCTCATCTATCTTTTCAACGGGGTCTTCAATAAGATATTTCGCGTCGTCCGTCTGCATAACTGTCAGGTATTCCGCCTTATCCATAAGAAGGAAGTATCGGTCAACGCCCTCCTGCTCATTAAACCAGTTGACGTTGGTCTGAAATGCACAGGGTGTGATTCCGTTTTCGTTCATATCTGTATTGGCAACCATAACTCTTGAATCCGTGAGCACGGTTATGGTCTGCGATTTCCAGAAGGTCGCAAAGCCGTAATTGAGGCCCTTTGATTCAAGATATTGCGCAACTGCGTAATACTCGTTATGCTCAATTCCGTTTTGCGGCATATCCTTGATATTTCTGACGGAGATAGCACTTAAAAGCACCAACAAACAGCCCACACACGCGGCAATACGCTTAAGCGGTATGCTGATTTCAACCTGTTTCATCATTGCGATGCAAACCAGAATGCCTGTGCAGATAATTGGTGTAAGACGCCAGTTTGCAAGTGAGAGAATGCCGAAGATATAACCAAACATAACAACTCCCGTAACGCCGAAATGGGTCAGCACAAGAAGAGCAACAGGTCTTTCAAGCTTATTTATGAAAATCAACGCTGCAACGGGTATAAGGGCAACCATTAGCGCCGCGGCAAGCCTTACAATATTGATTATTGATTCGGGTGAAAACAGATTAATTCCGTAATGCACGTCAACCCCGAAAAGCTCGCACCACTGTCTGGGAAGCTTCATAAGATTGTTTATCCATTCGTCCATATCTGAATAATTGGAATATGCATTTGCGTAGCCGACTCCGATTCCGTCAGTGAGTTTGGTAACAAATCCGAGACCGATAACCGTTGCCGCCGCAATACCCGAAAGAGCAACAATCGAATAACGGTTATTTTTTGAGAAAAGCTGTTCTTTTGAAAAGAGAATATCGCACGCGCCAGCAAAAAGAACAGGAAAAATTGCGCTTGCCGCAACCTGTGTGCCGTCAAAAGCACTTAAAAAAGTAAAAACAACGGTAACCGCAAGAAGAATAGCTTTCTTTTTAAAAGAACTGTTTGCATCGGTCACTTTGATGAAAAGCGAAAGCAAAACGCATATTATCAATACGCCTATGCTGTAATAAATAACGTGTTCATAAAAAATCTCACGCATTTTTGCCGATGAGCAAAGTGCAAGTGCAAGCACACCCACACCGAAAAATGAAAGTTCATTGCCGAGCTTCAGGCTTTTGAAAAGCCAGAAAACCGATGCAAAAAACAAAACCGTAAACACAGCCAGACCGATATGATGTGCGGTCATGCCAACACCGAAAATCGCAACAAGCGGTATCATAACCGTTGTGCCGCCAAACGGTAACAGTGCGGCATAGCCGAAATCGGGATTGAAAAGCGTTTTACCGTCAACGCTTGCCTGTGCCCACAAAATCGTATCGGAGCAATCCGAATGAAAGAATGCCGCGGACGGTCCGAAAATATAGTAAATAACCGTTCCGATTGCAAAAAAGGCAAATGCCGCAGAAAATGTCAGAACACACATTTTTTTAATTCTGTTCAAATCAACAAACATATATCACACCTGTCCCTTTTATTACCAGAACTCAAAGAAATCCCTGACAGCGCCGAAAACCGTCGGTGGGCTGTCAACAAAGTTTCCGCTGGGCATAAGTGCCGCACCTAATGAGACAATAACGGTCAGCACACCGAGTGCGGTAACGCAGTAAGAATAAACCTTATTAGCCTGTGCTCCGTATTTTTCGGATATTATTTCGCCGCATTCAAGAGCGATAACCGCCGCAAGGAATGCTGCATAAAGAGAAATATCCGCCGTGTATCTGAATATGACTCCGCCCATACAAAAATCAAAGAACGCAGTTATAACAAGCGATGCAAGAGCCGTTACAAGCAAAGCTTTTCTGCCCTTGCAAAGATGCTTGCTTTTCAAAAGCACAGGTGAAGCAAAAAGCATAAGCATAAACGGCATTGCCAGAATTCCAAGACCGTTGTCAACGTAGGTCAGACTGCCGTAATTACCAAGGTCAATATAATTGAATGCGATATATGGGAAAGAATCCGTAACCGTAAACGACTGAATGAAATAATGGAAAACAGCGGGAGCAAGTCCGCTCAGGCTGACTTTATAAAGCGAAGTATCGGCAACGGTGAGCTGATAAGCCGTACCGAAATCAAAGAGAGAGCCGAATCTTGCGTAGTTATAGCCAAGAGATACGGCAACCGCCAGCATAACGGGAATACCGAGTGCCACAAGCTCCGAAACGCAAAGAGCCGTTTTCTTTTCTTTCATTCGGATAACAAGATGTCTTATAACAAACACAACCGCAGTTATCGCAAACGGTAAAACCGTATTCACCCTTGCGTGGAAAGCAAAGCCGAAGCAAATACCCGCAAGAACAAAATATGCAATGCGTTTTTTATCTCTGCCCTCGCACAAAGCTTTGAGCATAAAATAAATGAATGCGGAAATAAAAGCCATACCCGCCATTGAGGCGATATAATAAAACCTTGACGTACCCCTGAAAATAATCAGAGCAAAGCTTGAAAGATAGGCAAATATACTGCAAGCCGCCGCAAAATACGGTGAATTCTTTTTGCCGCTGTTTTTATACCATTGCATAACGGCAAGGGCAAAGAATATCGCCGCCATAAAAGCATAAACCGATATAACCGCGTTATCGCTCGGCAGAGATCCCGTAAGCATATATGCGGGATAATACAGCGTCAGTATCGGGGTTACTCCGAAATACGAATAGTATTTTCCTTCGTAAAACGCTCTGTCCCAGAGATAGTAAATGCCTTCTCTGTTTGCAGGGTTATACGGATTTTCAAGCTCAAGCAATTCCTTTGTCGGCTCAACGTCGAAATGGAGCTGACCTTTCTGAAAAGCATCAAACTGCTGAATATAAGGGTTATAATATTCAACGGGATTTTCAAGAGGATAGCTCACAGGCTGATTATCGCTGCCCGTTGTGTTAAGCACTGCAACGAAAAGCGTTGCCGCAATACAGATGCAAAGAGCGATTGCAACCGCTCTTCTCAATTTGAGATGCAGAGAAATCTTCTTTTCTTCCGTACGGGTTTTATAAAGATATATGCCCATGGCAATCACAACTGCCAGCAAAAATCTTGTTGTATTGAAGCTGAAAGCATAGCTCGGGTTTACCGTAAAATCCGTAACGATAAACCTGTCATCATAGTTTTCAAAAGAAAGAATTACCGCATCAGCCTTGCCCGCAGACCTCAGATAAAGTGTGTGGGTTTCACTCTGCGACGTTACCGCTATGTTTTCCGAAGCAAGCGAATAATAGCCATCGGTTGTTGATTCATCGTCAACAAGCACTTTTGCAACGGCAGTAAACTGCGTATTCTCCAGAGCGGCAATTTTAAACGAAACCGAGTTCACCTCAAAATCAAGATTTCCTAATAAAACCTGCGTAATTTCTTCTTTGCTCATAACAACGCTGTCGGAATATTTCGTTCTGAAATCTTTAACGTCAGAGCCGCCCGCAACAAACGAAAGCCAGGTATAATTGCTCAGCAGCATTTCAAAAAGAAATGCTGCCAGAACAAAAAGTACGGGAGTTATTAAATTAAGCCTTTTCTCCTTCATCCTTGCTCTCCTCGTGATATTCGGCCTCTGTGTTTACACTCCAGATATTTTCCTTTGTCTTTTTGCCGCTGATGATATTCGCAACGGCTTCAAAGGAGGTTGCCATAGAGTGATCCATATTGTTATATCTGTGCTGACCGTTACGGCCTACACAGTAAAGATTTTCGTAAGTGTCAAGATATTCAACAAGCTCGTCGATTCTGTCATAGGTGTCGAAATATGCGGGATAAGCCTTCTGCACTCTTTCGCGGTGACTGTCAAGAATTTTTGCATCAGCATCGATAACACCCATTGATTTAAGCTCGGCAACCGCGTTTTCAACGCAGGCCTGCTCGTCCATATTCCAGAAATCGTCACCCTCTGCACAGAAATATTCAAGACCTACCCAGACGGTATTCTGCGGGTCTTTTACAAGATAGGGTGACCAGTTGTTGAAAATCTGGATTCTGCCGAGTTTAACGCCCGTATCCTGAACGTAAATCCAGCAGTCGGGAACAATGTTTCCGAGAGTCTTTATGCCTGTTTCGTTTTTGAGGTTAAGCTTGTTGAGAAGCAAACCTACGGTTACGAAATCTCTGTAGGGCAGACCCTTTGCAATCTCTGCGGGAGCTTCGGGTACAACATTGCCCATACCCGCAACAAGGTCCTTGACAGGCATTGAAGAGATGAAAATATCGCCTTCAATTACCTTCTCTTCGCCGTTGCAGATGCATTTTACAGCCTTGATTTTTCCGCCCTCGGTGATTATTTCTGTTACCTTGTGGTTATAAAGAATTTCGCCGCCCATTGAGCAGTATTCATCACCTACCGCTTCCCAGAGCTGACCGGGACCGAGCTTAGGATAAACGAATTCTTCAATGAGTGAGGTTTCAACCTTTCTGTTTTTGCCGGGCACCATCTTTGAAAGCATATCCTTGATAACGGCAAGAATCGAAAGACCCTTTACCCGCTGCGCGCCCCAGTCGGCAGAAATCTCGCTCGGATGTCTGCCCCAGAGCTTTTCCGTATAGCCTTCAAAAAACATTGAATAAAGCACCTTGCCGAAACGGTTGATATAGAAGTTTTCAAGCGAGGTTTCTTCTTTCTTTGAAACGGTCGACTTAAGATAGCTGCAGCCCGCCTTTACCGTTTTGGTAAGACCCATATTTATAAAAGTCTGCGGCTTCATTGAAATAGGATAATCGAAGAATTTATTGAGATAGTAAATTCTTGATATTCTGCGGCGGATAAGCATTACCCTGTCCTCGGTTTCGGGGTCGGGGCCGCCCTTGACAAGCGGCTTTTCTCTGCCGAGAATTTTATCGTCAATTGAGGGTGCACCCTGTGTGGGCATAATGTTTTCCCAGAAAGCGGTTACGTTTTTATCCTTTGAAAAGAATCTGTGACCGCCTATATCCATTCTGTTACCGTTATATTTAACTGTTCTTGAAATTCCGCCGAGAGCATCGCTCTGCTCAAGAATAACAGCCTCATAATCCTTTGATTTGCTCAGAAGCTCATAACCCGCGGTAAGACCTGCAGGGCCGCCGCCGATGATAACACACTTTTTCATTAAACATCCTCCTTCGGGAGCATAATAATACATTTTGATTATAACATATAAGAAATTAAATTACAATTAAAGTTTTTAAATAATAATTAATTTACTGTAAACTTTATATATTATTCGCGCAAAGCTACAAAAACACTCTTTTATGCTTTAATCTGCTTGACGGTTCGCTTTATGGGATATATAATAATCTCAAACAAAAAAACTCTCTGAAGGAGTCGCTTATGAAATACGAAAACAACTGGGAATCCCTCAATCAAAGACCCGTTCCCGATTGGTTTGAAGATGCAAAATTCGGCATTTTCATTCACTGGGGACTTTACAGCGTGCCCGCTTATGCGCCCAAGGGCAAATATGCCGAGTGGTACGGCTACCACTGTGACAGAATAGTTGAAAGAAGCGCAAACGACAGCGATTACTATTACTATCACAGAGAAAAATACGGTCCTGATTTCAAATACAACGATTTCGTTGATAAGTTCAAGGCCGAAAACTTCAATGCCGAACAGTGGGTAAAGCTTTTTGAGGACGCAGGCGCAAAATATATGAACCTTGTTTCAAAGCATCACGACGGCTTCTGCCTTTTCAAAACGGAACACGCCTGGAACTGGAACAGTGTTGACGTAGGCCCTCACAGAGACTTCTGCAAGGAACTCAAAGAGGCTTGCGATAAAAGCGACGTAAAATTCGGCGTTTACCATTCTGTTTATGAGTGGTTCCATCCCCTCTACCTCAAAGACCCCGAAGAATACGCAGTAAAACACCTTATCCCTATGCTCAAGGAGCTTATTGAAAACTATCAGCCCCACACCCTCTTCACAGACGGTGAATGGGATCATCCCAGCTCGGTATGGCACAGCACTGATTTTCTGCAGTGGCTCTACAACGAATCGAGCGTTAAGGATTACATAGTACCCAACGACCGTTGGGGCAAGGAAACAAGAGGCAAGCTCGGCGGCAACCTTACAACCGAATACGGCTTCATCAGTGCAGACGGCAGCGTTATCGACCCCATCGACCGCGTTTCCGAGGAATGCAGAGGCATCGGTGCTTCATTCGGCTGGAACAGATTTGAAACCGTTGACGATTATCTTTCGGAAGAAGCTCTTATCAAAATGCTTGTTGACCTCGTTTCAAACGGCAGCAACTTCCTTCTCAACATCGGTCCCACAGACGACGGCAGAATTCCCGTAATTATGGAAGAAAGACTCCGCCAGATCGGTAAGTGGCTCAAGGTTAACGGCGAAGGCATCTATTGCAGCAGAAAGCTTTGCAAGAGTGCCGACGAAAACATAAGATACACAAAAAACAAAGACGGCAAAACACTTTTCGCTTTTGTTATGAAATATCCCGTCGGCAAAATTACGTTTAATGAAATCCCCTACCGCGACGGTATGAAGGTAAGCCTTCTCGGCTACGGCAAGGAAATTTCGGCAATCAACGACAACGGCATACTTGCTGTTGATTTCGGTTTCATCAATCCCGAAGAAATCGATTCGAAGTTCGTTTACACAGTTAAAATCGTATAAAAATCAAGGGCAGGATGTTAAAATCCTGCCCTTTGTTTTATTATTCACCCTGTTTTGCTTTAAGCTTTTCTTCGTAAGATTTTCTGACTGCCTCATAGGTTTCAGCGGGAATATCGGGGTTGCCCTTTGAATATGAGGGAATGAGCATATCGCCTGCAACTGCAGGGTCTGTGCACTGCGTATCATTTCTCCAGATTTCACGTACTTCGGGGTCTCTGAGATTGGGAATATCCTGAGGCGCACCGTTTGCAAGCAGTGAACGGTAAGCAAACATACCGGGGAGGAACATATCCATAGCTTCATAAACGTCGATAATATCCATATCGTCTCTGCCGCGAAGCTTTTCGATGAAGTTATACATTGTGTAGAAGTCGGAGCCGCCGTGACCCGCCTTCTCTGCCTTATGGCTGAGTGAATCGTCTGTTGAAGTGTTGACTGATTTTGAATCGTTATCGCCTTCGTTTACGTCGCAGTTAACAAAAAGTGTGTGTACACCGCCATTTTCTTCGTCTTCTCTTGAACTTTCCATTCTGCCCTTCGAGCCGTAAACCGAATACCAGATTGAATCCTTTGAACAGCCTACTCCGTGGATGCTCTTAAGAATTGCACCGTTTTCAAGAGTGATAATTTCCATACCGATGGGGCCTGCTTTTGCACCCATTCTTGCCATTCTTGCGTTGAAAGGCACTTCAAAGCCCGTTACCTTAACGGGACGCATTCCGCTGATATGAATGAGCGGACCGATTGAATGCGTGCAGTAATAGCAAGCGTGCATATTGTTACGCCAATGCTCGGGCAGACCTCTTGTGATGTCATCCCAGATTGATTCGCAGTTGTGCATATATTCGCCTTCAGCGTATTCGAATTCACCGAGAACACCCTGACGGTAAAGCTCGCGGATTTTCTTGGGTGCGGGCATATAGCAGTAGTTTTCTGCGTAAGCATAAACCTTGCCCGTTCTTTCAACTGCCTCGATAAGCTCAACCGCCTCTTTCATTGTCTGGCAGGGAAGAACTTCGCTGATAACGTTAAGTCCCTTTTCAAGGCATCTGATTGCAAAGGGAACGTGCTCTGTTGCGTAGTTTGCAAGAACTACGGCATCCATATCGTGATTGATGAATTCGTCAAAATTATCGTAGAAAGTGATGTTATCGTTACCGTATTCTTTTTTTGCAAATTCAAGCGAAGGAACGTAGTTATCGCAGATTGCAACAAGCTCTGCGTTATCCGAGCAGCGGCAGTAATTCATCATTGTTTTGCCTCTGCCTGCACCGAGAACACCAACTCTGATTTTGGGAGCCATATATATCTTTTTATAGAAACTGCAATCCTCTTTAACCATATCAACGCTTTCGATGTTATATTCTGTCAGAACGTCTTCCCAGCGTTTCTGCATACCTTCATCGTATTCAACGGGAACAAAGCCTGATGAAAGATAGCTCTTGACCGCACCCTTGCGCCATTCGTCAGTGGTGAGATAAATATAGTCAACACCCTGTGCGGCAAGCTTTTTAAGAGCAACGTTATTGAGATATTTGCCCAGACCCTTGCCTCTGAATTCGGTTTTGATTCCTACCATATGAACTTCGCCGCAGTTAACGTCCGAATGGTAAACAGCGGTTATTGTGCCGATATGCTCGCCTTCAAAATCAAGGAAGAACAAATCGGTTTCTTTATTAACAAAATCGTGGTCATCGATTCTGTCCTTGAAAGTTTCGGCATCCGAATCGTCTGCAACAAGTCCGTTCTTGCAGCAATCAATCCAAGCCTGAATGTCTGCTTCTGTTTTATAGTTTGAGAAAGAATATCCTTCGGGCAAAGCAAGGTCCTCAATCGGAGTACCCGCAAGCCAGTACATTTTTAACTGTGCCATAATAATCACCTCTGCCAAGTATTAAAATACAATCAGTATCCTGAAAAATTATACACCCCCTTTTCGGCGAATGCAATATAATAAAATAAAAAATTGTAATTTCACAAAGTTTAATTTCGCGAAGCGAAATATACCAACGGTTTGCTATTGACTTTATCATATTTATAAAATATACTCGGATTATAAAGGAGTGTTGAAAATGAAAAAAGCTTCTGTTTTATTAACTGTTTTGTTGCTTATCAGTTGCCTGTTTGTCGGTTGCTCCGATAACGGCAATATTCCGCACTCATCATTTTCGCTTGCCGATACCCCCATCGAGGGCGAAAAATTATTTGACCTGAGCAAAAGCGGTACCGTAACAATAGAGTTTGACGTGCCCGAAACGGGCTATATCAAGCTTGTTGCTTATGACAGCACAGATTATATTGAATGGCCCGATGAAATTCCCGATATTTACGTTGATTTCAAAACGGAAAGCGAAAAAACACTTTATAGAAACATCAGCATTTCAGACGGATATTATGATAAATACAAGTTCGAAGCGGGCAAGGTAATTGCAAAAATCAGTGTAAAAAACAGACCCGCAGAAATGGAAAAGCTATGTCTTTCCTGGGCCTATGCCGCTGATAACAACGAGCCTGTTGATATTGATTATGAAACGGATTTTGCCGCCGCTGCCGATAAAAACGGCACCGCCCGTTTCAGACTTTACGTTGACAAGGCTTCACTCATAAAAATTTCGCCCGCAGAGGCCTGCGTTTATGATAGCGATTGTTCGTTTCACGTTGAAACCGCAGACGGCGAAAAAGTGTCGGGCGACCTGAGTATTCACGGCACGGAATGGGCATCGCGCCTTGTTTTTCTTGACAGGGGCGAGTATATTATTGTTGTGAACGGAATCAAAGCCGTTGCATCCTGCAAAGCTGTTGTTGAAAAATCCTATACCGCAATCCAGCTTGATGATACCAAGGGAATGACCGTTCCCGTTATTTTCGGCCTGAACGCTCTCAACAACGGAGAAAGAACCGTAAAACTCACCGCAGACTCAAGCCCGAAATATCTTGTTATTGAAACAAGGGGCGAAGGCACATTCTACGACAGCGTTCATTACGTTGACACGGTAATTACCGATGCAAGCGGAAATGTTGTTGCGCAGTCGGATGAAGAAGATTGCGTGAGCGATGAAACAAGAATTGACATTTCTGACCTCAACGGAGAATATACCGTAACGCTTTCAACAGGCGGCTCGTGCGTAATTGAAATCTCGGTTATTGAAAAGCAAGAACAACAGTTTTGACGTTATCTGAAAAAGAAAAAATCCGAACTCGGTTGAGTTCGGATTTCTTTTTTGGTGGAACAGATGCAACCACAGTAGAACCACCGTATAAAGCAGAATTCAGAGAGTCAAAATACTCCTCTGTTTCATCTATTAATATGTCATCAATGACCGTTTCTTTATCACCGCTGTTAAGATAAATCGTCATCTTGTCATCGTAGAGATAAATCGCCCGCACGAAGATATTTATAAATCCTCGGCGGATGTTTATGTCGTTCAAGTCACCTGTACGAAGTGAAATCAGATAATGTCTGATCTGAGGCTCTGTATAAATAACCTGCTTGTTCATTTCGATTGTAAGCTGTGCTTCAAGCTCGGCTTTTTCGGCTTTGCGTTTTTCGATTCGCTCAGTTATCATATCAACCGACTGTCCTTTTTCAAGGGCAATCCACAGATTTTCTATTGCCGCTTCCGTTTCACGGATAGCGGTTTTTATTCTTTTGACTCCCGAGCCGTCATAGTCCGCCTGACACGCAGCCGCTACCGATTTCGAAATCTTTTCGATATTTTCATCCGTCAGCAATTTGCGGCACACCGAAACAACTCTGTCCTCAATCTTTTCTTTTTGAACTATCTTTTTATCACAAAGCTTTTTTCTTGAATTTTTGCAGGAATAGTAGTGATAAGCATTTTTGTTTCGGCTTGTTCCGCCGTAACCCGTCATCATCTCTCTGCAATATCCGCAGAAAAGTTTTGTTGTCAGCAGATATTCTTCTTTGCCTCTTGTTCTGCCGGGAGCCTGCTTATTCTTGTTGAGAATATGCTGGACTCTTTCAAACAATTCATCTTCAATTATTCTCGGCATACCGCCGGGGATTTCCATATCCTTGTAAAGATAAACTCCGATGTATCGTTTGTTTCGCAGAATACGGTGCAGACTGTTTTTATTGAACTCTTTTCCGTGTGCGGTTTTGATTTGTCTTGCATTCAGATCTCTGTTGATTTCTGCAACAGTTTCGCCGCTTGCATAACGCTCATAAATCTCTCTGACAACTGCCGCCGCTTCGGGGTCAATATAGAATTTTCTGTCCGCATCAACCTTGAATCCCAAACCGGGCAAACTGCCGTTCGAAAGACATTTCTGTGCGTTGATATCCATTCCTCTGCGAATCTTTTGCGAAAGCTCTGCCAAATAATATTCCGCCATACTTTCGAGGACACCTTCAACAAGAATTCCCGATGCATCATCCGTTATGTTTTCCTTTGCGGAAATAACTCGCACGCCGTTCTTTTTCAGTTTCGCTTTGTTGATTGCACTGTCATATCTGTTTCTTGCAAATCTGTCAAGCTGATAAACAAGCACCGCTTCAAAAGTTTGTTTGTCGCTGTCAGCTATCATCTGCTGAAATGCCGTTCGGTTATCAGACGTTCCGCTTTGCGCTCTGTCGATATACTCATCAATAACATAATGACCGTTGGCGGCAGCATACTCATAGCATACTTTCAGCTGACCTTCGATTGACTGCTCCGTCTGACTGTGACTTGAAAATCTTGCGTAGATTACTACGTTTTTTTATCGCCTCCTAAAAAATTGATTATATGTTCTTCTTCGGATTCACTTAATTATTTACAGCCGTGGAAATATGGAAAATAAATTTCCCACATTACCACAGCACTGCTGCTACTGTAAAAAAGCCTTGATATTACGTTGATTTTGTCTGCTTGCTAAATTGGCAAGCAAGG
>JAZQKN010000023.1:0-3050 GCA_045542175.1 Acutalibacteraceae bacterium | reverse complement strand
ATATTACGATATTTGAAGAATTATTTTTTGATAACTTTTACCAACGCCTCTTTTCATCACTGAACATGTTCTATGACACAAGAAAAGCTGTATCAATCCGATAAGAGAAACAAAAAAATTCCTCTGTTCATCCGCAGAGGAATCTGAATTAGAAATAAGTTAGATAAAAGAGAATTGATTTTCGGTAAATAAACGATTTCCATAAACTTTTTTTGGTAAATAAAGTTTTAGATTAAAAAGATTTTCGGTAAAAACAAGGATTTTATAAAAACGATAAAACAAGTCACAAGGTACGAGTTTAAATCTGCATCAATAAATTTCAAGGCACGAGTGAAAATAGTGTCATATGTCATAAGGCACGAGTGAAAACAGAAAAAAATGCTGTAAGACACGAGTTTAAGACAAAAAGCTGTTTTCGGTAAAATTCAGACAAAGGAAAAAGAGCATAATAGTTTTCGGCAAGTACGAAAATATTGTTCTATAAGGCACGAGTTTTCAACCCACTTTTGGGCGGTTTTGGATCCAAGGCACGAGTCAGCACTTGTTTTCACCTGAAAATTGCCTTGAAAAATAGTTCCACATCTTGTCGGCATCTTGACGGCATGAGTCAAAAAATTTCGGCATAATTGTGGCAAAAGTGTGGTAAATTTCCTCAAAAAAGCTTTTTGGGGCAGGTTTGGGGTCAAGAATAGTTCGCTTTTGGAATAATAAAGTGCTTCAAGGAGGCTATTATGAGCAAGATTTTCAAAAGAAAAAAGCCTCACAAACGGCTCTGTAGGCCATTTACGAGACTTTTTTGGCAGTACGTCTCACTTTAGAACCGGAGTTCGACGAATTGGAATTTATCAGATACAATTACTCGTTCAGAATTAATCGGCGGCGCTTATGCACAGAACCATATCGGTTGCCTGCGGCCTGTCGCCAATGTAATATGTACCAAACCGAGTGGCAGTGAATTCATATTCCTCGGAGTATTCGCCATTGATAGGGTTGAACCATTGATATGTATAACTTCCGTTCGGAACGAGGTTTCCGACTGTGCCTGTTTTTATTCCGCCGTAATACTTGGTGTTTGCATTCTGAGCAACGGATTCATCGGTAAACGAATAGAAATATATAACGATTTCGCTGTTATCTTCATTACCTGCATAAGCATAATAAACATTGTTTGCAGGCACAAAATATGATTTATTGTCAAACCTCGGAATAAGATTATACCACTTTGTGCTTTCGAGGAAATCACGCATATATCCGACTTGATATGAGCTCTCATATTCAAGTGCGTCCTGCCATGTTGCGTTGATTTTTTCTTGGCTCGTTATTGTGTCAACGCCGTCTGAACTGTCATTTTCTTCGTCATAAACATTAAGGTAGCTCCAAGTGTCATGGCCGCCCCAACCATAGCCGTACATACCGCTCAGATATGCTGTCCAGCCTTGCATTCTGGAACCGAAGTTTTTTGTCCAGAGATAGCAATACTGACCCTCATAATTAATTGCAGGTTTGCCTTGTGAGTTATACCAGCAATCTTTTTCAACGCGAAAATCGCTTTGCTCCGTTTTTGAAGGATGCCATTGAACAGCGTAAAAATTATGCGATTTTATATCTCTGAAACTGGAAGGCTCCGCATCCTTAAAATAAACCTTGCATTCATCCGTTGCTCCCTTGCCGTTGCCGTAAACCGATGTTGCACCAACGTTTTCCATATGAGCAGAAAGCGGATGGTCATACACATCGTGTTTTGCTATATATTCCGCGATAAGCTTGTAAGGGTTGTTTTCTAATCCCCATTCGGGATGGTTTGTTTCACTCCAATAGAAATCGTTGTCAACCTCTTGACCGAGAGTCCATATAACGGGATATGCGCTGTATCTTGCGACCCAGTAACGGCTGACTTTTTCAAGGTAAGCTTTTGCCGAATCAGACGGTTCATTGCCGTTGAAACCGCCGTTGTTTGAAATCAGAGGCTCAATAAAATAGGAGAAGAAAAACTGTGCATTTGCGTGAACAAGACCGTTTTCGGCAATGATGCGGAATTTTTCGTCATAGTCTGCAAGTCCTGACTTATCGTCTTCGGTTATGCCGTTTGTGAAATCAAACTTTGCTCCGATAGGTTCACTCTGATATACTGTAAAGCCCTGCGAAACACGCTTTTCGCATGTTGTTTTAACCATATCAACGGTTTCGTCACCGAGGCTCCAATGTGTATCACCAAGGTAGAAAAACGGTGTGCCGTCATCATAGGTAAAATACTTATTACCTGCATTTGTTGTGACAAAACCGTGTTTATAGATATCGTAATCGCCGCTGTATTCAGAACAGATAACTTTGCCTGTTCTGCTGTCAAGCGAAGTGTTTTCGGCATCCGTGCAGACAGTTCTGAAATACCAATCACCTTCGGAGGGGCAAGCAAAACGGACTTTCCAGATGTTACCGCCGTCCCAGAAAGCAGGGATTTTATAAAGTCTGCCGTTGCCCCAAAGATGCAGTTCAACATCAACATCATTGAATGGGCTTGCATATGATTTTTCGCTTTCAAAAGCAATTTCATTTGCGACCCAGGTTTCCGCATTTAATGTCTGCTCGGGATTCTCAATCGGCTCGCCTTTATATTCAATCCAAGAATGAGGATTTACCGTTGCAGAGGGTATATCGGTTTCGTCCGTACCTTTGATTTTGTTAATTAACTTCGCAAAGCAGTTTACAACTATACCGGTAATTTCTTCTGCTGTGTTTATTATTACAGGTGTACCCGACTTAATCCCGTTTGAAGCATAAGAGGGGAGTATAGTAAATGAAAACATCACAGAAAGGCAAAGAAGTAAGGAAATATGTTTTTTAAATTTCATAAACGCCTCCAAAAATTCAAATTTGTTTAATTATCACACATTCAACGGAACCTGTCATCATTCCGTGTAAAATGTAACAGGACCATATAACCCACCTGAGAGGAAATCTTTTGCATATTCAATTTCACCCTCAAAATACTGAGATAATTCTTCTGTTTTCCATCTCTTAAAATAATCTGTATGAACATACCAGTTTGCAGA
>JAZQKN010000022.1:0-3793 GCA_045542175.1 Acutalibacteraceae bacterium | reverse complement strand
CCGTCAACGTAGAACGTATACGGATAAGGCTTAACGTTATTTATATCCTGTTCAGGATACCAGACGGTAAGACCGAATGCACCTGCGCTTGCTCCGACGGTAAAAAGCGACGGTCGCATATCGTTACTGCTTTCAACGTCGGCAATAATAATTGTACCGTATTCGCTTCCAACATCGGGATCCTGATATTCACCACGAAGCGTCACAAACTTTTTTATATAGATATTACCTGTAACTCTGTATTCGCCTTTGGGAAGCCAGACAGTGCCGCCGCCGTTTTCAAAACAATCGTCAATTGCTTTCTGAATTGCGGACGTAGCGTCATTTTTACCTGTGTTATCGGCATTATAAGGTGATTCCGTTGCGATAATATCGGCAACAACCACGTCGTCAGTAGGGAAAACGGTATCTATAATTTCGGGCTGCTGCACTCTTTCTTCCACCGCAAAGCAAGGCACCGCAAACGAAAACAGTATTGTAAAGCAAAGTGTTACTGACAAAAATTTTTTCATAAAGAACACCTCAATATACTTATGGCTTTAGATTAAGCAAACAAATCGATAATATCTAATTTATTAAACACAATGACTGTGTTGATGATTTGCAAGTTCGTGTTTATGTGTGTGGTTTTCACTGTCACTGCCGTATGTAAGAGCCATATTAAGTTCTGCTTTGACCTGACAAGTCAAACTCTCGAAGGTGGACTCGGTATCGCCCGATCATACGAGCGAAGTGAACTTCTGGCTGCTTAAATATGCGCAACGGTAAGGTTGGTTATATCGTCTCTGCCAATAGATTTGAAGCCGTCGTAAGCCATTGTCGTAAGCCATTTTGGAATAATAGTAAGAAACCGGTTAAGAAAACCTCCCTGCGTTTTGCAAGGAGGTTTTCTTGTTATATTACCATTCCTTGTTCATAACAACAAAGGTCATTCTTTCCTGAATGCTCGGACCGCCGTGGTCTGTGCCGATTCCGCCGTGGTCTGAAGTAACGATAATAAGCCAATCTTCTGTTTCGTATGTTTCTCTTGCTTCGATTGCTTTGATAACCTCGTAGCCGTAAGCATCTTCAGTGTTGAATCCGTCTTTATATACGGGGTTGTTGTAAGTGAATCCGAAGTTGTGTCCTGCAGAATCGGTGTCTTCATAAATTATAAACACAAAGTCTGCACAGTCTTCGCTTGTGATTTCTTCCATAGCGCCTGTGTGAATATCTTTTTTTCCGTTGCGAAGGTTAAAATCAACGTCGATATCGTTCTCTTCGCAATATGCTTTTTCAGTGTTATATGTTGCGCCGTCCCTTGAAAAGTGACCCTTCCACTTTGTGATGAATGCGGCATCGTCAATAATGCCGTCTTCAACAAGGGAAGTCATAAGGGTTTTTGGCTCAAGGTCTTTTGTTATTCCGTTGCCAGTAATTCCGTGAACGTCAGACCATTCGCCCGTGAGCATTGAGCACCAGCCGGGAGCGGTTGAGGTTGCCTGAGTGTTTTCGGCGGGATAATTCACACCGCCGCAGTATGTAAGGTTGATTGACGCACCGTTAGCAAGCAAATAGCTTATTGCGCCGTTATCCTGTCTTTCGAGGAGGATGTCTGCGCGGCAACCGTCATAACCGATAATTGCAACCTTCTTTACTGTTTTGCCTTCGGGCAATTCAGATTCAAAATGTTCTTTGATTATATCATAAACGTCTGTTGTCGGATATGCTGTTTCAATGGTGTTTTCATATCCTATTGAACCGACGTTCTTTCTGAAAAATTCTTCGTTATCATTTTTATCTTTAAAGTATCTTGTGAAATATAACGCCAGAGCACCTGCGATTATTCCGAGAGTCAGAATTACGGCAACAACCGAGAGAATGATTTTTTTCTTGTTTTTCATAACACTTTCTCCTTTTTAGTATACGGGAAGTATTTTGAATAATTTTAACACTTATTTTTTTCTTTTTCAAGTGATTTGATTAATAATAACTGTTTTACAGGCATTTAACTATTGTTTAAAAATACTCTTTATGGTACAATATCCGCAACTGGAAAGCTTTCCGTGTTGATCCGAGAAAACTGCTCGGCTGATATTCTTTAACAGAATTTGCAGAGCCGCTTCTTTATAACTGCGATATTGATGACGATAATGTAACGGTGCGGCTTGATTAACCGAATTAAATAATCACAAACTGAAAATAAATCAGAGGTGTCACGCATGAAGTTTATTGACGTAATGAAAAACAACACTGTTTACGGTGACGGTATCCACGACGATACAAAAGCTCTTCAGGCTTGCATTGATAAAGTGAAAGACGGCGGAACGGTTTATTTCCCCGACGGTACGTATCTTATCTCTGCGGCGCTCATTTTTTATTCTTGTCAGACGCTTAAATTCTCTGACAATGCAGTTGTTTTGAGAAGCGGCAAAAGCAATCCGATAACAAGATATCTGCTTGCTTCTTATTCTGAACCTGATTGGGGAGCTTATGAAGGTACTCACGACGTTGTTATTTCAGGCGGTATTTTTGACGGCAACAAAGATTTAACCGAGCTTGCTACTCTTGTCAATACCGTTCATTGCAGTAATATTACCATTGAAAACTGCAGATTCCGTCATTGTGCACAGTGGCATTTCATAGAAATCAACGGGACGGAAAATGCAGTAATACAAAACTGTGTTTTTGATGGCCCGTCTTATACGGTGAAAAGCGATATTCTTTATAATGAACAGATTCAGCTTGATATGTCAAAGCACGGATCTTACGGTCCTGTCTATAACTGCAACGGGGAACTGATAGACTTCAAGTCAGACGATACACCTTGCCGCAACGTTATAATAAGAAACAATATCTTCAAATGTGACGGTTTTCCGGGAGTCGGTCATCATGGAGATATTGACCACCACGATATTATTATCGAAAATAATATTTTTGACGGTCCTTCGGGAAGAATCGGTAAAAGCAGAGGATACGTTTTCTTCAGATCAATGGTTTACAAGCTTACTGTCAGAAACAACGTTTTTATTGCTCCCGAGGAAAATGATTCTCCGCTTTACGGAATAGTTTACGAAAACAGTGACCCGTCTGCTCTGAAAGCGGAAAACAATCTTTTTATCGGCGGAATTGATAAGAAAATAATTAGCGGAAAACAATCCGATTATTCTTGAGTTCTGAGCTGAAATCACGAAAATACAGGGAACATTTATTTAAATTCAGGAGTAACTGCTATGGCAAGAAAATATTCACACGTAATTGTTATCGGTGTTGACGGTGCGGGAAGCTGGTTTAAGGATGCCGACACACCGAATTTTGACAGAATATTTAAAAACGGAGCTGTAACGTACAAAGCTCTTTCTTCAAAGCCTACAATCAGTGCGGAATGCTGGGGTTCAATGCTTATCGGTGTCGGACCCGAAATCCACGGTCTGACAAACGGCATTGTATCCTCTGTTCCCTATGACGTTGATTCTCCGTTCCCTTCATTATTCCGAAGGATAAGAGAAACTTATCCCGAAGCCGTTCTCGGTTCTTACTGTGACTGGAATCCCATAACTTACGGCATAGTTGAGAATAATGTCGGGGTTTCTCACGCAACGGCACGCGATACCGAGCTGACACCTGTTGTCTGTGATTATATAATTGAAAATAAACCTGATTTTCTTTTCGTTCACTTTGACAGCGTTGACGGTGCCGGTCACGGTTCAGGCTACGGACTTCCTGCATTTATTGAACGCATTAACGAGGTTGATAAGCTTATAGGCGACGTTTATTCCGCCACAGAAAAAGCAGAAATGACCGAAGATACACT